>JAUNPO010000136.1 GCA_030536665.1 Pseudomonadota bacterium
AAAAACTGGGATAATGAAGGGATTAACAAATCAATTTCTTCATGGCGCGTTGATTTAAGCGAAATGATTTTTGCCGACAAGCCTATTCCGGCCGTTATTGCCCGCTCTATAGATTCGAACAATCCGACGCCGATTACGGCTTATGTTGAACGAAATGTATATGCGGAAGAAGGGCGTAACATTATCATTCCGGCCGGCAGCCGGCTAATGGGAACCTTAAACAGCATGGTTGCCACGACGGAATCGACTTCGCAGTCCGCCAAAGTCCAAATCAGTTGGGAACGTTTGATTCGTCCCGACGGCGTTTTGTTCACTTTCCAGGGAATTACCGCAGACGCGATGGGGCGCGGCGGCGCGTTGGGATATCTTGACCAGCAGCTGTTCAAGAAGTATACGCTGCCAATTCTCACAACGGCCTTTACCAGCTATACGTCATATATGATGGCGCCGAATGAAAACTCGGAAAATGAAGTTGAAACGCCGAAACAACAGGCCGCAAACGATGCACGCCAAAACTTCCTGACGCAGATGAATGAAGTCTTTTCTCAGATTCTGTCGGATAAGTCAAATATCAAACCGTTGACGTATGTTCCGGCCGGAACGCGCATTATTGTTTTCCCGAATGTTGATTTGTGGTTGAGAACACCTGAACGCGATGATGAAGATTCTACGGGCGGAAAACGTAATCTGCTGGTTGATGATAAAGAGGTTCATTCTCAGATTAACGACGAGCAGGCTAAGAAGAATACGTCAACGCCGGTAAGCAAAGGCGGCGGCGGGGTTGAAACGACGGGCGGACAGGTTCTCTACCAGTCTTCAGCCACTGATGCGGAAGCTGCCAGCCCGAAATTGATTGATGATGCGACAATCAGCAATCAGCAGCGGGCACAGCAGGCTGCCAGAGCTCAACAGGCTGCCATAAACGGCGCGGTGCCTCCGCCGCCGCCGTCAACCACAGCTTCGGCGCCGGTTCTTGTTGCGCCGCCGACGACGTCGGCCAGAGCTTCAAATACGTCGTCCGGAAGCAGCGGTGCGGGCAGTTCTTCGGTTAAGTCAGACAATAGTGTGCCGCAGTTGTTCTAAAAGGAGTAGAAAATGAGCTTTAAAGTTTTAGAATCTGTCTTGAGACCTCTGGCCTATTGGTATAATCAGGATAACATTGAAGAAGTTGCCATCAACCGCTCCGAACAGATATGGCTGCGCCTGCGCGGCAAACGTGCCTATCCTTGGGTGATGTATGAAGATAAAAAACTCACCAAAGATTACCTGACGGATTTGCTGTATATTATTGCCAATACTTATGAACTGCCGTTTGACCCCGTTTCGGGAACGCCGGTTGTTTATGCCACGATTCCGGGCGATCACCGTTTTTCGGCGATTGCCGGAAAGAACGTCATGTATGACGAGGGCGATTTGACCGGCGGCATTGCGTTGACAATCCGCGTTCACGCTGATGATGTCGCGTTCGGTTTGCAGGATTATGGATTGAAGCAGGGTGAGGGGCTTCATAAAATCAATCCGTTGAAGAATATCAAAGATCCGACGGATCCGTACGAACGCCTGCTGTTGAGCATTAAACGCGGTGACCATATTCTTATCAGCGGCGCGACTTCAACCGGTAAAACAACATTCTTAAACAACCTGCTTAAAATTCTCGACATCCATAAACGGATTGTGACAATTGAAGATACCCGGGAATTGATTGTCCCGCATCCCAACCGGGTTCATGTCGTTTTGTCCCGTACGGAACAGACGAATGAATTTGATTATGCCAAAGTAATTGACCTCGTTGTACGTTTCACGCCGGATGCCATTATCGGCGGCGAAATTTCGACCAACAATGCCGGCGCTATCTGGGAATTAATGGGGTCCGGTCACGACAACTGTCTGGCAACTATTCACGCCGAAAGCTCAGAAGCGGCTTACGAGGCTTTTGTCGACCGTATTCTTCATACTTATCCGACGGCAGACAGAAACAAAACTATTCAGGAAATGCACCGCCGGTTGCGCGTAGTGCAAATCAGCCGTGACGGCAACCTCCGTGCGGTAACGGAAATTACATAAAAATAAAGCGCCGGAAAAGGCGCTTTTTTATTTGACTTTCAAGCCGGTGCATAATACAAAACAGACAATCAACTAACTTTATGTTTTATTATTAAATACGATAAATTATGCATTTTATTAAAAATGTTGCATGGATTCTAAAACATCCGTTGCTGGCCTGCCATTATCACAAATTAAAAGGCTGCCGGGAAGGCGATTTTGTTTACCATGATTTCAGTTATTCGTCAGAGTATGATGTGAGCCGGATTCCGATAGGTTTTGTTGGTTATATAAATCATCAGCGTGACAATTATGCGGGAAACCGTATCTATATTGTCGGGATAGATACTTATAATCAGAAATTATGCCTGAACGAAGCAGTCAAAGATTGTGAGGCATATGAGGTTATCGGAACAAATAGCCATACCTGGACGCTCGGTAACTGGAAACAGCTCGTCAGATTGTCTGAAAATTCTGATAAACTGGCGCGGTGTCTGCAAAATTTTACCAAGCAGGATGTTTTGGAAAATATGTTTTGGAGTACCACCGAAGATATGAAAATGCGGAATTATTATGTTGCGGTACGGTTGAAAGATGGTTTTATCTATCAATATAATAAACAACGAAAATCTGCATTTCTCCGGTTACTCATTTTGTAAAAAAAGTTTTTTTTAGCTTATACGTAAAACCCCTGAAATTATAACAACAATTTCAGGGGTTTTCTTTGTCCTTTTTTATGCCTTAAAAAAGCCTTATCAGGCGTTGCCGTCACGAACCAGTAAGCCCTTATAGGTAATAAAATCAGGTGTTTTACCGGCAAACGTATCAAATTTTTTGATTAATTCGGCAGCTTCTTTGTCTTTTACCGGCTCGGCAAAACGGGCGGTGTTTTTAGAAGCGTTGCGGGATGCCTTTCTGCCGGACTTATCATTTTTGCCGTCAGCAGGCTGTGCGGCAGTGGCAACTTGTTGCACTTCCTGCTCCTTCGCCTTGTCCACCTTAATTTCTTGCGGCGCTTTCAAAATCTTATCCAGGATTCCCTGCGTTTCTTTGGAGCGGCGGTTAGTGTATACGATATTTTGTTTTTCTGCCGGAAGAATATCAAGAATCTTTTCCAGATTATCCAGCTGCTTTCTTTTTTTAATCAGGTTAATGTCATCAACAACTAAGATATTGGTCTTAGACAGGTCTACTTTTTGCGTTTCCAGCAAATCAACCAGCAAATCCGGCGAGCCGATAATAACATTGGCTTCTTTCTCAATATTTTCGTCTGCTTCCTTTTCCTCGGTTTCAGCTTCGGCATGATATTTGTTAAAAATTGCCAGCCAATCGGAAACGGCAACGGATTGTTGGGAATCCGGCGTAATAATCAGAATATTCGGTGCTGCTCCAACATTGCTTTCTTGCGCTCTGCTGATAATGTCCAACAACGGAAAAACATAAGAGCAGGTTTTGCCGCAGCCTTGCGGCGCAATGGTAAAAATGTCTTTTCCCTGAAGAATTGAGGGAATGACATCAGTCTGAACCGTGGTTGGCTCAGTGATTCCTAACTCTTCCATTGCCTTGATTGTAACATCGCTTAAACCCAAATCTAAAAAATTCATGGTATCTCTTCTTTTGTAATTGTTTAAATTATTTTAATGAAGTATTATTTATTTTGCAAAGATAGTCAACCGTATAGTTAATTTTTAGGATAAGAACATGTTAATGAACAAGGACAATTCCCTGCTTTTGATTATTGATGTACAGGAAAGGCTGGTTACGGCAATGGACAGCCCCCGGGAAGTCATTAATTGCTGCGCAAAACTGGTTTCTGTTGCCAAACGCCTGAATATTCCGTTTCTTATCACCGAACAATATCCTAAGGGATTGGGACAGACGATTGTGGATGTCCGTCAGGCAGCCGGCCCGGATGCCGGATATTTTGAGAAACTTGAATTTTCGGTGATGCGTAATGAAAAAATTTCCGCCGCGGTGAAAAACAGCGGTAAAAAACAGGTTGTCATTGCCGGTGTCGAAACTCATATTTGTGTTTTGCAGACGGCGATGGAATTGGCGGAACAGGGCTATGCCGTTTTTGTCGTTTCCAACGCCTGTTCTTCCCGGGAGAACCTCCAGCATGCCTTTGCGCTTCAGAGAATGGCAAGGAACGGAATAGACGTTGTTTCTTCGGAAATGGTTATTTTTGAATGGCTGGAAAAAGCCGGAACCGAAGAGTTTAAGGAAATCAGCCGCAAGTATGTGATTTAATATTTGACAAAAATGTCAAAGTCATACTATATTGAAAGGGTAATTTTATTACTTTTCTTATCATTATGCACTAAGGACGTGTCCTTGCCGCATAGCAGTATTAACCGTTAAAATTTTTGCTTATGAAAACAAAAAAAATTATTTTGGGAATACTGGGAATCTGCGGGATATTTATCCTGTTGGTTATAACTTCGACAGCGCCGCTTCCGCCGGTTTATGCCATAACAGATATGCAGTATGACGAGCGGGGATATGTTCGCGAAATAACGCTTTCCAGCGGAAATACGTATTATGTATG
>JAUNPO010000137.1 GCA_030536665.1 Pseudomonadota bacterium
CGAGGTTTTGCTAATCGTGGATTGCTTTTGCTTGTGTCTTATGTTATGATTGCTTTATAAGTATGAAATAAGGCAACTGATTAGCCTTGATGTTGATGAAAAATTGAGTCTGTAAATTCCGTGAAGGAATTTGCAGGCTTTTTTTTGTTTTCATACTTAATTCCAAAAAAATCAAACAAAAGCCTTCGATGGCAGAAAGGAGTTGCTTAATGAGCAATAAAAAAAATGAGCGTCTTCGAGAAGGATGCGCAAAATACTTTAGCACCTTGGAAGACGCTCTTGCGTACTTTAAGGTGCAAAAGGAGACGGATGAATGGAGCCGGATTACGATTCGTAACATTCAGCTTGTGCCGCTGGAAAACTGCCCGATTCTTCTGGATAGCATCATGGACGGATATGGAATATCTGAAGATGTGGGAAAAGAGGCGGTAGAGGAAGAAATGAACGGATCAGGACTGCTTATGACCTATCCAACAAAAAAGGGACTCCGGACGGTTCCCGTAAGATCTATGGCTTTTACATCACTTTGTGACCGAGCCAAAATTACCGGTACTGCTCTCACACTCATCCAGCCGGATGAACTTGCGAAAATCTTGAACACAGGTTTTCGTATATGGGATCAGAAAGCACTGGTTCTTTTTCGAGATGAAAAAGTGTCTACAGTGCAAGCTGGAGATCCTAAGGATTACGTGGTACTTCCTGTTTATGATCTCTTGGGGTGTTTGAAGGCATCTCTGGATAAAAATTTCCCAGGATATACAGTAATTCAGGCTGGCGTGACGCAGATGTACACGACGGTCAGTATTAGTCTGAAATCTCAGGCGAAGGGATTACTCCAGAAACTAAACCATGCTTTACTGGATGCGGGGAAACAACCATTTAGCTCTGATTCCTATCCGGTGTTAGATTTTATAACCTCCGATGTAGGTAGAGCTGGTGCAAACCTCTACCCTTATCTTCTTGATAGGGGGAATCATATACGGATTGGAAGTCCACTGTGTGTCGCGCACAAGAACGGGGCAAGTATTACAGATTTTGAGAATAATTGCGATGCGTTATTTTCTATGTATACTGCAGCCGCAGAGAGTTTGGAAAAGCTCCTTAAAATTCCGGTGAAGTTGCCGGAGGATTGTTATATGCATGTTGCAAAGAGATTGAATCTGTCGAAGAAAGCTGCTGAAAAAGCGGTAGCGGAATTTGAACAGATCCGGCCGATTGAATGCACTGCGTATGACATCTATATGGGCCTTTGGCTAATTGTAAAGTATACAAATACTGAAGGCAATCAAGAGACGATATTAAATCTGGAAGAAAATATTTCCAGAGGTCTCAAGCTCAAATATAACGAGTTCGATAAACCATACAAGGATTAAAGGAAAAGCTGCTGATTCTGGCAGCTTTCCGCATATGGAGGCAAAATGGAAATTACAAAGAAAAAAACAAGCACTGGAGCTATTATGTATTCTCCCAGTGCAACGAAAGTATCCAGAGAAACTTGGCTTAAATGGAGAGAACACGGCCCACTCGGTGATATACCTTATACGCTTGGAGGTAGTGATGTAGCTACTGTCCTCGGTATCAGTCCATGGAAGACGCCGCTTGAACTTTACAATGAAAAGATAGGGATTGTTCCTGCTGTTCCAGTGGAGTACAATCGGGAATCCAAGCGAACAGGGCAATTGAACGAAGAGCACATTGCTCGTTTGTTTTTGGACGATTTAAGGAGGATGTATCCAGATAAGGAAATATCGCTCGTATTCGATAAGCATATGTATCAATGTGGGCGGGAAGACAAAAATGGACGATTGCTTTATCCATGGATGCTCATGAATTATGACGCATTCATTTTTATTGACGGAAAAGGATATCTTCTTGAAATTAAGTATACTTCTCCGAGTAACGTCGAAGACGTTGAAATGTGGAAGAAAGGCGTCGTACCGGAATACTATGATTGGCAGTGCCGTTATTACATGGCCGGTCTTAATGTAACGGGAATCTTCATAGTCTGCGCGTGGGGATTCGAGGAGCTTGGAAAAGGCAGAGGGTTTGCATTTATTACTCGGGATCTGGAAATGGAAGAATATATGCTTACCGAATGTCAGTCCTTTATTTCCAGACTGGTTCGCAAAGAGCCACCAAATCCGGTAAACGCGAATGCCAATCTTGCAGTGAATTATTATGCAAGATTATATGGCGAAACAGCGGCATCAGTTCTGCCTTTTGAAATTCCTAAAACTTATCTGCCCGATGTGCGGCGATACATGGGAATGGATGCAAAAATCAAAAAGTTGGAGGAAGAGATCTCTGCATTCAGAGATGCTCAAAATGAAATTCTGGTGAAACTCTTTCCCCTTTTTGAAAAGGAACAAAAGGGTGTCTTAAAAGCAGACAAGGACACAAAGATCTATATTACCAGTAAACAGACAATGTCTCGACAGAAGATTCTCGATGAAGATGCATTGAAAAGAGATCTACCTGAATTGTATCAGGAATGTGTTGTCTTCTCGCCAGAGAAATTGATGCAGGTTAATCGGGCGGCTTACGAAAAGTACCGTGACCGGATTCCTGCTGATAAGAGGAGATGGACGTTTAAAGAAGTGAAGAAATAAGGGAGGCGGACACTATCCGCTTCCCTAGTATAAGGAGGAATAGTCGTGAATGATAATAATAACTATAAAATAAGTCGTGGATATGTGGCAAGCCCACTTAATCACATTACACAAGATGGGCGCATGGCAAATATGCGTGCCTGCCGGAGATATATGGAAGCTCTGGAACTTAGCTTTCCTAAAACTATCATGAAAGCGTTGCATCATGTCATGCCTACCGTACTTAATGATGATATTGATGTTGAAAGAAAACTTGCACTCAAATGGGGGTGCGAATTACTTGAAACTTGCGATTTTTTGTTCGTCTGCGGAAATAGAATTTCCGAAGGAATGCGTGCTGAAATAATATTTGCGCTTGTTTTACAGATGCAAATAGTATGTTTTTCGATTCCGGTATATAACGGAATCAAGGAAATTGTAGAATCTCTAGGGTACGACGAACGCGCTAGTATCCGCTTTGAATTGAATACGGGAATATTAGGAAGAGATTCATTGGAAGTTGGTGGGTATAGTGATTAAGTGTTGCTACCAACGAACAATGAATTGCAATAATTCGACAGGTTTTATGGTTACCGAATTTTTGGTGATATCGCCTGATGCCGAAAATCATTGTAAAGCAGGAGAAAACGTTACAGTAGTCGGAAATAACATCCCTGAGTTCAAGGGAGTTATTTATGAACTGGAGGGAACTTGGAAAGTCCACCCATCTTTTGGCCTCCAGCTACGCTATCAGAGGCACAAAGAGATAGTGGAACGGAACCATGATTCCATTGTGGGCTATCTTTCTTCTGGAATTATCGACGGATGTGGCGTTGCCTGCGCCGAAAAAATTTATAAAGCATTCGGCGAGGATACTCTGGATATACTTGATGCAAACCCTGATCGTCTGAAAGAAATCCAAGGGATTTCAAGCAAAAAGGCGAAGCGAATAAAAGCATCATATCAAGAATCGCGTAAAAAGGAAGAGCTTTATACTCTTCTCTCCTCTTATGCGATCCCAAAGCACATAATCCAGAAAATCGAGGAGGTTTTTGACGCAAATGCAGTTTCTATTGTCAGGAACAATCCGTATGAACTATGTAATGTAGACGGAATGTCTTTCCCGAAAGTGGATGATTTTGTCCGGAATGCAAAGATTCCTGGTCAGGACATAAGCCGGATAAAGATGGCGATTCTTTATGTTTTGCACGAATGGGAAAATCAAGGAAATCTCGGAATGCCAGTGAGTTTACTTCTCGGGAACAAACAGTCTAAAGATAAGTCAGTTATTACATTGCCAATGGTTCTTAAAAATCCCCGCCCTGCGAACGAAATAGTTCTTAACGTTTTTGAAAACATGGCGCGGTCAAAAGAAATTATTGTTACGACTGACGATAAGGTTTTTAGGGAAAGCGTTTATCGCATTGAGACAGAGGTGGCACAGGAGTTTGTTCGCATTGTGCATGAGCAAGATCGTGGAAATCTCGGTTACAATTTTAATCAAGATGAAGAAATCCGGGTTTCAGAACAGAAGTTGTCGATAAATCTGGATGAGCTGCAAAAGGTTGCGGTTCGAGAAGTATTACAGAACAATTTGGTAATTGTGACTGGAGGTCCCGGAACTGGTAAAACGGCCGTACTTAATGTGCTTGCGGATGTTATCGAACGGAAGACTTCAAAAAAACTCCTCTTTCTGGCTCCTACCGGAAAGGCGGCAAGGCGAATTACAGAAAGCACCGGGTATGACGCAAAAACAATCCATAAAGGAATTGGACTCGGAATTAAGGAAGGCTGCGAACGGAAGCATTTGGAACAAATAGGCTATGATCTTGTAATTGTCGATGAAAGTTCATTTCTCGATATTTATGTTGCCAAACATCTTCTCTCTGTAATCGGGAAAAATACACAGCTTTTATTTATAGGAGATGCAGATCAGTTACCAAGTGTGGGACCGGGAG
>JAUNPO010000138.1 GCA_030536665.1 Pseudomonadota bacterium
TTCTTTGTTTTGCTTTTCGTCAGCCATTTGATTTCCCTCGTTAAATAAGGTTTTTGCTTTTTTCTTTTATCTTAACACTAAAAATAAGTTTTGTCTATATTTTTTCTAAGCTTTCAGCTTTTTCAGAAAGTCCCCGATGAGTCGGTTGATTCTAATGCCGTCCTGAGGTTTAACCTTAAGCAGACCAAACAGCCGTGGTTTGATTTTGCTGAAGTCGATGGGGGCAAAAATTGCCGGATTTTGTGTCAAAGCTTTAAAAGCACCCTCAGCGTCTTTTTGCGCGGTTTTGAAGTAATTTTTCACCAATCGTTCGGCGTCAACCGGAAATTTCTGATTTTTGATTGCCTCAATATAGCGGTTTGCCCGAGCGATTCTCTTCTGATGTTCTTCATAAATCTCGCGTTCTATTTTCCTTTTTTCGTGTTGAAGCTTGCGTTGCTTGTAGGCAATTTCACAGCCTTCCATCTCAATTAAAATTTCAACATAAGAAATAAGCGAGAACTGCAAAGCGTCATCATCGCTCTGTTCCGCTACGGTCAAAAGTTCTTCGTCAGATGCCTGCGGATTTATTTTGCCTTTAATTTCGGGGTGGGATTTTATCATAATATCCCAGCCGTTGACCGTATCTTCGGCAATGAGCCTGCCGCAGGAGGGCTTGTAATTGGGATAAAGCATATTGGCTTCCAGGCGAAAAATCGGTGCTTTCAAGTCAAAATCTCCGGCAAGAAGGTCGATGGCATCCTTAAAATTCCGATAAGCCTTAATCAGAGCCTTTTCCTCATTTTTCAAAATCGCCAAATCTTTGTCTTCTTCAGAAGATGCCGGTTGCAATACCGCGGAAGACGTTGGCGAAGCTTGAAGCAAATTGTCTTCATCTTCAGTAACGGCACGGTTTTCCTGCTGGGGCAGGCTTACATCAACATCACTGAGCTGAGTATTGATAAAATCATTCAGGAGTTGTTCAAACTCATCATCTTCCTCTGCCATCTTTCCTCCTAATTTAAACGGATTGTTGAAACTTTTGTTCCGCTTTCCGGATCAAAAACAACAATTCTGTCGGGTATGCCGCCGTCTTTGACAACAATATAAATATATCTGCCATGTTCTAAAATAGAGTTAATACGGCTTTCCGCCGGTTCGTTCAGATGAATGTCCTGTTCGCTGACGACGGGTTTTTTGTTAATCTTTTTATAGAGCGTTGTCAGCATCAGCAGGCTGCCGAAAACAATCAGAAAAGTCATAATAACGACCGCAAATTTAATTAACTTTAATTTATTCATTATCTTTTCCTTGCCAAATATCAAAAAAATTGTCATCTTGAACAGACATTAAGTATAAACGCCATAAGATTAATTTTTAACAAATGACAATACCTGATAATAACATTTATTTCAGTCCTGTGGTAGAGGAAAATAACAAAGGGCTGCGGCTGGATAAGTTTTTAGCCGCAAGTTTTCCTGAATTTTCTCGTTCCCAGCTGCAGCGTCTTATTTTAGAGGGCAATGTTTCAAACGATGATGTTGTCATTGCCGATAATTCCCAAAAAGTAAGGGTAGGAGATTCGTTTCAGGTTATTGTACCTGAAGCGGTTGACGCTAATCCTCAGCCGGAAAATATTCCTTTGAACATTGTTTATGAAGACGATGACTTGCTGGTTGTCAACAAACCGGCAGGAATGACTGTACATCCGGCGCCCGGAGCGCATAGCGGAACTTTGGTTAATGCCTTGCTTTACCATTGTCGGGACAGCCTTTCCGGCATCGGCGGCGTAAAACGTCCGGGCATTGTCCACCGTATTGACAAAGACACTAGCGGCCTGCTGGTCGTTGCCAAAAATGATAAAACGCATCGCAGTTTGTGCGAACAGTTTGCCGAACATTCTATAGAAAGAACGTATTTTGCCGTTGTTTATAGCGTTCCTTCGCCGTTGAACGGGCGAATCGAAGGCAATATCGGTCGGAGCCCGTACGACCGTAAGAAAATGGCGCTTGTAAAAAACGGCGGCAAACCGGCAGCAACCAATTATAAAACTTTGGAGATATTTCAAAACACGGCATCTTTGGTTCAATGTAACTTGGAAACAGGGAGGACACACCAGATTCGCGTTCACATGTCTTCCCTGGGCTGTAGTCTTGTCGGTGACAAAATCTATGAAAAAGCACATAAGTCAACTCTTCCCGGCAAAGTTGAAATAAAAAAATATCTCAACAGCTTTCCCCGCCAGGCGCTTCATGCCGCCACATTGGGCTTTGTTCATCCGCGGACCGGAAAAAAAGTTTTGTTTAATTCGGATTTCCCCACTGATATTAGAGATTTGTTAAATATTCTGAGATTATAAACGAATAGAATTAAATTAGATAAACCTTAAGTATAGGTTGTAATTTAATCTGCTTCATTTAAACTGAAAAAGTTCCAATTAAGGGAGAATTGTAATGAACAAGACTTTGACTCTTAGTGGACTTGACTTTTCGCCAGAGCTTAACATGGCGAGATATTTACAGAGTATTCGTAAATATCCTATTTTAACACCTGAGGAAGAATTCCGTCTGGCAAAGGCTTATGTCGCGACAAAAGACGACAAATTGGCTTACAGACTGATTACTTCTCACTTGCGGCTTGTTGTAAAGGTTGTATCAAAATACAGAGGTTACGGTCTGCCGGTAAGTGAAATGATTTCAGAAGGCAATATCGGTCTTCTGTATGCCGTTGATAAATTTGATCCGGATAAAGGCTTTCGTTTTTCGACTTATGCCTTGTGGTGGATTAAAGCGTCAATTCAAAAATACATTTTGAATTCCTGGTCTTTAGTAAAAATCGGCACAACTGCCGCTCAGAAAAAGTTATTTTTTAATCTGCGTAAGGTTAAAAACAAGCTTAATCTGGTTGAAGATCGGGAAATGTCTCTCAGCATTATCACTGAAATTGCCGATTCGCTGGATGTTAGTGTCCAGGAAGTAACGGAAATGAACAGCCGATTGTCTGCGCATGACGGTTCATTGAATATGAATCTCGATTCGTCTTCCGACGACAGCAGTGAATGGCTGGATTTTATCGCTGACAAAAAGCCTAATCAAGAAGAGGTTTTGGCTCAGAATGAAACATATCTGTATCGCAAAAAACTCTTCGGACAGGCCTTGGACTGCTTAAACGAGCGGGAAAAAGATATTCTTTATAAACGGCGTTTGCTGGACAAGAGTATGACTTTGGATGATTTAAGCCGGGCTTATAACATCTCAAAGGAGCGTGTTCGCCAAATCGAGCTGAATTCTGTACGTAAGTTGCAAAAAGAAGTTCAGCGTCTGGCCGCATAAAGAAATTCCACTGATAACCCCACGCCTTTCTTTATCAAAAGAAAGGCGTGGGGTTATATTTAAGATTGGCTGCAAAAGTTTTCTCTCCCTTTGGGACAAGGGGAGCAAGTTTTGCCCAGACTTTGTCTGGCTGCAAAACTGTGGGGTTCTTTGGGCTGTACATTCAGGACAGAAATTTTTCTCTCTCTTCTCATGACCTCTCTCCTTTCCTAAAACTCAAAACCTTGCCATATATAAATATTACCCCCAAAAGCGCTTAGTGGTATTTGTGTCAAACCACTTGTTTCAAAAGTTAAATTACTTCCTGAACCTGTATAGTAATCAAGCCTTAAAGCAAACCCCCAAACAGCTTTTCCTCCGCCGATTGTTGTCGGTTCAACGGCTGTACTGGTTGTAAAACTTCGGTAATTTGCCCATGCGAAATCTTCGAAATTTACGAATCCTGCTTTGGCCAATCCATAGGCTACTTCGGTCATATTATTCATCATAGATTGAGCCGCACCGGCAGGAATTCCTAATCCTGCAGATGATGTAAAATCTGTTTTGGCTTCAGCTAATGTTAATTTAGGCATATTATCATAATAGTGATTTTCCATAAGATAACTGTTGGGTGCAGTGGAACTGGGGCCTGTTACGGCATACCCGCCGCCGCCTGATTTAACATAAACCACGACCCCTTTAGGCGTTTTTGTACTGTCCAGATTATAAGAACAGGTATTGTCTGTATAGAAAATGTAGCCAATCTGGCATTTAGGTAAAGCCTTACTGCAGCTGCCATTATTCCACTCATAATCGGAAGCACAGCTGCATGATGTATATTTCCCGTTGCAGGCGCCTGTTGACGGCTTGGTCTGATTTGCTCCGGTGCAGGTATACTAATAAGAAGCATCACAATTTTCCTTCTTGCAACTCCACGTACTTCCGAACGGACACTTTAACCCGCCGTTGGGACAGCTTGCTTCGGTATATCCCAAACTCGCGCAATCCTGCGTCGCCACACATTGCGCTGACACCTCCCCCGCCATAAAAGGAGCAATCATTATCGTTGTGCTTAATAAAATAACTTTTCTCATCTTTCCCCCCTACAAGCAATAACTATAACTCACATCAAACGGGCACTTAACGGCCGCCCCGGAACAGGTCTGCTTAGCGTATCCCAAAGCCCCGCAGT
>JAUNPO010000139.1 GCA_030536665.1 Pseudomonadota bacterium
GGTTTAAAATCGCGAATGTCCGTAACCTTGACTTCCTCCTGATTTTCGCCGAGATCAGCCATCAGGGCGCTGAAATTGTCAGGAGAAGAAATCTTTTGCGCTGTTTTTGTCGTCCGGTTTGCCGAGTTTTGCTTGCTTCGTTTAACTTCATCGGCTATCGGCGCGATAATTGAAAAAACTTTGCCGAAAACGCCGGTTTCCACCATATTCAGAAAAACATGCTCCTTGTCATGGCGCTCCAGCAGGTTAATCAGGCTCTGGTATCTGGCGGAAAATTCAAGCAGAGAACCTGCCAAAACAACATCATTTCTGGCACGGTTGATGGTTCTCTGGGCAAAATCGCTCTGATTCTGGCTGATTTCGATGATAACCTTGCCGAAAGACCATTTGCCGCCGTTTTGAACCTTTGTCCACAGATTCTCTATCTGTTCCGAGGAAGCAAGACTGCAACGGCGGATAATTTCAGAAAGAACTTCATTCATGTCGGCAATGAAAACGTCAAATTTATTGAGCATAAAGCCGTCTTTGATTTCCTGTTCCGCTTCCAGAAGAATACGGGCGACTAAATCCGTATAGTCCATGTTTTTTTTCATCTGTTTCATCAGGGCGGAAAGATTGCCGTAAACGTTCTTGTTGGCGATATACTGGTTGATATGTCCGAAAACAGCCCATAAAAAGAAAACCGGAACAAGGATAAAAGCCGCATAAACGGAAGCGTCCCACAATCCCAGATTCATCGGAGAAATGCCCTGCAGCTTGTCTGATACGAACAAAGTTGCATAAATCAACCAAAAAACGGTAGAAAATACCGATACGAAAAATGTTAAGGCCAACACGGCAAATCTCCTTAAATTAAGGCTGTAACCAATCAAAATTTTAACCAAGTTTAGTATATCTGCATTTTATTTCAATCAAATTATAAAGAAAATCCTCAGGTTACGCACTAAAATTCACAATCATGTAAAATAAGAGTCGAAATTTTTGTTTATTTGTGCTAATAACGTATAAAGTTTTAATATTCAAAGAGAAATTGAGATGAACACAAGCAGTAACAGTATGGTTTTAGATTTTGAAAAGACAATTGTTGAAGTCGAGGCAAAAATTGAAAGTCTCAAAATGCTGGCGGAAGAGGAAGATGTTGATATTTCCAGCGAAGTCAACCGTCTGCAGGAAAAGCTTCAAAAGCAGCTCCGTATTGCCTATGCCAACCTGTCTCCCTGGCAGAAGGCTCAGGTTGCCCGCCACCCTGACCGTCCGCAGTGCCTGGATTATGTTCATGCTTTGATTGAAGATTTTGTCCCGCTGGCCGGAGATCGTGCATTTGCCGATGATGCCACGATGATTGCCGGAATTGGCCGTTTTAAAGGGATTTCCGTCGCTGTCATCGGTCAGGAAAAAGGACACGATTTGGAAAGCCGTATCAAGTATAACTTTGGTATGGCAAGGCCGGAAGGGTATCGCAAGGCACAGCGGATGATGGATTTGGCCGATAAGTTTAACCTGCCGGTAATTTGCTTTGTCGACACTGACGGCGCTTATCCGGGAATTGACGCTGAGGCGCGCGGTCAGGCAGAAGCAATTGCTTCTTCAATCGAAAAATGTCTGAAAATCAAAACGCCGATTATTTCTACGATTATCGGCATGGGCGGTTCCGGCGGCGCAATTGCCATAGCCACTTCCGACCGGATTTTGATGCTTGAAAATTCCATTTATTCTGTCATCTCTCCGGAAGCCTGCAGTTCTATTTTGTGGCGTTCTACCGACAAGGTGAAAGAAGCAGCGGAAGCGCTTCGCCTTACCGCGCAGGATTTGAAACATTTGGGTGTGATTGATGAAATTATTCCTGAACCTCTTGGCGGCGCGCATCGCGATCCGCGGGCGGCAATTGAAGAAGTCGGCAATGTTATTCTGAAACATCTGAAAGAGCTCTTGCCGGTTAATACTGAAGATTTGAAGAAAATGCGTACGGAAAAATTTTTGGAAATGGGGCGCCACCTTCCCGAAAACTAAGGCTATTTCATGATTTTTGACACGGAAACGGCTCTCATAGTCCTTCTTGCTCTTGTCGGCGTAATGTTTTTGATTATGCTGTATCTGGTTTTCCGCAAGAAAAACGGCAGGGAGCTGTCTTTGTTTGCGGACAGCATTTACCGGGCGCAAAGCGAGCTGGCCGGACGTTTAAGCCAATTGAACGAAAACAATTCGGCGCAGCAGGCAATGTTGGCGCAGGCAATTCATGAACAAAAGATTTCCATGTTGAAAATAATGGACGAGCGCCTGCTTGCCGTAACCAAAAACGTTGGCGAAGGGCTGCAGTTGTCTGCGGATAAAACCAGCCGGACATTGAATGATTTAAGCGCGCGCCTGGCTAAAATTGACGCAGCCCAGCAAAAAATATCCAGTCTGTCGGAACAGGTCGTTTCTTTGCAGGAAGTTTTAAGTAACAAGCAGGCGCGCGGCGCTTTTGGTGAAATCCAGCTCAATGACTTGGTAACCTCGATTCTGCCGCCGTCTGCTTATTCTTTTCAGGAAGTCCTTAGCAATCAGAAAAGAGCAGACTGCGTTTTAAAATTACCCAATCCGCCGGGAACCATTGTTATCGATTCTAAGTTTCCGTTGGAAAGCTACCAAGCTTTGCGCAATGCTTCCGGGGAACGGGATAAAATTGAAGCGGAACGTTTTTTTCGCGCTTCGGTTTTGAAGCACATTAAAGACATTTCTGAAAAATACATCATCCCCGGAGAAACGGCCGAGTCCGCCTTGATGTTTTTGCCCTCGGAAGCTGTCTATGCCGAACTCCATGCCAATTTTATTGATGTTATTGAGGTGTCATACCGGGCGAAAGTCTGGATCGTTTCGCCGACAACATTAATGGCAACTTTGAATACGGTACGGGCGATTTTGAAAGATGCTCATATGCGTGAACAGGCCGGTGTTATTCAAAAAGAGGTAAGCTGTCTGGTGGAAGATATTTCCCGCCTGGATGACCGGATCGAAAACTTGGGGCGCCATTTTGAACAGGCCGGAAAAGATATTAATGAAATTAAAATCTCCTCCGGCAAAATCTCCCGCCGTATCGAAAAAATTGAAGATATTCAGCTTGGTCCGGCTGACAAGCCTGTTTCTGTTGTGCATCTTACCGGCCGCCAATCGGCATAAAACAGTTTAAAATTCAATAACCGGATAAATAACGGCAGTGTATTTTCCATAATCAAGCGTAGATAAGCCATCATTGGTGTCCCGTGACAGCTGAAAAGTCCATCCGGCGCGCTGGTAACCCGAGGAATTTAAGGTTGATGTCCATGCTTCAGAGCTTAATGGAGACGCATTTAATCTTGTAAGCCCGTCATTAACAGCATCTTTGTTGCGATGATAATTGCTTATAACGCCGGCCGCAGGAACACACCAACGCCCCGATGTTGTTGGAGCATTCGAGGGAGAAAAGCTTTTAGCGGCTTGAGCTATGGATAGGTTAACTGCGACAAGGGCATCAGTATTTTTACAACTGTCATAATCATCAATCGCATCTTTCCACAAAGGATAAGTCGGAAGGGAAGGAAGTTCATCACGGAGGTTCCAATCATAAGAACCATGTGTAGTGCTGGTGGCAACAGCTTGCCCATGCCCTTTACCATCCAACAGGACAACAACGCCAAGGGCCACTTTTGCCGTATTTGGCATTTTGGAACAAGATCCGTCAGAATGATATATGTAACCAATACAACAACTGTTGTAACATTGAATATCTTTCGGGTCTTCGTTGACGCTTTCTACCGCCTTGCAGCTCCACGTATTCCCAAACGGACATTTTAAGCCGCCGTTGGGACAAGAGGTTTCAGTGTATCCCAAACTGGCGCAATCCTGTGTTGCCACACATTGCGCCCCCGCATTCCCCACCATAAAAGGAGCAATCAACAACATCAATGTCATCCTGAAAGCCGCGCCGTTTACTTCTCCCCTCGAAGAAGGGGAGCAAGTTTTGCCCGAGTTCCACTCGGCTGCAAAACTGTGGGGTTTACGCTGCGGCATGTTTAGGATCTCACCCCTAAATCTAAAACGCCCCTCAAGAACATACTCTCCCAAGCAAAAGCTATCTCTCCCCTTGTTCAAACTCTCATCTGTTTCTCTTACCTTTCTCATTTTTTATAACTCCTTTAAAACATTCATCCGCTTATCCTCCCCTTGAGTAGGGAAATTTTTCCTTACATATCCTCCCTGAGGTAGGGAGGGTTAGGGTGGGTGTGAATCAAAAATAATATTTTCTAATTCATCCTCTCCTAACTTCCCCTCCTCAAGGACAATCCCTACTCTTAGCCCAAAATACGAACTTTTACTCCACTATAAACAGTAACTATACCCCGTATCAAACGGGCACTTAACCGCCGTCCCGGAGCAGGTCTGCTTGGCATAGCCCAAAGCCGCGCAGTTCTGATTTACCGTGCACCAGTCCGTCCCCGAACAAACGCAAGA
>JAUNPO010000010.1 GCA_030536665.1 Pseudomonadota bacterium
CATTTTTTTGGTTAAGGTCGTGACCAGAACACGTTCGCCTTTGGCAACGGTTTTGCGGCATTCTTCCATCAGGTCGTCGATTTGGTTTTCAACCGGGCGGACGATGCAAACCGGGTCGGGAAGGCCTGTCGGGCGGATGACCTGTTCGGCAAAGACGCCTTGGCTTTGTTCCAGTTCCCAGTCGCCGGGCGTGGCGGATACGAAAATACTTTGGCCGCGCATCTGATCCCATTCTTCAAAACGGAGCGGACGGTTGTCAACGCAGGAGGGCAGGCGGAAACCGTATTGCGCCAAAGTGCCTTTACGGTTGCGGTCGCCGCGGAACATTCCGCCGATTTGCGGAATGGAAATGTGGCTCTCGTCAACAAAAATAATCGCGTTAGGGGGAAGGTATTCAAACAGGGTTGGCGGCGGGTCGCCGGCTTTGCGCCCGGTCAGGTAACGCGAGTAGTTTTCGATGCCTTTGCAGTGGCCGGTCGTTTCCAGCATTTCGAGGTCAAAACGGGTTCTTTGTTCTAAGCGCTGGGCTTCGACCAGCTTGTTTTCATTGCGGAAAGTTTCCAGCTGTTCGGCCAGTTCCTTTCTGATGCCGACCATGGCCTGTGACAAGGCCGGGCGCGGCGTGACGTAATGGTTGGCCGGGTAGATGACAATGTCACGCAAGTCGGCGGTCTTTTTGCCGGTTAGCGAATCGAATTCGCAGATGCTTTCTATTTCATCTCCGAAAAAGGAGATACGCCAGCCGCGGTCTTCATAGTGCGCCGGGAAGATGTCCAGCACATCGCCGTTGACGCGGAAGGTGGAACGGACGAAGTTTTGCTGGTTGCGTTCATATTGCAGTTCCGCTAAGCGTTTGTAAATCAGTTTGGGTTCAATTTCTTCGCCGACATGCAGGTTAACGGTCATGGCCGAATAGGATTCAACGTCGCCCAAGCCGTAAATGCAGGAAACAGAGGCGATGATGATAACGTCGTTGCATTCCAGAATGTTGCGGGTGGCGGCGTTGCGCATACGGTCAATTTGTTCGTTAATCGCCGAATCCTTTTCAATATAAGTATCGGTTTTGGGAACGTAGGCTTCCGGCTGGTAGTAGTCATAGTAGCTGACAAAATATTCAACATGGTTGTCAGGAAAAAATTCTTTCATTTCGGAATAGAGCTGGGCGGCAAGAATTTTATTCGGCGCCATAATCAGTGCCGGGCGCTGCGATTGCTCAATGATTTTGGCCATGGTGAAAGTTTTTCCCGAGCCGGTAACGCCGAGAAGTACCTGGCTTTTGTCACCTCGTTCCAGTCCCTCGCACAATTCCCTGATTGCCTGCGGCTGGTCGCCGGCCGGTTCATACGGGCTTTCTATTTTGAACTTTTTATTAATCATTATTTTATGGTTTCACTCAAGCTGCTTTTCTGCATTGATTCCGCGTAGATTTTGGCAAAGTTGCTGAAAGCCGAAATGTTGTTGATTGTTTCATCAATATTTTTAATATCGATTTTATCCGCTTCCAAGGTGTCCGTCAGGACGTTAAAGATACTGATGTAGGGCGTGTCCTGGAAGTATGGCTTGAACGTATTTCGGAGGCGGACGATGACCGTTTCTCTTCCGGCTTTTTTCAGAGCTGTTGCCCATTCCAATATAAGCTGGATTTGCTCGTTGGTCAAGGGTTGGCCTTTTTGCGGTTTTTCAATCAGGTATTTGATGCTGTCGGCGGCATCTCCCCATTGGCGGTTGTTCCAGAATATCTCGGTTTTGACGAGAATGCCGTTGCGGCTGTAATCTTCTTTCAGCAGGTCAAGCGCTTCCTGCGGCCGCCCTAATGCGGACAAAGCCTTGGCGCGGATGATACGGCGGTGGGCGATGATTGTCGGCGTCAGGCGGTCGCTTTCGGTTTTATCGAGAATTGCGACGGCTTTTTCCGGCTGGTTGTTGAACAGGTTTATCAGCGCCATACGGGTGCCGACGGTTCCTGCTTCGTTGGGCGTCAGGTTTCCTGTGGACAGCTGGGTTTCCAGAATATTATAAGCGCGGCCGAGCAAGTCGACGGCGACGAGGCGGTCGGCCAGTTTTTGGACAATGGCGTTGTAGTGTTCGCTCATCGGTGCCAGCCAGCTGTAATCCTGATACAAGGCAAGCGATTTTAAGGCCGGAATATTGTCATCCTGATTGTTGTAATAAATGTCTTCAAAGAGGCGGACCATTTTTTGGGTGAGGCGTTTTTTCTCTTCGGCGGTCGTTTGTTCGCGGGCTTCTTCCAGCGTTTCCAAAGCTTTGTGGTATTCTTTGTTTTGGGTATAGATTGCCGCCAGTTCTTCCAGCAGGCCGATTTTGAATTCCCGGTCGCCCCAGGCATAACGCAGCTTTTCATATTCTGCCGCCGCCTTGTCCAGAGAGATGGTGTTGGTGCGGCGCTGGATATTGACAATCCGGCGGCGGGCCAGAGAGGAAAAATATGCGGAATTAGAGTTGGCGGCGTAGCGGTATTCCCGGATGGCATTCAGCGGATATCCCATAAGCTCCAGTTTACGGGCGTTATAATAGTTGATTGCCGGTTCCTGGTCGAGCGGGCTGTTTGAATCCCGGATGATGTCGATATAATTTTGGATGCTGAGGTCGTCGTTTACCATAAATGCCGGTTCAATGGCAACCAGAGCGATGCGGCGGCGAATCTCGTCCGGATAATTTTTCAGCATATACGTGTATGACAGCAATTCCTGATTATCCTCCGCCTTGGGGGACAGAGCCGTTGCCGTCAACTTTTTCCAGAATTGGGCTTCTTCGTTTTTATCAAGATTGCCGTAAGAAAATTCCGTTAAAGCGGCCTGATAGCGGCGGGCAAGGAAATTGGCCAGGCCTTTCATGCCGTGGAATATGTCGCTTTCGCTTTCCGGAGCTTTTTCCTTTTCCATGGCATTTAATATTTTCAGGGCGTTGCTTCCCAGGCCTTTGTTCAGAAAATATCCGGCTTCACGCAGGCGAAGCTTGTTTATGCTGCCGGTATCGGCTTTGATTAAGTCCTGCTCGAGCGCTTCGACGGCTTCATTAAACGGCTTGTTCAAAATCTCCGCCGGAATATTCATGACAAACTGTTTGTCGATATTGTCATCGCCGTATAACAGGCTGCGGCGTTTTAAATCGTCCAGTTCATGCGAAACGTTAAGGTCGCCGTTGTCGCGGCGGATGGTAACGCCGCTGTTGCCGGTGGTGATGTTGATGTCGTCGGCTTTATAAATCAGCGCCAGACCGTTGATTGTTTTGATAAAGTCGAAGTCAGGATAATTATAGGGCGTGGTGACGCCGTAACTGGTGGTGTTGAACGGAATTACGCTGATGACGTCGCCGATTTCCGGGTCGAATATTGACACAATGCTTCCGGCATCCGTCACCGGCGCAAAGAGATAGGCGCGGTTGAGGGCGTCGTATCTGGTGAAGACGGGGACTTCCCGCGTTGGAATGCTTTTGCCGCCGGTATACAGGTCGACAATCCACAGCAAACCTTCCTTACGGATACCGATTTTGATATCGTCGTCGGGTGTCAGGCGAAGTATTGTTGCCTGAGGATTGGGAAGTTGGTACAAATCTTTGGCCAGCGGGGCGAGGTTTTCGCTCAGTTCCTTTATGTTTAACTTTTGATGGCGGTCAAAAACAATCCACAGATATTTGCCGCGTTTGAAAGCGGCGATGTTTACCGGCTGATTCCAGGAAAAGCTCAGGCTGCGGACTTTTAACAAGGAGTGGCTGCCGTTTTCTTCTTCGGCAACGGTATCATCGTTTTCCTCTTTACCGGTATAGACGATGATTCTTTTGCTTTCTTCAAAAGACTGGCTTGCCGCTTCGGGAATCGTGAAGACGTATTGGTTTGGCGTTTCTTCGCGGAACGTGACGGCGGCGCGTCCGGGGTAGGCCGCCAGAGAGCTGGTTAGAAATTTTACGGGTTTGCCGAATATCAGCCTTGTCTTGTCCGCGTCTTTTTTCAGTTCGTAAGCGGGGAGTTCTTCAAATTCAAAGGAAAATTTTGATGTGCCGTCGTCTTTGCTGTAATCGAGTTTGGCACTTTCCAGTTTATTCTCGTCAATATGTCCAGCCGGTTCGTTTTCGGGGATGCTGACATCCAGCACCAGCGTGTTTCCCTCGCGGTAGTTGCTGATGTTTATTGCCTGATTGAGTTTGAGGGCAATGCTTTTTTTGTCTTCGGAGATGGTGTAGTCGGCAAAGAGGTTGGGATATTGTTCCTTTATTTCATTAAAGCGGGTTTCTACCGGATAGGTGAAAGACAGTTTCAGGGTTTTGTCCTTGTTTTCTATCTTATAGTCGTTTAAGCGGTCGATGTCAAAACTGATGCGCAGGTGATTATTGTTTTGCATAAAGTAGACGGAGGCTTCCGCCGCGGACGGAAACCAAGCCAGACACAGCCAGAAAGCCGCGGCCAGTATTCCTGACAGCAGCATTTTTCCGGTTTTAGCGATGTGTTTGGCCTGCAGCAATTTATTCTCCGCTGTTGTTTAAGCTGTTGCCGATGAGGGCATCGGTGATTTCCTTGGCTTTGGCCGCGTCCATCTGCGAAATAATCGCCGAGGAGGTGGAGGGCTTCATCTCCCGCACCAGAGCCGTGGTTATTTCAAGGTCAAGCGTGTTGAAAATGCGGGCGGCGTCTTTGGGTTTCATAGTGGAATAGACCTTGACCAGAGCGTTGATTTTTTCTTTTTCCCTGGCGGTATATTCGCGCATCAGGTCACGGAGCTTTTTTTCATAATTTTGAAGCTGCGCCAGTTTTTTGCCGATTTCTTCTTCGGTGACTTTCAGCTGCACGGCTTTTTTATCAATCTCTTTGCTGCGCAGGTCAAGCGCTTCGCGCCGTTCGGCCAGCTCCTGCAAAATGGCGATTTCCGACTGGGAGAAAGTTTTTCCCGGCGTGATGCCGGCTGCGGGCGCGGATGCGGAGGCCGAATCGGACTGTTCGAGAATCCGGTCGAGTTCGGCGGTTTCCGTATCGGCTTGTTCTTCAGCCTGAGCGCTGTTGGAAGAAAAGCTGACGGTGTTTTCGCTTCTGTCTTTGATGTTGTCAAAAATGTTGTTGATGCGGATTGACAGCATCAAAACGGCCATGAAGATGAAGACAGGCAAAATGCGGAATTTTTTGTTTTTCATTTTCTTTTTTATCTCTTATTTGATTGCGCGCAAGGCTTTTAACAATTCCATTTCGGCTTCAGAGCGCGCCGAGGATATCAGCTCTTCGGTTTCCCTGTCCGCGGTCTGAGCCCGGGGCGTTTCAGCGGCGGCGGCAGGAGCGGCGGTTTCTTTTATTTTCCGTCCGTTATGGATGACGTTTTCAAGGCGGTCGGCCAGGTTATCGGCACGCTCATTGATGAACGTCAGGTCATCTTTCAGGGTTTTGGCGCTGTCGACGACTTCCTTTAATTCGCCGGAAGTCGACTGGGTGGCGGATTTCAGTTTGGGGATGGAGTTTTCCGCCTTAAACGTCGCCTCGTTGAGGGACTGGATAAGTTTTGACAGGCTGCTCTGGTTCTGACGGAGAATCGTCAGGTTTTTATTTAAGCGGTAAGCATAAATAATGGTGGGAATCAGTAACGCGATAATAACGATGTTGATGATAAATTCCAAACTATGCATTTTTTTCGGCTTTCCCTTTTACTTTGATGACGATTTTGTCTTCCTTGCGTCCCATTGTGCCGCTCAGCAGGGGGACATCTCCGCAGGCGACGGCAACGTCGGCGCCGGGATCCATGTCAAGATTGATGAACGAGCCTTTTTCCCAACGGGCAATTTCCCGCAGGTTAATCATTTGTTCTTTCAGGCAGGCTTTGAGTTCGACCTGCGTGTTCCAGAGTTCTTCGACCAGGTGGTTTTCCCAGATGGTGTCGCGTCCGTAGCGTTCGCCCATGAACATTTGCAGCAGGATGTCGCGCACCGGTTCCAGCGTGGCGTAGGGGAGCATGAGGTCCAGCCTGCCGCCGCGGTCTTCCATGTCAACACGGAGGTGGGCAACAATGACGGCGTTTGACAGGCGGGCAATGGCCGCAAAACGGGGATTGGTTTCGGTACGGTCATAGCTGAAGTTGATGGTGGTAATCGGGTCAAAAGCGGTTGACAGGTCGGATAATATCAGGTCAATCATGTCTTTGACGAGATTAAGCTCAATCGTGGTATAGGGACGCCCTTCAATACGCATGGCGGCAGTGCCGCGGCGGCCGCCGAGCAGAACGTCGACAATGGAATAAACCAGCGACGAATCAACGGAAATTAGACCGTAGTTGTCCCATTCTTCGGCGCGGAAGACGGAGAGCAGCGTCGGCAGCGTCAGTGAATCGATATATTCGCCGAAACGCATGGACTCAATGCTCTCTATCGACACCTCGATGTTATCCTGCGTAAAGTTACGGAGCGAGGTGACCATCATGCGGATGAGGCGGTCAAAGACGACGTCCAGCATCGGGAGGCGCTCGTATGATCCCATGGACGAGCTCAAAATGGCTTTGACGCCGATGTTGTCGGCATTTTCATCCATTCCTTCCGATGTGCTGTAGCCAAAGAGGGAATCTATTTCTTCCTGATTGAGAATCTTGGAAGAGCCTGCGGCGGCGCCCGGCGTATTCTCGTCTTCGCGGATGTTAATCGAGTCAGCCCAGTCTTCGTTTTGCTGCGGGTTTTGGTTTTCGCTGCCGGTGTTATTTTGTGTTTCTTCTGCCACTTTGAGTATTCCTTATTGATGGTCGTTTTGAATTTCAAAGTTTTTGAAATTAATGCTGTTGATTTTAATGGGGTCGGTTACGAGGTTGACGCGGTACAGCAACTCTTCCTTTAACCAGTAAAGCCCTTCGCTGTCGGTGATTTCCGCCGGGGAAAGCTCTACCAAATGAGCGATGATAATGTCATTGATTTTGGAGGACAAGGCTTCAAGCGCGTTTATTTTGTCTTCGCTTAAATCAGAGGTTTCAAGGCTGATTTTCAGTTTGACGGTTGCGGTCGAATCGTCGCGGTTTTTCAGAATAGCGACAATTTCGGGCATGTCGTAAAAAATGACGGTTTTGGCGGGGGTGCCGTCTTCATTACTGTTGGTGACGACGCTGTAATTTTTGACGGCTTTTTTATTGCTGTTGAACACAGTATAAAAACTGACAACCAGCCCGATAATTATAATTGCCGGGAGGATTATCATCATGATTTTCTTTTTGTTGATTTTTGATGAAGACATCCCCATATCTTCATCGTCTCTGTCGAGAGCGTCATCCATATCAATCATTTTATTCCCCAATTCAATGATATCTTTACAGCAATGTATTATATTCTTCCGCAGATTAAAACAGGAAAAGTCGACTTATTAAACGAAAATATCATTTCCGGCGGCTGTGAAGGCGTTTTTTTAACTTTTAATTATATTATTTCGGATAAGGTAACGGCAAGACAAAGGCGTTTTGTTACAGATATGTTAAATTTTTGCCTAGGCTTTCGGATATGTTGGATTTAGGCGGCTGTTTGTGATAAGATGAGATAAACAGAAGAGTGTTGAGGCTGAAAGATGTATATTTGGGTGGTGTTGGCAACATTTATCGCAATTTTGTACGGATTTAATCTTTCCGTGCGTTCCGACATGCGCCAGATTTATGTTGAACCGCAGGCGGAAGCCGCTGTCAGCAAGATTGTCATTCAGCATAAGGCGGCCGTTAAATATATCGGCGATTTGGTATCTGACAAGGTGCCGTATAATGCCGGCGAAATTTCCACCAATGTTTTTGAGGCATATCTGCCGGCAGGATATAACAGTACGGGCGCTTATACGACGATTATGTATTGTCTGGACAAGAATGACACGACGCTGAGCACGGCCAACGGCAACTGCAATGCCGAAAATTCAATCAATTATCTGGTTACTTTCGGCTGTGTGCCGCAGCGGTGGAAGAGTATTAAGGGCGGGCGCCCGGCCAATGATTTGATTAACGCCATGAAGACGGTGGTCGGCAATGCCTCAAACTTCGGCTATACGCAGGAAATCAGCAAAACGGAGGATAAAAACCAGCTGGGGTCGACGATGGGAATAAACAACGGCAACAATCAGTGGCTGTCTATTCCCCAGTATATTATCGACAAAGCCGGCGGAGAAAATCAGAAGAGTTTTGCCAAGGAATGCGGCCCGAAAGGGACTTGTTCTTATTGTATGGTTTATATGACGCCGTTTGATCAGTTGTAAGGAGACGGAAGATGTTGAAAAAAGACGAACTTAAAAAAGAAGCCGGCAGCCTGATGGTTGAGGCTTTGGCCATGTTGGCTTTGATAGCCCTGGTGACGCCAATCCTTTATAAAAAAGCGGCGGAACGGACGACCGAACTGCAGGATATCAACGCGGCCAGCCAAATGCGTGTTATGATTAAGGCGGTAGACGATTATCTGCGCGACAATTATCAGGACATTATGCGCGGTGAAGCTCCGAAAAACGATTGTGAAGGCAATAAGCCGGATTTTAAAGCTTTTGCAACAGATGAGGACGCAAAGGCAACGGTTGATTTGCAGCAGCTTTGCGATTATCTGCCTTATGGCTTTTTGGATAAAGACGGTAATGTTCAGGGCAGTTATTCTTTCGGCAGTTATCAGCTGGCGGTTAAGAAACATTCCAGCAAAAATGCCAAGAGCAGCGCGACCCTGACCGGTTTTATTATTGCCGACCCGAAAATGAAAGAGGGTATTCCGTTAATCCGTGCCTCGCGCATTGCGGCGATGATCGGCAGCAACGGCGGTTATACGCAGGGACAGAAAGGTAACGGCGTTCAGGGAATTTGGACGATTAATGATATAGGGAATGAACTTGGTTTGCAATCCAAAGCGGACGGGTCGATTATGGCGGCTTCAATTCAGCCGGTGACTGACGGCAGCGGTCTGAACGAAAATGTGTTGTATCGTAATGAAGTTCCCGGATATCCGGATTTGAATAAGATGGGAACGACTTTGGATTTGGGCAGCCATAATATTGAAAACGTTAACCAGCTGATTATTACGGCGGATAACGCTGCCGGCGGTGACAAGGATAAAGCGTTGTTATTGGAAAACGATGCCGGCGCAAGTATCAGCGGCAAGCTGGAAGCCGCGGACGGTAAGTTTGAGGTCGATGGTACTACCGGTAACGTGTCTACGGAAGGAAATGCTGATATTCAAGGCGGTTTGAATGTTGAGCAGGGGGCAGATATTAAAGGCGATACGACAATTGGCGGCATTCTGACAGTTGAGCAGAATACCGATTTGAAAGGCGATTTGCATGTGGCTGGTAATGCGACGATTGATAAAAACCTGACGGTCAAGGGCGATACGGTTCTTGAAAAGAATTTAACCGTTAACGGAGATACAAATCTTAAAGGTAACGTGACCATTGGCGGACCGAATACAACATTGACTGTTAATGCGCCATCAAACTTCAAGGAAGATGTTACAATGGAGAAGAATCTGACGGTCAACGGTTCTATCATGACGCCTGATTTGCGGTCAAAGACATTACGTGGCGGTTTGCAACAGACTGATTTTTCAAATAATCCGGAAAATGATAAATATGCTTTTACCGCTTATTGGAGTGGTGTAAATACCCGGTATAATGTTTATATTGGTGTTAATGATGAAATCAGGGTTGGAAATAGAAAAGTTCTTATTTCGACAAATGAGGATAAAGATCAGGTAGTGATTAATCCGGGTGATGTTTTGGTTGATAATAGCGTGTTTGAAGTAAGAACTGATGCAACCAACAGTCAGATTATAACGGCTCCTCAGCGTGTTGATCTTTTAGCAAAGAATAATAGTCAGGGAGTATTAACGGAAGCTGGGATTACAGTTCAACCTGCTCAGGTTGATATTTTAACGAAAAGTAATGGCCAAAGCGGAGCTATAATTACGGATAGTCGAGCAGATATTTTAAAAGGTGTAGATGGGCAGACTGGTGCTATAATTACAGAAACGCGAGCCGATATTTTGAAAGGCACAGACGGGCAGAGTATTTTTGCTGTAGAAAATGACGAGAAAGCAGATAGAGGCTCGGTTCATATCCGCAAAGGTATTATTGAAGTTGCTTCTAAGTATAGCGATATTGCTGAAGTTGATGAAAATACGGCTGGTTATATTAAGGCTGATCGTTTTGTTGATAATCAACCACTGGACAGTCTGGCTCGTCCTTTGAGAAATGGAACAGAGACAGGGTATAGCTCTGTAGATGTAACACCGTATGAAAACTATCAGGTTAATCCGGCCTATACCTCGGTGATGCATGATATTAAACTGACCTCACGCGGCGGAGCGCGCTTGAGCGATATTTTGCCGGACTTTATCAATAAAGGTATTTATGTGGTTGATAACACCTATGATGAAGAGGTTCCGTATTGGACAAAATTGAATCCTCAACCCGATAGCAGTGGCAGACTTGATGCCGGACAATCTGCACGTGAGTGTAAAGATTATTCCTGCTGGACGTCGCCGTGGCTGGGGGTTATTCCGGCACCGCAGTGTCCGCCGGGATATGCCAAAGTGGTGACGATTACGCCGGCCGGTTGGGCGATGGCGCAGGCAGGTGTACCGCCGTCAGGTGCGGATAAGAACCGCAAGGATATTCTGACACTGAATATGCCGAAAAATCCGAATGACTATGTTGAGGGATCTGCGGATGCACCGATGCCGCTATATTTCCAGAAGAGTACCTGGCTGCGCGCCAATGTGTATCCGCATGGTTCTAAGGATAGTTTTGTCGGTTGGAGCGCGATTATGGGCTTTATGTATCCGTATTCTTACTATAAAGAATATATTCAAAAGCTTGGTATTGCGGTTGATGATACTTCGGGCAGTACGAACCAGTGGGTGGTTTGGAATCTGTTCCCGGTCTTGCGCCGCCAGCTGGAGGCTTATGTAACGGTTTACTGTTACTTTGATCGTACAAATGGGGCTTATCAGAGTAAGTATGTTGACAAGTATGATCAGTTAAATAAGTTCCGTAAAGGCTGGAAGAAAGACAGCACGTATACGGATAGACTGGATGATCCGACGACGTCGTTCAAGGATCCGTGGTAAAGAACCGCAGCAAAACCGCCGGACAGCTCCGGCGGTTTTTTGTGCCTGTTGACAGTTGCGGATGTAAAATTTTTTTACTGGCATTCTTGGCGAATTGACATTATATTTGTGACTATATGAATTTTTGTGAAGGAGAAACATATGCGGTGGAATAAAGGAGCTCTGGTTTTGTTGTGCGGCCTGGCGGTATCTTTTCCGGCTTTGGCGCAGCTTGATATGCGAAAAGAAGGCGTTCAGGCTTTTCAGCAGGATAAAGACGCCTGGCGGCGGCAGGACAGTTCTAAAATCAATGTTTTGCCGAATATGGTTGATTCTCTCGGCAAAGCGGCGGTCGAAAATGTGGTGAATGCCGAGCAGGCTTTTTGTTATCGTGTCGAAAACCGGCCGGCGGATTATGACGGCTATACGATTGACGGTATGGCGGTTACCGGTTTTTGCGGTGTGATTAATGAAGATTTGCGGCGGATTATGGCAACGCAGTTTTTTGCTTCGCCTGAAAATATTGACTTTAATACCTCGGAGCAATGTGTTATTCGGCCAAAGCTGATGATCCGTTTTGTACGCGGCGTTGATTTTACCGATGTGCTGGTGTCGGCGCCTTGTTATTCCATTGCGGTTTTTTATGCCGGTAAGGTAAGGGCTTATAATTTTAAGCCGGGCGGGGAAGTTCTTGACGTCATGGTGAATTCCTTCAATGCGCAGACAAGGGACTTTACTTCTCCGGCGCTTTTGAACCAGCTGTTGCCTATCGGCGTGCCGCAGACGGCGGAGCAGCAGAAAGTCGTACGCAGCAAATCACAGCCGATCAGAAACTGGAACACCGCTCCCGTTCCGACAGCAGAAGAAAAAGCAGCACCGGCGGCCAAAAGCAGCAATAATAGTGGTAGTGGCTGGAATAAATTAAAACGCTAGTAAAAGCGCGCTCTGTGGTCGATTAGTGCGTTGTCATCGGGTTGAAAAAATGCTCATGTACTTCTGTGTACACTCCGCTTTTTTCACCCTTGACGCCTACTACTCGACTCACATATCGCACTTTTAGCAAAAGCGCGCTCTGTGGTCATCTAATACAGAAACTGCGTGTAAAATGTTTCGGTCATGTACTTTTTGTGTACACTCCCTCACATTTTCACTGGTTTCTTATTATATGACTCACATATCGCACTTTTAGCAAAAGCGTGCTCTCCGAACTTTTACAGCGGCTAAGGGATGAGTTAGCGGGGTGTGAATCAAAAATAAGAATCTGAATGTTATGTTCGGATGTCGCTCTGAGAGTGTGATTCGGACATCCAGGTTACATAAAGATTCTTTGTTAAACCTGGATTGTCGGGTCAAGCCCGACAATGACGTTCTTTTGCTTGGCTGGGGTATGTTCTTGTTGCTTGATTTAGATGCCGAAACGAGTTCGGCATGACATTGAGGGATAGTTGGCGATTGGCAAGCGATAGCGCAGAAAGAGCCTTTTGGTGCGAACAAGCTCAGCATGACAATCGGACGGATGATTGCAGCGGCGTCTGTTTATTATGGCAGGAAGACGGTTTGATTGAAGACGTTTTCCAAGAAGAACAACGAGATAAAGCAGAGGCCCGCGGCGATTACCGGGGTGGTTACCCAGCCGATTGAGATTTTGCCGATAGTCATCCAGCTGATGTTTCTTCCGCCTTTGGCAATGCCGACGCCCATAATTGCCCCGACGACTGCCTGAGAGCTGGAAACCGGTACAAGAGGCAGCGCGGGCAGTCCGTGGGAAAGCAAAAGGTTTTTCAATGCGACCGAGGCAAACAGAAACAGAACCAAAGACTGGGCAAAGACGACAATCCAGGCAACGGCTGGGGTGATAGACATCAGATTGTTGCCGATGGTGCGGATTGTTTTTTGCGAGTAAGTGAAGACGCCGACACAGATTGATATGGCGCCGATGAAAAACAGAATCTGCGTGCCGTTGAGGCTGAAACCGTGAAAGTCAATGCCGTTGAACGGGCTGGAACTGACGAAAACGCCCATGACATTGGCAATATTGTTGGCGCCGAGGGCATAAGCGCCGAAAGCGGCGATGACAATTAAGCCGGCGCGGACATAACAGTCCTGACGCAGCAGGTGCATGTGCGAACGGCGCAGGACTTTTCTGACCAGAAAATAAGTCAGAAAAGCGATGACGGCGCTGAGAATCGGACAGATGACCCAGGTTGAGGCGATTGTTTTTAAGACATCCAAATCAGTCGGCTTGCCGCTGTATATGTTCCAGCCGACAATGGCGCCGACAATGGCCTGTGAGGTTGAAACGGGAATGCCCGACCCCAGCATCCAATAGACGGTAACGGCCGCGGACAGGGCGACCATGAACGCACCGGCAAGGGCGTTGACAGAGCCGAGCTGTCCCAGTGTCTGGCTGGCGCCGGAGCCGGCATAAACGGCGCCGAGAATGATGAAGACGGAGGCGATTACGGCCGCGGTGTTAAATTTGAGCATGCGGCTGCCGACGGCTGTTCCGAAAATGTTGGCTGCGTCGTTGGCGCCCAGGGACCAGCCGAGGAACAAGCCGCTGCTGAGGAAGACGAAAAACATTATGTCCATCAGATGTCTCTCTTAATGGTGAAAATCAGCAGTTCGTCAACGCAGTCTTCGGCGAGGTCGGCAATCTTGTCGATTTCATCAATCAGATTGCTTAACTGGAGTTTGTTGGCCAGAGGCATGTCAGAATCGAATATTGCTTCCTTGAGATGGCCGGACGTGAGGTCGCTTTCGTGTTCCATGAAATAGACTTTTTGCGAATAATCGCGCACAAGGCTGAAATCGCGGAAGAACGAACGTGAGGCAATGCTCATGTTCTCGGCGCATTCGGTTACCTGGTCGACCAGTTCGATAATCCGGGAATGATAGATTGCGGGAATTTCCGGCCGTTCGATATAAAAACGGTAAGAAACTTCGTCAAAACGGTTGATAACGCTGTCAATGTTTTCAACCAGCTCCAGAACGTCGGCGCGGAGGTCGGGAATCAGGTTGTGAGAATAGAGATTGCTTTCAATGTCGCGACGGAGCTGGTCGGCGTCGTGTTCAATCTGTTTGATTTGTTTGTTTACCTTCTTGAACTCTTCGCTGCGCTGTTCCTGCAGAAAAACGCGGATGGACTTGTTAAAAGTCATTGCCGCGTCAATAACTTTGTCATGAAACGTATCGATTTTGTTTTCGAGTTTTTTGGTGTTGGCAAACAGTGAAACCCTGATATTGAACATTCCCGCTTATCCTTATGTCTTTTCCTTTTTTTAGCCCAAGTCTATTATATAGCAAAATTTAAATAAAGGTTAAGTTTTTTATAAATATTCAGATAAATAAAAATTTTTTAGTCTTGTAAATTGTGCGGAATTAGTTAAATTAATAGTGTTTATGTAATTTGCTTTTATTAAAGGATACTAATAATGAATAAAGAAAAATCAGGATTGATTGCCATTGTCGCTTTGGTTCTGTCCATTGCCGCTTTGGTTATGTGCTATATCTGCTGCCAGCAGCAGAAGAAGGCATCCGCAGGGGTTGATGCTGCCGCCGTTGAAAAGGCTTTGTTGGAAAAGCCGGAAATGGTTATCGGCGCTTTGAATGCGTATGAAATGCAGCAGCGTATGATTGCCGAACGCGCTTCTGCCGAAAGAATCAAGCCGTTTATGGCCGAAATTATTGATGAAACCAATACGCCGGCTATTGCCAATGCCGACGGTTCAATCACTTTGGTCGAATTCTTTGACTATTCCTGCGGTTATTGCCACAGAATGTCGCCGATTTTGAAAGAAATCGCCAAGAAGAATCCGAATGTAAAGGTTATTGTTAAGCCGGTTGCTTTCTTGGGGCCGAATTCCGCTTATGCAGCCAAGGCTGCTTTGGCTGCTGCAGAACAGGGCAAATTTGCCGAGATGAACGAAGCTTTGTTTGCTGTTGAAGGCGCATTGGAAGAAGCTGTCGTTGACGCTGCTGCTGCCAATGTCGGTTTGGATATGGACAAGTATAAAGCCGCTATGGCTTCTGCTGACACTGAAGCTAAATTGCAGAATGTTACATCTCTGGCTCAGAAGGCCGGTGTAAACGGCGTTCCGACATTCGTTTTGGACGGCATTATGTTTAACAGCGGTTCTGAAGAAGATTTGCAGCTCAGAATTAATGCTATTAAATAAGCTTCTGCTTAGATGAAAAAATAACTCCCGAAATTCGGGAGTTATTTTTTTGTGGTTTTATTAATATTTGCGGGTGATGATGAAATCTGCCAGGCTTTGCAAAACCGCCGCTTTTTCGCCAAATGTCCGGGCGAGGATTTCCTTGGCTTCATCAATATAGTCTTTGGCGGTTTGTCGGGCTTTTTCCAGACCGTAAAGGCTGACAAAGGTCGCTTTTCCCTGCGCACTGTCTTTGTTTAGGGTTTTGCCGACCAGAGCCTGGTCGCCTTCGACATCAAGGATATCGTCGGCAATCTGGAAAGCGATGCCGATGCGGCGGGCGTAGGCAACAAGGGCTTCTTTTTCCGCTGTGGAAGCGCTGCCGAGCAGGGCGCCGGCTTCACAGGCATAACGAATCAGTCTGCCGGTTTTCATTTCTTCAATGTGTTTAACCAGGCTTTCCGTTCCGGCGTTTGGCGCCGTGTCGGCGTAGAGGTCAAGCATCTGTCCGGCAACCATGCCGGTAAAAGCGCCGGCGGCATTGGCGAGAAGGTTGACAAGGGCAATGCGGATGTCGGCGGAAGGGTGGGTCTTTTCATCACTGAGAATTTCAAAGGCATAAGTCAGCAGGCCGTCGCCGGCGAGAATGGCGGTGGCTTCGTCGAAAGCTTTGTGGCAGGTCGGCTTGCCGCGGCGCAGGTCGTCATTGTCCATGGCGGGCAGGTCGTCATGAACCAGCGAATAAGAGTGCAGACATTCCAAGGCAGCCGCCGTTCGGAGAGAAGCCTCAAAGCCCAGGCCGAAGAGTTTGGCGCTTTCGCTGACCAGAAACGGGCGCAGCCTTTTGCCGCCGTTCATTACCGCGTATTTCATGGCTTCGACAACCTGTCCTTCGGGAGCGGGCGTCAACGGGAAAAATTCCGGCAAACGGGAGTTGAATTCCGAAGCGTAAGCCGTGATAAGTTCTTTGATATCCGTCATGGCCGTTTTCTATCCTTCAATCTTGTCAAGCGGAGCGGTTTGCAGTTCTCCGTCAGGGGAAAGCTGAATCTTTTCGATTTTGAGCTGCGCGGCCTTGAGCTTGTTTTCACAGAATTGTTTCAGGGCGACGGCTTTTTCGTAGGCAGTGACGGCGTCGTCAAGTTTGATGCGCCCGGCTTCAAGCTCGCGGACGATGTTTTCAAGCTGAAGCAGCGCGTCTTCAAAGCTGATGTCTTTAATTTCTTCGGTCATTCATATTCTCCTTAAATGAAACTTTTCAGATAGTAATACATTATTGGAAACGGCGCAACTTTTATATAAAACTTATGATTATTAATCTAAGGTATAGCTGTATATTAGTTATATTAGAACTATCTTAGCATTCAGAGATATGTTACATTAGTAATGTATATGAAGGAGTAAGAAAAATGAAAAACATTGCAATTAAAAACGGCGCCAAGCTGTTGAAAGCGCTTGGCAATGAAAAAAGACTGGAAGTTGTGTTTTATCTGATGAATCAGGAAATGAAGGTCGGCGATATTGAAAAGCTGGTCGGCCTCAGCCAGTCGGCGCTGTCCCAGCATCTGGCGATTTTGCGGGAGAGCAAGATTGTTAAAACACGCCGCGAGGCGCAGAATGTTTATTATTCCGTATGCAGCGAAAACGCCAGAAAAGTTATTGAGCTGCTTAACGGTATGTATAACCGCGTTTATAAGTAATAAACAGCAGTTTAAAACGTCAGTTGAAAAAGAGGCCGTGAGGCCTCTTTTAACATTCAACAAAATCTATGGTTTTTTGTTCTTTGTTGTAACGGATGCTCAGCGTTCCGCTGCGGAGCCTTAATGCGTCCCGCCCGAAAATTTCCAGCCGCCAGCCCTGCAGAACGGGATGGTTTTCATCTTCTCCGGCGGCGAGGGATTTCAACTCTTCGTCTGAAGCGATAAGACGGGCGACGACGCCTTCCTGCCGGCTTTTGATGTTGAGCAGCAGTTTCAGCAGTTCGTATAGTTCGGCGCTGCCGGCAGCGGCTTTCTTTTCTTTGGGCAGACGGACGTATTCCGCCGCGGTGTATTTTTCGGCGGCATTGACGATATCCACCAGCTCTTTGGCCAGGCGTCCGCTTATAATGTCTTTGCGGATGTTGCGAATCTGGCCGAGTTCATCCACGCTGTGGGGGCGGGAGGCGGCAATGTTGAGCAGGCAGTCGTCTTTGATGACCGTTTGTCTGGGAATATCTTTGCTTTGCGCCCGGAGTTCGCGCCAGCGGGCCAAATCGCGAAGCAGGGTCAGATATTTGGCGTTGTGCGAATGGTGTCTGATTTTGTGCCAGACTTCGTCGGGGTTGACGGCGTAGGTTTCCGGAGAGAGCAGCGCCTGCATTTCTTCGTCAATCCAGTGTTCGCGCCCGGAGGCGGAAAGCTGTTCTCTGAGGCTTTTATATATGTGTACCAGATGCGTGACGTCAGCGATGGCGTATTCCAGCTGTTTGGGGTTGAGCGGGCGGTTGCACCAGTTGGTGAGGCGCGAGCTTTTGTCCAGGTCTATTTTCAGAATGTGTTTGACGAGATTTTCATAACTGATGCTGGCGCCGAGCCCGCAGACCTGGGCAGCGACCTGCGTGTCAAACAGCGGCGCGGGAATGGTTCCGGTCAGGAGGTAAAGGATTTCAATGTCCTGCCGGCAGGAGTGGAAAACTTTGGTGACGGCCGGGTTCTGAAGAAGGCTGAAAAAAACGTCCAGGCAGATGTTTGGCGCCAGCGGGTCAATGACGGCTTCGTCGCCGGGGCAGGCAACCTGTATCAGGCCGAGTTTGGCGTAATATGTTTTTTCGCGGTGAAATTCCAAGTCGATGGTGATGAATTCCTGCTTGGCCAGAGAGGCGCAGAAATCGTTGAGCTGTCCGGTTGTTTCTATAACTTTCATTTTGTTTGTTTCATCTTGTTGGTCGTAAAAATTTTCCGTAGTTTAACCACTGTTTTTGCTCTTGGCAATGAAATATTTCAGTTTTGATAAAAAACAGTTGATTTTGTCTATAAAGTTTGTTAATTTGTTCTGGTTTTGTTATTATTAAAATATTATCAGATATGTTTAATTTTTTAAATTTAAGAATTATGTATACAATTTTTGCAGGTTTGAAACACAGTGAAAAAGGAAATGACAGTGCCAAGTTGGCAGAAACGGTTGCCAAGGATTTAATTGCCGCAGGCATTTGTCCCGACGCTTTGGTTCCCGGCGTTGCCGTTTATGAAAGGGCCAAGCCTTCGGCTCCCGGTTTTGAAACGGTTGCCGAGCGCGGCGTTGTCATGATGTTTAAAGACGAAGAAGAAGCCAAAAGAACCGCCTTTTATATGAAGCCGCGCCTGCGTCTTGGCACCTTTACGGTGAAGTTAAACGATTATGCCCGGGAAACCAAGAGTTTTTCGACGCATTTTGTTTATAACCAAGACGGGCATGATACGGTTGAAAAAGGGGCTTCTGCCTGGAAGGCTCTGAGCGAAAAAGCCAAAGAAAAAAGCGGCGTTTTTGTTGCTGCCTGTTTGTTTGAAGCGCCTATCGGCGTCAGGGCAGTCGGCAGTGCAAATTCGGAGCAGACGGATATGCGGTTGTGGGAGGAAACGGTGATACAGGTGATTAAAGACGCTGACGATCTCGGTTATCCCAAATTTACAGAGAATTGAAATCAGACACATTATGTGTTTTATTGTTTAATTTTTTTATATATCATTATGGATAAAGAAAAAGCAATGATCATGGTTGAACGGTTCAATCTGGTCAAGTGGGAAAGCGGCTATGCCAATTGTATGGAAATTACCAAAGACGGGAAAACCTTTGACAAAAAGGCTTATTTGAGAGAAGACTCGCCCGAGGAATTGGCTAAAGAGGTTGAGCACATCAAAGCGCTTAATTTTAAGCGGGTTTTTCTGATTGCGCAAACGCAGCTTATTCCCGAATTGAAACGCGCCGTTGTGGCCCGGTTTGAATTTCCCGATTTGCAAAAAGGCGTCGGCTGCAATAATTGTATTGCCTATGCGCCGCGTATGGGGGACAAGACCTGGGTTTGGGTAAACAATGCGATAGACTGCGGCATGACGGCTGTTTACAAGTATGAAGCAAAGGACGAAGAAAAGGTCATCCGTACGCTTCGCGACAATCTGGCGGCTATCGGTATCAAAGCCAATATCGAAATCGCCTATGTGTTTTTCAGCGGAAAATAAGCGCTGAGGTTAGAAAAGGGTCTGCAGGAATGCGGACTCTTTTTTTGTGTTAATTTAAGTGCGAATCCTGAAAATGCGCTTGCTTTTCGTGAAAATCAGGGATAAAACTATTGTCTGAAGTTTAATAAAAAATGAGGATTAAAATGAATCGCTATCGTACCCATACCTGCGGTCAGCTTCGCGCTTCCGATATTGGCAAGGAAGTGAAACTGGCCGGCTGGATCCACCGTAAACGCAATCTCGGCAATTTGTGTTTTGTGGATCTTCGAGATCATTACGGCATTACGCAGTGTGTGGTTGACAGCAATTCCGATTTGTTTGAGAAGATTGAAGGGTTGCGCGTTGAATCCGTTATCGGCGTGAGCGGCGAGGTTGTGGCGCGCGAAAGCGTCAACAAGCATATTCCGACCGGGGATATTGAGCTTAAAGCAAAAACGCTGGAAGTTTATTCCGAAGCACCGGAAACGCTGCCGGTGCAGGTTGCCGGAGATGGTTCCGAGCCGGAGGAAATCCGCCTGAAATACCGTTTCTTGGATTTGCGCCGCGAGAAAATCCACAATAATATGATTTTGCGTTCAAAGGTTATCGCCTATATGCGCAAGAAAATGGTTGAGCAGGGTTTTACCGAATATCAGACGCCGATTTTGACGGCTTCTTCTCCGGAAGGGGCACGCGACTTTTTGGTGCCGTCCCGTATTAATCCGGGGAAATTTTACGCTTTGCCGCAGGCACCGCAGCAGTTTAAGCAGTTGTTGATGGTTTCCGGGTTTGACCGCTATTTTCAGATTGCGCCGTGTTTTCGTGACGAAGACCCCCGCGCCGACCGTTCTCCGGGTGAATTTTACCAGCTGGATATGGAGATGTCTTTTGTTGAACAGGAAGATGTTTTTCAGGCGATTGAATATGTTATGGGCGGCGTGTTTAACGAGTTTTCAAACGGCCGTAAGGTTGATCAGGCGCCGTTTAGGCATATTCCGTTCCGTGAGGCGATGCTGAAATACGGTTCTGACAAGCCGGATTTGCGTAATCCGTTGGAGATTGCCGATGCAACGCCGTTCTTTAACAATTCCGGTTTCGGGCTGTTTGACGGCAAGGCGGCCAACGGCGAGAAAATCCGTGCGATTGCCGTTAAAGGAATTGCCGACAAACCGCGTTCTTTCTTTGACAAATTTGACGCTTTTGCCAAGGAAGAAGGCATGGGGGGCATGGCTTATATTGCTCTGGCATCCGGCGGCGCCAAAGGGATTGCTCGTTTTCTGAGCGAGGAAAAAATGGCCGAAGCCAAAACTTTCTTCGGGCTGGGAGAGGGCGATGCCGTGTTGTTTATGTCCGGTGCGGAACTCAAGGTCAGCAAGTTTGCCGGAAAAGTGCGCATGAAGTTGGGCGAAGAGCTGGATTTGATTGAAAAAGACGCTTTTCGTTTATGCTGGATTGTTGATTTTCCGTTTTATGAAGAAAATGAAGAAACCGGCGCGGTTGAGTTTTCGCATAATCCGTTCTCTATGCCGCAAGGCGGTTTGGAAGCTTTGCAGAACAAGAATCCGCTGGATATTTATGCTTTTCAGTATGATTTGGTTTGCAACGGTGTGGAACTGGCTTCCGGCGGCGTACGCAACCATGAGCCGGAAATTATGTATAAGGCCTTTGAAATTGCCGGCTACAACAAAGAGTTTGTCGACAGCAAATTCGGCGGCATGATTAACGCCTTTAAGTATGGCGCTCCGCCGCATGCCGGCTGCGCACCGGGGATTGACCGCACGGTGATGCTGCTTTTGGACGAGCCGATTATCCGCGATGTTATCTTGTTCCCGCTGAACGGCAAGGCGCAGGATTTGATGATGCAGGCGCCGAACTTTGTTACGCAGCAGCAGTTGGACGAGTTGCATATTAAGGTGGTTGACGACAAAAGGTAAAAGTTCGTATTTTGGGCTACTAGTACAGATTTAGCGGGTCGGCGAAATGCTCATTTACTACTGTGTAAACTCCGCTTTCGCCGCCCTAAAATCTTACTATTAGCCTCAAACTCCGAACTTTTACAGTGGCTAAGGGTGAAAATAGTGTCTTCGTTGGTTTTAAAGCTCGCGTTTGCGAGCTTTTTGATTATTTGAAAATCCTTATAAGCGTAGCTCTAAAAAATGATAAAGATGGACGGGAGATGGGCTTGACTTTTGATTGATGATAAAAGATAGTGAAGGCAATGGTGTATTATTAAATTTATGTTTATGGAAAAAATTAAGAATTGTGCGAAGGAGCGGGATTTTCTCAGGCAGTCAAGCTGGGATGATTTAGCTGTTTATGTTTTGGCACATCAGCCGGAGGCGGAAAATGAACTTGTTTTTTTAGAAAGAGTTTATGTCTTTTTGTTTGGTTCCATTCCGCGACTGGGCGGCAGAAAACTGTTGTCATATTATCGGCGGATTGTTTATCGTAAGCGGGTTGCGGCGGTTGAAGCGCTTTATCAGGCATATTTGCTGAAGTATGGCCTGACAGAAGAAACGCAGTGTCTTTTGACGGAAGATCTGCTTTATTCTCCGTATTGTCCGGCTGTTTTGGAGATTTGCAATTTTTACTCTCAGAAACGAGGTTTATGTTCTCAGGCATTGGAAAATATGCGGCAGTGGGAGCTTCTGGGGTATTTACAGTCCAATGGGTGAGGTTGCAAGGCGTTAAAAAAGTCTGCTGATTGTTGAAACAATCCACAGACTTTTTTTTGCTGTTTTTTAACGGGCAGCAGCGGTTTCAACGAAGATGATTGTTGATTCCATTGCTCCCCAAGAAGAACTTCCCCTGAATTTTTTTCTTTTGGGCGTATATCCTTCTTCCATCGGTTCGGTTAAGTAAAAAAGGTCAGATTCTTTCCAGGTTGCCATAAGCAGCTTTTCGCCCGGTTCTAACTTTATTTCCATTGTTCCGCCGAAAGTTCTGGTTCTTTCCTGTTCTGTACATGCGCTAAAACTGATTGTCAAAAGCGCTATTAAGCCTAATAATACTGTTTTTTTCATTTTGTTTTATAATTATATGTTATACAAATGTCAGTATATCATAATTTTTCTCTGCGGGCAAATGTTATTTGGGGCGCAAATTTCGTGTCTGCGGGGAAGGGACTTACGTTTTTATCTGGTTTAAATTTTTTTGATAAAATCTCTTGACATCGGCAGCGGATTTCTGTATAAGTATTCTCGTTCTATTGCTTCATCGTCTAATGGTAGGACAGCGGACTCTGACTCCGTTAATCGTGGTTCGAATCCATGTGAAGCAGCCAAATACAAAAAAGCCACCTTTCCAGGTGGCTTTTTTGTATTTGAATTATGCTTGTGATTTGAACCACGAGGAAGTGGTTCGACAACAAATGAAAGGCGGTCGGAAGAACGCCGGTGAGCGGTAGCGAATGAATGCGGCGGAACGAGCAGCGCGAAGCGATGTCGAGGACAATCCATGTGAAGCAGCCAAACATAAAAAAGCCACCTTCCCGGGTGGCTTTTTTGTATTTGAATTGTATCGGGAGAGGTGCTGCTCATTTGCAGGAGCGGTGAAAAAACGCGTATAATTTGCAAAAACAGTATTTTATTATCTTCTAATCTATTGATTTTTCTCTTAAAACTAAAATAGGTTGCGCCCTTTGTAAAAAAATAACTTGCAGTTGACAGAAAAGTTGGTACAATCAACGGCATTATTTTTGCTATTTCACTATATATGGTTGGACATAAAAATGAAGCTGAGGGAAATCTTCCGGAATGCACAATATCGCAGTTTGATGCTGGCATTTTTGTATTTGCTGGTTATTTTTACGGTTAATGCGCTGTGTCAGGAAAAAGTCCGTTATTTTTACGCCGTTTGTCTGAGTTTGGCCTTTATGCTGCCGGTGTTTATTTTTCCCAAACAGATTAAGCTTTATTTTTTGCTGCTGCTGGCGTTTGTTTATGTTCCGGTCTGGGCGAATGCCTGTCATATGCTGCTTTATAAAACCGGTTTTACGTCGGCGTCTTTTCGGGCGATTTTTATGACTAATCCCGGCGAGCTGGTGGAGTTTTGCAATACTTTTGCCGACTATCGCCTCTGGCTGTTTACGTTCGCTTTGTTCGGCTTTGCGATTTTTGCAATCAGGAAAGTTCGCCCGGTCAACAAGCTTCCTCCGCTTTTTGTGAAGAATATGCAGCGGGTATGCCTGTTGTTTCTGGTTTTTACGATTTTGAAGGGGTTTTACACTTTTCATGATTATAAAAACCAGCTGGTCAGCCTCAAGGTTCGCGACGAACTGGATTTGTTTCAGGATGAAGTGGAGAATGCGCGGCGGCTGCGCCTGCTTATCGGCGCTTATGATTTTGCCAATATCCGGTCAATCTTTCCGGCGGACAGAGAACAGACTTATGTCGTGATTATCGGCGAATCGGCCAGCCGCGAGCATATGCAGATTTACGGTTATGGACGGCCGACGTCGCCGCTGCTCAGCCGGGAAAAAGATTTGTTGTTGTTTGACAATGTGGTTTCACCTCACGCCAATACGTCGGAAAGTTTGCGCAAGGCTTTGAGCTTTGCGCATTTCGGGAATGACGAACTGGCGGCAGCGAAAGGGTCGGTGGTAGATTATTTTAATGCGGCGGGATTTAAAACCTTTTGGATTTCAAATCAGAATGAAGCGGGGCCTTGGGATGATTTGGTGGCGGTTTGGGCAAAGGCGGCAGCTTACAATAAATTTATTAACCGTACGCATTGGCGTAATCTGGATGCCCCCTTTGATGAAAAGCTGGTGCCGCATATTGCGCAGGCTTTGCAGGACAAAGCGAAAAGAAAGATAATTTTTGTGCATCTGATGGGGGCGCACGCGAATTATGCCAAACGTTTTCCCAAAGAGTTTGCCCGGTTTTCGGGGCAGGGCGAACGTCAGGAAAGCCTGGCGGCCTATGATAATGCCATGTTGTATAACGATTATGTCATCAGTCAGATATTGGCGCTTTTGAAGCAGGAAAAAAAGATATCCTATCTTTTGTATTTTTCCGATCATGCGGAAGACGTGCGCGATGCGGATGACAGCTGCCACTGCCATTCCGAGCCGATTGCCACGCCGCAGATGTTCCGGGTGCCGTTCGTTTTGTGGCTGTCGCCGGAGTATAAGGCAGCGCGGGAAGCTTATACCGCCGCATTGAAAACGCGGACCGGACGTTATTACAATACCGAGCATTTGATTCACTCTCTGGCGGATTTGTCGGGGCTGTTGAATTTTGACATAGAATATCAGAACAGCATTTTTTCAGACAAATATAAACAACCGGTTATCAGACAACAATAGGTGCGTTATGAAACAGAAGTTAATGAACATTGTGCAAAATAAAGAATACAGAAATCTGCTGTTGATTGCGGCGTATATTTCTCTGGCCTTTTTCATGTATGAGTATGTGCAGGAAAAGCCGCGCTACCGGATGGCGCTGTTTTTGTCGCTGGCTTTTCTGCTGCCGGTGTTTTTGTTTCCCAAGCAGGTTAAACTTTATTTTATGCTGTATTTTGCCTTTATTTATGTTCCGACGCTGATTAATGTGACGCATATTCTGATTTTCGGCGAAGAGATAGACCCGGCGTCCATCCGCTGTATTTTTGATACGAACTGGCGCGAGGCAGCAGAATTTTTACAGACGTTTTGTTCCTGGAAGCTGTGGGGGCTGGTTGTTCTTTTGCTGGTTTTTGCCGGGGTTGCAATCAGCAGGGTTCGGCCGGCAAACAAGCTTTCTCCGCGGTTTGTCAAAATTATGCAGCGGCTTTGCTTTATTGCCCTGATGCTGACGATATTTAAGGGGGCCTATACTTATTATGACCGTTCCAACCAGATTCCGACTTTGGCGCTGCGGGACGAGCTGCATACTTTCCGCTAGGAAATCAAAACAATGCTGAAGCTCAGAAAAAATATGCCGGAATATCATTTTCGCAATATTAAATCAGCGCTGCCGGACAGCGAGCCGCAGACTTATGTTCTGGTTATCGGCGAATCCCTGAACCGGGGGCATATGGGGCTGTACGGCTACAAGCGGGACACGACGCCGCGGTTGGATGACATGAAAGACGAACTGGTTGTTTTTGACAATGTTTATTCTCCGCATGCGGCAACGCTGATGAGTCTGACCAAGGTTTTGAGCTTTGCCAACCGGGGTGCCGAACAACTGGCCTTTGTGCGCGGTTCGATTGTCGATTATTTTAAGGCGGCCGGTTTTAAAACCTTTTGGATTTCCAACCAGTTTGATACGGGCGGCAATGACGATTTGCTGGGCGTATGGGGGCATGCCGCGGATAAGAGCGCGTTTGTTAACCGCAGCTACTGGCGGAAGCTGAATGCGCCTTATGACGAGAAGGTGCTGCCCGAATATCAGGCCGCTTTGGCCGACAAGGCGCCGAAGAAGTTTATCGTGGTGCATCTGATGGGGTCGCATTCGACTTACGACAAGCGTTTTCCCAAGGAGTTTGCCAAGTTTTCGGGTGATAATCCGCGGGCGGAAAAAGTGGCGCAGTATGACAATTCGGTTTTGTACAATGATTTTGTGGTCAGCAACCTGATTGACAGCCTCAAAAAGACAGGCGGGACATCGGCTCTGCTTTATCTTTCCGACCATGGGGAAGACGTTTCGGAGGCAGAAGACAGCTGCCATTGCCATTCCGAGGTTGTAGCGACAAAGGAAATGTTTGAAATTCCCTTTATTATCTGGAGTTCGGACA
>JAUNPO010000011.1:0-8081 GCA_030536665.1 Pseudomonadota bacterium
TCAGTTCAGCCTTTTTCGGCGATGATTTTGCCGCAGCAGGTTTGGTTGGAGCCGTAGGTTTCGCAGGAGCAGCCTTTTCCTTTGGCGGAATGTTTTTTTCCTGAGGTTCTGCCAATTCCAACTGTCCAAGCGTGGCTTTTGTTAAATTTTTAGTGACGATATCAATGATTTCGCCTTTTTTAAATTCAACATTGCTCAGCACTTGGTAGTTCTTGCCTGATTTTTTCAGCTGTAAGGATCTGATTTTGGCTTGTTCGTCGGAAAGTCCCAGAACAAGCCCGGTTCCAAAGACGACTTTGGAACCGGTAACAATATATTTCACCATTAATCACCTGCCAATTCAATGGAGACGAGGCAGGTATTCTGCCAGTATCCATAACCGACGTTGCGCCAGGTATCAACACCATACCAGTGCTTGCCTTCTTTGAATTCAAGCTCCGAACCTTCTGCAATGGCTTGGATTTCAACGTCCTTTTCTTCTTGGCGAATAAAGGCTTGAACAGAAGAGTCGCAGCGGAAAACCACAAATTTGTTTTCCCATCCGGTTAAACGCGGGTTCTGAACCAGAGTAATGTCAAGCTCGTCGAGAACTTTAATCGGGTTGGTTCCGCCACCAACAGCCAAAGGCACGGCAATCGCCGATTTGGCAACATGCCACATCACTGTCGGTACCATAATGAGAAAACGGGAAGCGTCTTCGTTGAAAGGCTCTCCCTGATCGTCTTTATAAGACAGGATGCTTTCAACACCTTTCAGCATTGCCCGGCGGAAAAGGTCTTCCTTCAAAGATGTTTCCCCGGTTTCTCCCGTATAGGTGATTTTGTTGCTTTGCTGCCCGGACTTTCCTTCTTCATGGTCTGTATCAAAGAAATACTGCCCGTCATAGCAGACGGTACTTTCGCCGTTAACAATAAGTTTTGACAGTAGTTGTGCCCAATGGGAGTTGGTTCTGTCGGCCAATTCATTGATACGGATGCGGGTCTGTCCGGTTTTATCGCGGCGCAGATCTTTAACAGGCACTTCAAGCGTTGCTTCAAAATGTTTGTTTTCAATCGTCAACCCGTTGGTTGTGAAACCTTTTGCCTGTCGGCCACCGGCCCATTCTCTCATAACCGGAACCTGACCAAGCCAGTTATAGGTTTCACTGTCCTGATCCGACTGAAAATAGTTACTGATGGCTTCAACCCACTTCAAACCGGAGTTTTGTTTCAATCTCCGGTAAAAAGAGCCGATAATAGCCCGTGATGATAATGCGGATGCACTCATTTTTTAATTCCTTTGTAATATGTAAGGGGGGGAAAATAGACTTTAGGCTGTCGGCACAGCGTCGGCAAAAGCCTGAAAATCTACAATGATCTCGTTATCGGATATGCGGCGGATTTTGCCGATATACGGTGTACTGGCAGACGTTGTCGTAAACGTGTTGTCATCAGAGGCAAACAAATTTGAACCGACATCTGTCAGAGACACGCCACTGGGAGCCGGAAGGACAACCGTTCCCTTAAATTTGGTTCGAATTGTCTTTTGTCCGTCCGTTCCGGAAGTATTATCTACCCGTTCATCGGCAAATCCGGCAAATTTATCGCCGGTTTGCAATGCATGGGCATATCCGTTGCTGTTAATCCCTACGGCGGCGCCTTCATAGATAATTTCACCACCGAGCATGGGATATTCGCTCGTATCGCCCAATTCATAAGTCCGGGCAATATCGTTGGTTAATTTTGCCATATTGATTTTCCTTTACTTACGGGTTGAGTAAATTTTGACCGAGCCGTTTTCTTCCGCCTGCTTATAGGCCAAATAGTCTTCAAACTCATTGGCAAATTCTCTGCGGAGATCAGCGGATTTATTCCATTCAGCTTTGGCTCTGTCCTCCAAAGGGGCTTCGGGATCAACCTGCGGAGCAGCCACCGGAGCGGGAGCTTCAGGAATTGGCGGGAGTTCCTTTTCGGCAGTTTGCAAACCGGCAAGGTGACTGATTCCCCGTTTTTTCTCTGCCATGACCATTTGCATTGCGACGGTTTCCGCCGTCACCAAACCGTCAGCCTTGGCTTTTTCGATCAAATCTTCATGTCCGGGCATTGCAATTTTTTCAATTGCCAGGATACGTTCACGTTCAGCTAAAACACCTTTGTTGTAGGATTCTTCAGCTGTTTTGCAGCCTTCAGCCATTCCTTTATCATAGGCTTCATTGGCAAGGGCTTTTGCAACTTCAGGATAGTGGCTTTGAATATAAGAGGCCGTAATCTCCGGAGCTGCAGGAGTTTCTGTTTTATCTTTATCCATAGTGATTCTTCTTTCTGTTTGAGATGTTATGGTTAGAGAAGCTAGAACGCTCTCAAACGAGCCAAGCTCGTCGGCCATGCTTCGTTGGAGAGCTTCATGGCCTATCACGACACCGCCTTTACCAAAATCATTTCGGATTTTTTCTTCCGAGATGTTGCGAAATTTGGCAACACTGCCGATGAATTGTGCTTCCAGAGCGTCAAGCTCTGCCTTAATTGTTTTAATTCCGTCTTCCGTGCGCGGATCCGGGCGCTTTGCTTTGGCATTAGAAGAAACGATTTCATAACATTTAGTGCCGCTTTCGTCCGGTTGTTCCTGTACCGGTACGGCGGTTACCACACCAATGCTGCCGAGCAAAGCCGCCGGATGTGCAACAATCTTATCTGCTGCCGAGGCAAGCCAATAAGCTGCCGAGCAGCAGTTTCGGCCGACATATGAGATGATTGGCTTGCTTCCGCGCGCATTGAAAATCATATCAGCCATTTCTGCCGGTCCGACAGCAATTCCGCCGGGACTGTCAAAATCAAGTATAATTGCCCGAATATCGCTGTTTTCCAAAGCGGTTCGGAAATCTTTCGCCAGAATATCAAGAGCTGTGCCGCCGAGTATGTAGGTCAGAAAATCCATTCTGCCGGTAATAACCCCGGTGATAGGGATAATTGCCACGCCATTTTGGATTCGAACTGTCCGCGTATTTTCTAAAATTGGAGCATCTTTTGAAACTAACGCTTCCAGATTGTTAAAGGTATCAGGCTCAATTGCCCAATATTTGCCGAGTGATAATAAACTTCTCATTAGTTTTCCTTATTTTAGTGACTTGCGCATCATATGTTCTTTGGCTGTTTGCGGATGTTTCCGCTCCCAATCGCCGCCGGTCAGGGCTGCTGTTTCTTCAGCCAGCGTTGTTATGCCGATTTCGATTCTCTTTTCCGCAGCACGGATTTCTTTGTACTGGTCAATCTGTCCGCGCGGCGGCCCGACCCAATCTGCGCCGAGATAAGCTTCCCGAATAAGCGGATGCGAGAAAAAACAAGGGGCATCCAAGATGCCCCTTGCTACTGCTTCACTGATAACCATGTCATAAACCGGCTTACAAAATTGGATCGCCAACCATCGTCGTCGTGCCGAAAAGAACTTCCAGGCTTCGACTAATGCAGCTTGTGCCGCAGAATAGCTGGCCGTAAAGTGCTTGATCAGAATTTCAAACGGCAATTCCAGTGCAACGCCAATCTGGCGCAAAACCGCTTGGACAAATGGATCAAACGCCTGATTCGGACGCTTAGGATCGGCAATTTCAATACTTTCATTTGGCTGCAAATCCAAAATAGCACCCACGCCAAGCTTATAGTCACTGTCGTTCGTACTGTCGGTTTGCCCGCCAAAGGGAGCCAGCCCGTCTTCAGATTCGCTCTTGACAAAGACGGTAAACATTGCCGAAACCACGGCAGACATAATCTCGGCTTCCGAATATTTATCGAGTTGTTTGAGTGTTTCGATAACCGGTGCCAGATAAGGAACACCGCGGGTTAATCCCGGCCGGATACGGTTCATAATGTGGTATACCTGCCGTTCTCCGTCTTTTGAGAAAGCCGGAACCCGTACATATTCGTTGCTTCCTTCGGTATAATCGCCGGGAAAACGCTTATATATATAATAAGCAACCGGCGCTCCGTTATCGTCTAGTTCCACGCCGCCGCTGAGTTTTGACGTATCCATTTGAAAATTCGGATTTGCCACCCGGTCAGCTTCAACCAACTGCAGACTCAATCCCAGCAAAGCATTGGGCCGTTTGATGTAGCGGCGGACAACAAAAATATCGCCGCTTTCCAAACAGGAGCGGATAATCAGGTTTTGCAGTTCCGTAAAAGTTTGATAGCGCGTAGCATCGCAATTTGTGCTTTCCGCCCAGTGCCGGAAGATTCTTTCGGCTTCCCGTTCCCATTTGTCAAAAGCTTCCTCGGTTTTCATAAACGGTTTCAAGACCTCACGGTCAATATTGCTGTGTACCCGAAGTCCGGTACCGACAACATTGGTGACCACCGTATTGACCGCACCGGTTGCCAGCGGGGCATTGCGCAGCAAATCTCGTGACCGTTCGCGCAATATCGGCAGATCCGGCAAAGTTACATTGTCCGCAGAACCGTCAGCTGTCCGCCAGGCTTTTGTTTGCCGCCGGTCGAGCCTTGCTCCGGTATATCCGCCTACCATAGCCATCCGGGTACGGGCTTCCAAGCGCCGCAATCCGTGAACCGGTGCAAAATACGAGAACGCTTTGTCAATAAAATTTGGTTTTATTTCAAGTTTTTTCATATTGCCTGACCATTATACCGGAGTAATACCGCGAACACGGATGCCACTGCGGCCGCTGCTGGTGCCGCCGCCGGACTCTCCGTCTCCACCGCCGCTTGGATCGCGGGAAACTTTGCCCCGCAAATACTTTTCTTGCGTAAACAGGACATTTAAGTCCGCTTTTTTGACTTTTTGCCCGTTGTAAGAAGCTTCCTGCGCACCGGAAAGAATATCCGAAATCGCTTTTTGGATTTCTTCAAGCTGTTCTTTATAAGATTTCATAAACTGATTCCTTTACTTCTAACTCTCGACCGAATTGTCGGAGCAGCTGCTGTTTGACTAACGGCTTTACCTGCCGGAATTTGACCGTTTTTAAGCGGATAGCTTTGGAGACGTTCAAATGCAGCATTCAGGTCAAACTTCCAATTTCGCATTAACCCGCGCAACGCTGCAAAAGCATAAACGCGGCAGTCCAAGGCTTCGCAGGGATGTCCTTCTGTTCTGGGTACCCATTCCCTAACCGGCCGTCCTTTAACCATCCGGGTTTTGATAACCTCTGCCGTAACCTGTGTGAACCATTCGGCATCCCGGTCAATCGGAAAGTGCCAACAGCCTGGTCCGGGTTCTTTAATTCGCAACCGTTGCATGAGCGTTTGTTTGGCGTCATTCACGCCAATAACATACACTGGTTTCTTTAACCTTTTGTTTTGGGAGGCTCTCGCTGGAAAAATCGGTACACCAAAGCCCGAACTGCTTCCCTTGATTGCGAACACGCGCTGATGCAGTCTCTCACCGCAGAACGTAATAACATGATCTGTATAATGACCACCACTATCAATACAAGTTGCAGCAATAGGCATAGGGGCAATATTACGTTCATGTTCATATGTCCTTTGTAAAATACTGTCCAAATCATCCCAAAGCTGAGGTGTTGACGGGTCGCCGTGTAAAACGTGGTAGTCAATTGACCACGATTCTTCATCTTTACCCCAGCCGACAATCTCCAGTTCCAAGCGGTCATCCTGTACGTCAACGCCGCAAGTCAGAATAACCACATTCATCGGAATTCTCGGGCCATAATTTTCCCGGCGTGACATCAATCCGGTCGGATCAATGGATTCTCCAGACTGGTCTTCCCATGTTTCTGCCAGTTTGGTATTCGTCCAAACCTGTAAACGTGCCGGGTCTTTATGGACTTTCACAAACTCGCTGGCGATGTCACCCCAAGATGTCCAGCCATGCGGGCTGTAGAGTGAGGATAAGTGGAATGAAACAATTTTGCCGTTTGAACGGTCAGGAGCCGTTGCAATCCATTCGCCTTTTTGTAAAATTTCGGCTTTTTGATAGTCCTGCCATAGCGATTTACACTTTTCGCATTCATAACATGCCGTTTCCGGGTGTCCGCTTTCAAATTTGATATTTGCCCATTTTAAGGTTTGCATTGTACCGCAAACTGGACAAGGGACGAAAAAGTAACGCTGGTCTCCCTCAAAAAAAGCCTTTTCTATCCGGCTGTAGTTCTTGAGCGTCGGGGTAGAAGCCAGAAAAATCTTACGGTTTGAAAACGTCGCCGTACGTTGGATGGCCAAATCGACCGGGTCGCCTTCGTCCCCGGCATCATTCGGATATCCGTCAACTTCATCCAAAAACAAATAGCGGACAGGCATAGAACGTAAGCCGACAGCCGAATTGGCTCCTGTAAGGACAAGAACGCCGCCGGGAAATTCTTTCATTAAGACTGTATTACCACTGTCTCTGGTTCGCGGGCTTTTAACCAACTCTCTGAGTGACGGGCAGTTGTCAATTGCCGGGTCAATTCTCATTTTTGAAGTACGCTTGGCCATTTCAACCGTCGGATTGACAATCAACATCGGCCCCGGGGTATGGTGGATGACAAATCCCATCCAATTATTGCCGCATTCGGTACCGCCGATTTGAGCGCCTTTCATTAAAATGACGCGCTCACACGGATGCGAGGGAGACAGGCAACGCATGATTTCCCGAAGATACGGAACGCGGGAGGTTTGCCACGGCCCGGGTTCGCTTGAAGATACAGATGATAAAATGCGGTGCGCATCAGCCCATTCGTCGACGGTATAGTCCGGATCTGGACGTATTCCTTTTGCAAATCCATAGTTGAAAAAGCTGTCAGTCTCGATTTCCATCAAACAAATTCGCCAGATTATCTAAGGTTCGCAGCAATTCTTTCCGTAAAATCTCTTTCATTTCATGGATGTCAGTCTTGCCAATCAGCAGCGGAATGACCTTGTCCGGGACATTCAGGATCATATCTCTGGTTTTCCGCGCGGCATTAAAGGCTTCCCGTTGGACGGTTTCCGTGGAAATCAACTTTCCGGTGCGTTCGTCAAATTCTAATTTTTTAAGGCGGGCTTCGTAGGCTTCTCTGATAGCTCTGCTTTGTTGATAGGAAACGCCAATACCGCCAGAACCTGCCGATGATGCCGGTTCCGGAGAAGCGGTTCGCGTCGATGAATCCTCTTTAATAGCATAAACCTGAGCGGGGTCAGTGTTGGCTTCCCATTGCCGATCAGCCAACGCCGGATTGATCTTCCCGTTTTTAGTGAGCGTTATCCGCCCGGATTTGATTGCCTTGCGAACAGCGGTATCGGAGATACCTTTGCGGGCAGCATAAGCTCTGATTGAAATTTCCATGTTTTCATCATTTGTTTATCACAGTTTATTTTGCTGTATTCATTGGTTTTCCGGGTTAAATTTTATAAATTCTAAAATTTCGTTAATATCTTTGATTGGCAATCCGGCCATTTCAAGTTCACAAAATATTCCGCATTCGGGAATGTCAATATTTTGGTGTTTACCTGCATCTGGTTCTAATTCAGCCAGATAGAGTTGTTTGCCACGATCTTTAAGGCAGGTATGTCTTGTTTTTAGTTCCAACTCGGCAGTCTGCCTGAAAACGTCCGGGAAATCTGTCCGTATTTTGTTCCAGTACCCTTTGCCACCTTTGAAACAGCCGATACAGTTGTTGTTATTGTATCCGAGCCGGTACATGGCTGGGATTTCGATCTCGTTAAGCAAAAGCTCCTGCAGACAGCGCCGTTTATTCCACCCTTGTTCAATAAGCGGAAAATAAACTCTTGAGGAATTCTGCTGCTTCCACCTAAAGGCTCGGTTAATTTCTTTTTTATTATACTCAAAGCCGAATACGTGAATCGGTTGAGTGTAATTTTTTTCAATTCTCTGGCGAACTTCCTTTTTTAAGTATTTAGTGCAGGGAGCGCCCCACGGTGTATTAAAAACTTCAATAGCAGCAATTTCCAAAGGATTCTTAAACTTAGGATGCCGGGCTGTCAGAATTTTCCTGCCATACCAGTTTTCGCAGTCTTCAATAAATCGTTGGTTGTCCGAATGAGCCGCACCGGTTTCGATATACCAAATGTCAACATCATCGCCATATTTATCAATCGCCAGTTTACAGGCAACTGCCGACGTAACCCCACAACTAAACCAAGCCAAGAATTTCATTG
>JAUNPO010000011.1:8181-26032 GCA_030536665.1 Pseudomonadota bacterium
TTTTTCTTCCTTTTCTCTTTCAATCTTAAGTTCTTCATAACTTTTGCCGGTTTGTTCATGAACGGCTTTTTTTCGGGAATATTCCTCCCAGCGTTTAATAATAACATCGACATATTTCTCGTCGAGTTCAATCATCCGGCAACGCCGACCACTTTTTTCACAGGCAATCAGCGTTGAACCGCTGCCGCCGAAGGTATCCAAGACAATGTCAGTCACCCTGCTGGAATTGCGGATGGCTCTTTCAACCAGTGCGATAGGCTTCATTGTCGGATGCAGAGCACTTTTCTGCGGTCGGGGAAATTCCCAGACATCTGTTTGGTTGCGTCCGCCATACCAAGCCGGAGCCGTACCGGGCTTTGCACCCAACAAGATTTCTTCATGCTGTTCTTCGTAAGGATTGCCGAATAAAATCCATTCGTGCTGATGTTGATGCTTGGATCGTGAAAGCGTGAATTTGTCTTTAACCCAGACGATGTAGGCTTCCCATTTGCCGCCCGCCGCCGTAAAGGCCTGATACAGAGTATGCAATTCCGACCCGCCCATACAAATATAAAAGGAACCAACATTGACTTCTAATATATTACAGCAGAAATCATACAGAAAAGCAGGAAAACCCTCGCCAAGATTGTCGTTGAGAATTGAACGCTCGCCTTCTTTTCCTGCCAGTTTATCTCGCAAGGCATTGCCATAATTCACGTTGTATGGCGGATCGGTGAAAACCATTTGCGCTTTTTCGCCGTCCATGACCTTTTCAACGTCTGTCTGGCTTGTTGCGTCACCGCACAATAAACGGTGATCGCCTAAAATCCAAACATCCCCGCGTCGGGCAACCGGTTTTTCCACGAAATCAGGGACTTCGTTTTCGAATTCAAGTTCTTCATCGTTGGTCTCAAATTCATCCCGGTAGTTTTCAAGCTCTTTGTTGGAAAAGCCCAAAATATCGATGTTGAAATGCGCATCCTCAAGTTTTCTGAGGATTTCAACGATTTTTTCTTCATCCCAACCGGCATTGTCGGCAATTTTATTGTCTGCTAAAGACAGAGCCATACACTGGTTATAGTCAAGATGCGGCAACCGGATGATCGGAACTGTTTCCAATCCGGCTTTTTTCGCCGCCAACAAACGCCCATGGCCGGCAATGATCATATTGTCGATGCCGACCAAAATAGGATTGACGAAGTCAAACTCTCCGATGGAGTTAACAATCTGTCCGACTTGTTCCTTAGAGTGTGTTCTGGCATTCAACTCGAAAGGAATGAGTTCTTCCAGCTTCACATATTCAACTTTTAATTTAACTTTCTCGTTCATTTAAAATACCTGTTGTTGTAAATTCAAGGTTAGACGTAAGAACTGTAAACGCATACGCCGCCACCAGAGGCACCACGCCGTTGCCGCAGGCTCTAACTCTGTCCACCCGGTCGGCCAGCCCATCAGCCATTCGGTAAACCGCGGGTTTAAGGTTCTCTGGGATATTTCGCCAGTCATCAAAGTCATTTGGTCTGGGTGGCCAGAGAGGCAATTTGCTACATGTACGGAATGATCGCGAAGTTTGATCCGGGCAGAGGTTCCCGCTCTGATTTCCATCACACCGCCTTCGGCATCCGAGGCATTCGGTGTCCGCCATCTCAACGGCTGTTTCCACAACAAAACTTCCTCTTTCAGACGACTTCGCGAATACCCGGTCTGAACTTTTTTGAGTGAAGCGCCGTTGGCTTCCGATACCAGCACTGTCGGCCAGAGACGTGCTGTTCTCGCTAATCCCAGGCTGCAGTTGTGTCCGCTCTTGATGTATCGGCGCAGGGTGCCGTTCTTGGTTTGGACATACCTGTCGTTGGGCGTGATTGTTTCCGCAACCGTTGCATCTGCCGTCATTACGGTAGGCCAGGATAAAGAGCCGCTCGCGGCGATGCGGAGCACCGACTTCTTCCGCAGTGAACAAGCCTGCCTTAACTTTGTAACCCAGTCCTTGTAGGTCATCATGGACTTGTTCGAAGCCCAACTGTAGATGTCCGCCGACGTTTTCAAAGAAACAGAGAATTGGCTCAACCTCGGAAACAATTCTCCGCACATGGGGCCAGAGATGTCTGGGGTCTTTTTCTCCGAGTTTCTTTCCTGCAACTGAAAACGGTTGGCATGGATATCCGCCAGTGATAAGATCCACTTTTCCACGCCACGGTTTGCCATCAAAGGATTTAATATTTGACCAAAGAGGTGCCGGATCCAAGATTTTTTCTTGCATGCGTTTAACCAAAATCTCGCACGCATAGGCTTCGATCTCCATATAAGCGACTGTTCGGCTAGTTGGCATTGCGAGTTTAAGTCCAAGGTCAAGGCCTCCGACCCCGGAACAGAGTGATAACACTCGGCAGGTAGGTATATCCACAATTCTTGCTTCCTTATATAAAAAAGAGGTTCGCAACTGCGAACCTGTACTGTTATTACAAAAATTCTTTTGTATGCCTTACTAGGCAACGGTTTTAATAATATCAGGTGCGAACCTGTCTTTTTTATAATAATATTCGTGCAAAGCCTTGTAATACATGGCTTTGACGCAAATTCGGTGCGAACTTGGTGCGAACCCTTTTTTTAGTCTGTCGGTAGCGACGCGGCGGGGTGTGCGTTACCCGCGTCGAAAATCTTCTGGACAGTACCTTTTTTCAGGTTAGAATATACAAAAACTGTTAAAATCCCAATTTCTGGAGAATGCATATGAAGACGAAAAAAACAAATGAAAAGCGATTGCTTAATATTAATTTTGAACAAACACTAATAAATTGGCTTGCCGGTGTAGTCGAAAGTGACATTGGCTGTGCATTTCGAAAGTTCATTCTACGCAATGCATTGACAAGTAGTGTTATTATTGTAATTGCATCTCTGATATTGGGTATATTGATGCAAGATATCGGCAACGGTCTGACACTTGGCGGCAGTCTGATTATCTGCATTGGCATCATGTCCGCCTTTGAGATACAGAAGACCATCAATACAATCCGCACAACTCAAAGCGAAGCAATCGCAGCCGAAAAAAAGGAAGCTCTCCGCAGCAGAGATCATAAAAAAGCCGCTGCCGCATTGGCAGCCGAAACCGAGTGCAAAGCCGATTTGGAAAAGATGATTTCCCTGAGCTTCAATAAGCAAAACGCGATTTACTCAGTATTTCTGACTATTTTCGGTACTTTTCTCTGCGGTTTGGCCGCATTACTGTAAAATTTGCGGCAATTTCCCCTTAAAAGCAGTTCGTAAGAGCTGCTTTTTTCTTGCCCGTTCCCGATTTTTATTTTTTAATATACGGCGGAGGAACGAATGACACAGTATTCAATAAAGTTTATCGGGCGCAACGCCTATATTTCTGATGCAAATGGCCGCAGCACACCGATTCTTTCAATAGATTTCAAATCGGTACTGCCTAACAGGCCAAATGGCACAACGTTGGACATAGACCCGTCGCAGCCGATCATTGTCAATACCCAGACACAAAATATCAAGATATCACCGGAAGATACCCTGTTTTTCAGCCTGGACAGCGATGCCAAATAATTCTGCCAAACATCAAATCAAAACCTACGGTGACAATGCGCTCATAAAAGTCGTCAACGAATACCTGTTTTTCAACGGCAGATTATGTGGAAGGCTTCATTTTTGCCCGGAGCGGAAAAAGTATCAAACGCAAATAAACATTTCGATTGATAAAAAATACCATTCCGCATTGCAAGTAGCTTTTCCTGAAGTTAATGTCCAAATCCGCACCTGCGATTATGCCCTCTGTCTGAGCGGAGAGTTCAATAATGTTGCTGCGGTAGATTCTTTTTTCGATTCTCTATGCCGGATTTATGAATCTTTCTTTATTTTGTCCGTTGAAGATCCCAATCCGGAAGATGCTGACCTTTATGAAGGGACAGCAACGATTGATACCTATCGCTGGCGTTTTCACTTGAGCGCTGAAGATGATCCGTGGCCGTTTCGCCTGCACGGACATCACGGCAATCAGGTTTTAGATATCCGAACCGGAGACGTTTACAATCACAGCCACCGCAAAACCGTTATGCGCGGGCTTAATCCCCAGTCGCTCCGCCAGATTCAGGAAAAAGTCCGTCAGCATCCGGATTTGAAAGAATTCTTATAGTTCACGCACTTTGGCTTCCAATGTCCGCCCAAACTCCCGTTTGGCTGTTTCCAAAACAATTTCAATCATTTTGAAGCGTTTTGGTACATCAGCCTGTTTTCTGAGGAAATAAAGAAACTGCAAGCCTTTTCCTTTGCGCCGAACCAATGCGCTTTGCCCACCGGCCAACTGCATCTCAAATGCATCGGCAATACTGCGTACTGACCGCCGCACCTTAACCTCGCTCAAATTCTGATAGGAAGGGATTGCCAAGTTGCTTCCCTGTGGCTGCCGCAACCCGCCGACTTGCTGTAAAGCTGCAAATCGGGCCATTGTATAAACTTCTGCGGTCTGGCTTTGCTTTGTTGCCGGTTTAACGGCAATGCTGCTGGCAAACCCACCGCTTTTCCGGCGAATGGTAAAGGTTTCGTTGATATGATCACGCACTTCGGCTTGGGCAATCTTTGCCACTGCCGTCAGAGAAGCCGCCACGGCAAAGGGAATTTGCCGCGAAGCAATCAGATGCAGCTGCCGTTCCGCAGCGTCATTTATTTGGAGTTCCGTGATGATCATATGAGGGGGATTTTCCTTTTTCGCCGGAGCGGTATCTATACAACGCCCCGATTATACCTGATTTGATAAACCATTTTTGCGAATATGTGAAGTAAAAGAATATGTGAAGTACGATTCAAGGAAATCCGGGCCTTTGCAGCCTGCCGTCTGAAAAAAATTCCGCCTGTCCGCTCCGCCGGAATCCCTTACAGAATAAGGCTTTAAGCTGCATTTCATCTAAACAGACGGAAAAAAGGCTTTTTTAGCAAAAAAAATACCCCGGAGATGTTTGTTCGAGCTTATTTCCATCATTTTTTTACATGGCAGGCTTGAAAATTTTATCTTTGCATTCATATAACAAAAAGTTCTGCTTGAAATCAGAATTTTTACATTTTATAGTAGGACTGCATTTCGTGAGAAATGCCATTATTATGACAGGCAAAAGACGTCATAAACCTTTTGCCGTTATTACAGGTAAAGACTTCGAGAACCTTAAAACGGATTCATAAGTAAGTTACAGAAGACTTATAGTCGCAACTTCTGTGTCATGAACCTTTACGGGGGAGTGCACAGAATAAAACAGGCGCTTCCCAAAAGGATGCGTCAAATAATGTGCGACCGCGTTATGAACGGTGTTTTAAGACTCCCCCTCCTTGATTCAAAGAGGTGGAAAAAAGTCTTATAAATGCAGTATAACAACCTTAGTTAAAGGAGTCTATCATGACACACAGTGACGAACGGACTATCAATGACTACGGACTATCGCAGCAGGAACTTAATGTTCAGGAAACTGCCCCCCTTTTTAACGAGGACGAATTTGCCGCCCTCTTTTCCTTTGATCCCGAAGAACTCGGTCTTGACCGGTTCTGCCGCACGCCGGCCGAACCCCACAGCCGGATTTATAACTGACCTTTTTTCTTTCACTTTATTTTTCGGAGATCAAAAATGTATGAATTAAATCAAAATCAAATAAACTTAATCGTTGGCCACAAAATCAATGAACTGATTGCCGCAATCGGTATGACACCGGCGGAATTTGCCGACGCAGCCAATCTGGAACAGAACGGTTTGGAGGCTTTTCTCTGCGGCAACAGAAAACTCTCTGCGGCCGAAACGCAGAAAATGACAGATGTTTTGAAGGCCGAAATCGGCGACATTTTCGCCTTTGCCGACCAACGACAACGCCATCCCGATATTAACGGTTATGCCACCGCCGACGAACTGGAACTCCAACCGGTTGCTTAAGTAGGCGAACAAAAGCCCTGCCGGATATTTTCCGCAGGGCTTTTTTCATCGGTAACGGCTGATATAATAATTTTTTCCGCCCAAAACATATTGATTCTTTTGGAAATTCATGCTAATATCTATACAGAATTTATAAAAAATATGTTTATTAAAAAATTTTACTATTATGAATACAACGATTGCTCTTTTGCTCAGTTTAGTGGTTGGCTTGGTTTTGTTTATGTTTTTCATGTGCCTGAACAAACTTGTGGTAGAAACTTATCTGCTTGAACGCAGGCTCAACCAAATAGTTTCCGAACATTGCGATCCTGATTCTGAAAAACAATCCCCGAAACAGGAAAAACAGTCTCCGAAGCAGTAATCCAAAAAAGCAGACAGCTTCCTTGATGGAAGCTGTTTTCTTTTTAAACAATGCTCAGTCGGACAATTACCGCGGTCGCCACGCCAAACCCGTGCCGCTCGGCTATTTCTCCAGCGTCAGATACGCCGGCGGAATAATCCCCTTGCTTAAAACCAGAATATAATGGCGGAGCATATTGTAGGGCGAACCGTATCTGGGGATGCACCCGTGCCAGTCCAGAGGCGAGGTGTCTATTTCCGCCGGATTTTTTATCTCGTGAATGTTTTCAAAATCAATGTCGGTCTTTGCCGTTTCCGAGTTGTCCTTGCAGTAAATCGTCTCTATCAGCCCGTCTTTTAACAAATCGTCCAGCTCAAACGAAACCACCGCGGCATTGTGTACCAGATGATGCAGATACGGATGTTCATAGTCTTCCACCGGTGCTTTCTCGGTCAGGCAACTGATTGATTTTGTCCGTCCCGGCAAAGTCTTTTCCAAATATCTTTTAATGTCTTCAAAATTTTCCGAACCGGCTTTGCGGGCATACATCTCCAGCTGTTTCGGATTTGGATTCGCCGCCACCGACAAATAACCCTCTTGCAGAATTTTTTCGGCATAGTAAGTGTAGCAATACAGTCTCATTATTTTTCCTTATTATTCAATTACAAATCTTTTTTTTCACCTCTCCGGCATCATATATTCCGATATATTTTACAATATTCTGAAACAGTTTAACATATTTTTAATTCAGAAGAAAAGCTGGCTTTAATCTTCCTGAAAGAGAATCAAAAATATGTATTTTTCAGTATTTTTTATATTGCGCTGCAAAAACTCTTTACTTTTATCTGTTTTTTATTATATAATATCAGTATAAGGAGGTGTCCGATGATTAACAGACCGCAATATATTAAAACACTATTGTCATTCAAAGATACGGATTTGATAAAAATTGTCACCGGCGTCCGCCGCTCCGGCAAATCCACCCTGTTTGATTTATATAAGCAAGAACTGCTTAATTCAGGCGTCGGCAAAGAGCAAATCCAAATGATCAAACTTGAAGAAATCGAAAACGAAAAACTGCTGGATTATAAAAACCTGTATCGGCATATTCTGGCAAATTTGGCACCAGACAGGAAAAATTATGTTTTTTTAGACGAGATTCAAAATGTGCCGGATTTTCAAAAAGCTGTCAGAAGTTTGTTTGAAAAAGGCAATATAGACCTTTATCTGACCGGTTCAAACTCCAAACTTCAGTCAGGACAATGGGCAACTTCTTTATCCGGAAGATACGTCGAGATAAAGATGTACCCTCTCTCATACAAAGAATTTTATGATACCTATTCAAAAGAAGCCAAACAAAATCCGGATAAAATATATGAAGACTATCTGACCTGCAGCTCTTTTCCTTATGCCGCGTATTTCATCCGGCAAGGCACCAAAGATGCCTTAAAGCAAATTCACACCTATATCGAAGGGATTTTTAACACCATAATCCTAAAAGACGTTATGGAAAATTCCGGCATAAGCGAAGAAAGCCGGCTAAGGCGTGTCATTAAATTTATAGCCGGCTGTATCGGTTCGGAAATATCAATCAAAAAAATCAGCGACACCATAACCTCAGATGGGATGAAAATTCAGCCGACAACCGTTGAAAATTATATGGACGGCTTCAAAAACGCCCATGTTGTGTATCAGGCAGACCGTTATGACGTTAAGGGTAAACGGCTTCTGAAAACCTTAAATAAGTTTTATCTGATTGATATGGGCATACGTCAGCATCTGCTCGGCAACCGAAACAAAGATGACGGGCATATTTTGGAAAATATCGTTTATCTGGAACTGCTGCGTCGTGGTTATACCGTCTATGTAGGAAAAGTTGATATTAAAGACAAAGACGGAAAAATTAAAGCGTTGGAAGTTGATTTCATAGCCGAAAACGAAAACGGCACGGAATATTATCAAATCGCCAATACGGTTCTGGACAACGAGGTCTTGCAGCGGGAACTTCGGCCACTTGAAGCCATTCGCGACCATTACCCGAAATTTATCCTCACCAGAGATTATGGAACGGCTGATTACAACGGCATAAAAAGACTCAATGTTCTGGAATGGCTGCTGGAAAAATAATCAAAAAAGCAAACCGGAAGATTGCAACACTGATTATACCAGTGCCTGATTTTCAATCGTTTCCTCATTAAAATAATATGTCATACAGTTTCCTACCTTTGACAGCCGTTATCTTTTGTTTTGACATTTTGCAGCGGATTGTCTTTTTGATAATTCAAAAAATTGGCGTGATGAAGCTCGTTAACTTTTTCCCTGCTGATTTTAATCGTGCCGAGTTGCGCTGTTTTCATCGGGTTGTCGGCTTGTAACAGCCTTTTGCAGACTTCGGCCGATACAATGCCGCAAACGCCTTTTTCCCGGCAAATCGGCTTGTCGTTCTGATAAGTGCTGACACTCACGCCCTGCATTTCAAAAATTTTCTGCAGATGATCCAACGTCAGACCTATTTCTTTAGAATAATCAAGTTTTCCGCCGTCTCTCAGCGCATGCTGCTCCAAAATCATGATATCAACGTGCTTTTTGTCTTTGTCGGAATCAATGCATAGAGCCACACCGTGCGATTCCTTATCTTCGGCGGCAATCGTCAAGGGTACGGCCATCCGCCGCTGGTCAATATCTTCCCGGCTTAAGGTCTGTGCGGTAATATTCATAATGCAGTCTAGGGCGAGAAAATTATTTCCCGCCGGGTTGATGCCGATTTCGCCGGTAACCAGTTTTTCATCCATGCAGGCATCAATAACCAAGTCGTCGGCTTTGTCACAGTCTTCCGCTCCCAAAATGCAGTATTGGGTCGTATCCAGAAAAGAACACCCTGCGGTCTGTGCTGCGGTTTGGGAGGCGACATAATTTGTTGCACGAAAATTATAGCCGCTTTTCGGAATATCCAAAGTCAGATTGGGCTTGCGGGTAATATTATCAAGGCTTTCTTTATCAAGCGTAAAATAATGCATCTCACTTCTCCAAGGTTATATATTCCGGCGGGATGAGGCCATTTTTCAGGACAAGCAGGTAATGGCGGATAACGCCGAATAACAGGCCTTTTTGTTTGTCGCATTTTTCCCATGCTAGCGGCAACAGACTGATGTCTTCCGGCTGCACGAGCTGAAAAATTTCATTGTATCCGCTTGCGGCCGAACCGCTTTTGCAATAAATAGCTTCTATTAGCCCATCCCTGATTAAGTCATCAAGTTCAAAAGAAAACAAAACAGATTTGTTGACAAATTCCTTCAAAACCGGGTCGTTTCCCTGCCACTTTATTGGCTCAGTCAGGCAGGAGACAGATTTTGATCGTCCCGGGAAAGTCTTATTCAGCCAAGCAAAAATTTCTTCTCTCTTTTCAGAACTGGCACGGTGGGCATAACATGACAAATCTTTTTTTGATTTTGAAACGGATAGAAGCCCTTCGGATAAAACCGTATTTATTAATGGGGCATAGTGATATAGCTTCATTATTTTTCCTTATTTAATTGCAACTTTTCGGAATATCCAAAGTCAGATTGGGTTTGCGGGTAATATTATCAAGGCTTTCCTTATCAAGCGTAAAATAATGCATCTCACTTCTCCAACGTTATGTATTCCGGCGGGATAATGCCGCCTTTGATAATGATCAGATAATAAGGGACAACAGAAAACCGCAAGCCTAGTTTCTCATCGCAAACTGACCAGTCTACCGGAGAAGTGTCAATATCGTTGATTGAGGACAGTTTTACCAGATTTTCGTCAACGTTTTGCAGCAGCTCTTTATCCAGATCGGGGCGAAGAGCCGGAGAAACATAGACGGCTTCAATAAGCCCGTCGGCTTCTAACGCCGAAACGTCAATGGATAACATGTCGGCATTTTCAATAAAAGGTTTGAACATGTTTTTGCTTTTCTCCGTCCATTGTATCGGTTCGGAAAAACCTCTGATGGCACGGCTGCGTCCCGCAAAACAGCTTTCAAACCATTTGACGATTCCGGCATGGGTCGTTTCTCCGCCGGTGCGCTTGTAATAATAACTTAAATCGGCATTCGGATTCTTGGCAAAAGATAAAATTCCTTCAGTTAATGCCGAATTTCCTTTGCTGATGTAATGATAAAGTTTCATGAGATTCTCCTTTCCTTAACGCCCGCCGTTGCCGCCGCCGCGTCCGCCTGCGGGAGAGGGAGAAGATTTTCCGCCCGCCGAATTTTGCCGTCCTTGGGCTTTCTGGGCTTTTTCCTGCTGTGCCTTTTTCTGGGCTTCCTCTCTGGTCTGGCGCTCTTTTTCTTCTTTTTCCCGTTTCTGGCGTTCTTCTTCCAGACGGCGTTCTTTTTCTTTCAGCTCGCGGATCTTGGCTTCCATTTCCTCTTTGGCTTTTTCCTGTTCGGAACGGTTTTTTTCCTGTTCGCGTTCTTTTTGAACCCGCTCTTGCTCGTTGCGCCGCTGTTCCTCTTGCATGCGCCACTGTTCTTCAGCACGGGTGTCGCGTTTTTTGGGTTTGGCTTTCTTGGTTTCGGCAATAACCTTTTTCATTTTTCTGAAAAATTCTTTGCGAAAAATGCCTAATACATCCTTAATAATCAGAAGGACAGCTTCTTTTTTCAATTTTTCCTTTTTGGCGGTTTCCTGTTTAATCACTTCTTCCATAATCAGTTTTTTGATAATCTCGCGATTGGTGCGTTCTGCTTTTTTCAGCCGGTTCAAAATAATCATCCGGTATTCGGCCTTTTTCTGCTCGCTCAATTTTGAAGAGGTTTCGTCTTCCAAAAACTTGATGGTTTCTTCAATCTCCTGCCGCGCTTCTTCGTCGGCCTGCTGTATGATTTTGGCTTTTTTGTTGCGAATATGGTCAATCAGCTGCAAAATCCTGTGCGCGATATAAATCAACAGGGCAATGGCGGCTACCGCCCAAATATGCCAGTCCTGAATGTCCATAAACGCTTTCGTCATCTATCTTCGTCACTCATCGTTTTTGCTGCAGATGCCCTATTGCATTTCGCCACCGCGGCTGTTTCGCGCCAGAATCATAAGCTCTTTGGCGTCTTCGGTCTGACTTTCCGCCACTTTCCTGTGCTTGTCGGAAACTTCGCCGGTTCGGGAATCTCCGGTCTTGCCCAAATCCTCTTTTGACAGGCCGATGTCTTCCAGCCCGATGATAAGCTCGCTTTGTTTCGCCGCCAGAGGATCCGTATTTTCAGCCTTTAGCCTTCTGCGCAGTTCCGCAATTTTTTGCAGCATGGGATCGGCATATTCAAATTTTCCGGTCTCAAAATTAAACTTTTTGCCGGGTTCTTTGCTGGTTTCTTGTATCGTTTCTTCCGTTCCCGCCGCCTTTTCAAATTCTCCGGTTTCCGGGTTGAGCGAATAAGCGGACAGGGCCGCTTTTTCCTTTTCCGCTTTATCCTTTAAGTCCCCGGCGCTGACCGATGGCTTTTCGGCTTCAACATTTGTAAATTTCATTGTAATCGGGTCAAACCCTTCCGGTAATCGGGACGCTTTCCCGTTCTCTTTTTCCCGGACAACCGGTTCCACAAAACGCCCCCATGTCGCATCCGTCATTGTAAACGGTATGGCGCAATGAAAGATATCATCAAATTTTTTTGCATTAATCTCAGATTCCGGCAAGCGTATATTGTCATACTCCCTCTTTAAATAGGCTTCAACGTCCGCCAACGGAATCTCGGAAGCAACTCCCATTAAAAAACCTCGCTTTTTATCTATTTCGTTTATGTCTTTTAAATAATCAAACCCGTCAATGCCTTTGTTGGCCTGCCAAAAATCCTCATAAGATTTATTGAGCCATTCCTCGCTGGTCGCTTTGTTCTTTTCCACAAAAAGCATCTGACTGCATGCACCGATGGTGTTATTCATCAGTCCGTACGATGCCATCAGATGATAGGCGGTTGAAATGTCTCTATTCATTCTTGTCGGATTAAAACTTTTCTGAAATTCCTTGGCCGTAAGATTGTTGGGGTAAACATAATCCCGGAGAAATGTCTGTCCGGTAATTTTTTCCAGCTCTTCCATACAGGAAAAATAATCGTTTCCTTCTCCGGAAGCATCCGCTTTCCACGGACTATTGGCAATGTCTTCAATTTTCTGCGCGGCAGCTTCTATTTCCGGCGTCAGCTTAAATGTCTCGTCAAGATTGGGGAACAGCTCCCTCGGCTCATAAGGGCGAGAATAAGACAATTGACCGTAAAGTCCTGTTAACGCACACTGAACATCTTGATAATTCTTCTCCGTCAGCGGTTGGGCATACAGCTTTTTGATTTCTTCCAAAATATCTTCGTCATTCATCGTTTTACTCTCCTTTTCTAAGGTTTCTTCGCCGCCCGCCGCTCGGACACGGCTCGCAGAAAAAGCGCTTTTTCCATGCCTTGCGGCGCCTGAGCCGCTCTTTCCGTTTCCGGGCGTTCGGCAGAAACAGCTTCTTTTGCTGCCGGATTTTCCGCTTGCTCTCTGTTCTCTCTCAGCACAGCCAGTTTGCCGCGCACCTTTGACAGATATTCTTTCTCCCCCGATAGAACGTTTGCTTCTCTCAGATAGGCTTCAAGCCCGACAATCTCGTTGCCCGAACTTTCCGGAAACAAAGTTTTTCTGACTTTTTCGCTCCTGTCCATCATATCGGCATAATAAATCATCCTGGCAACGCTGTAAGCTTTTGCCGTTTCGGCGGAGAGCTGAAAATCCCTGTCGTTTTCCCGCAACAGCTTGTTATAGCTGTCGATAACTTTTTCCTGCAGTTCAAAGCCGAGCGAATTCGGCAGCCCGATGCTGGCAAAGTCGTGATAAATGTCATAAACTTCGCAGCTGCCGAAATCAATAATACCGACTTTTGAGGTTTCTTTATCGTAGAAAATATTTGAATACCTGATGTCATTATGTATCGGCGCCACATGGCTGTTAACCTTTTCCAGCGCGTCAAACTGATTTTCAATGAAATTTTCCAAAGCGCTTTTGGTCTCGGGGCTGATATGCTTGCCCAAACTGTCGATAAGAGATTGATAGTTTCCGCGAAAATACCGCTCCGAGTTTTTAACCCCCGGCTTTTCTCCGGGGATATAGCCGTCATTCGTCACTTTTGCAACTTCCGCAATATCCAGATTATGAATGGCAAACATGGCTTCGGCGAGGTCTCGGGCAATCTTGTCCTGCTGCTCGGCGCTGCAGGAAAGGTAAGTCTCTCTGGTCAAAAAATCGCCTTTGACCGCCGTCTGGATAATTCTGGTCTCTCCGTTTTCTTGTTCCAGACGCATTTCCGGAATGTCCGCCGCCAGATTCTGCTTTTGGTCTTTCAGCATGGCCAGCATCTTGTTTTCTTTGTGTGCGCAAAAAAGCCAGGCTTCATCATGGTTGCGGCTTGTTTTAACCACAACATCCCTGCCGTCTATAACGTCTTTATAAACAACGGAGTTTGCTCCGGCATCCAATATTTCCTTTTCGCCAGCCATCGGCGCGTATCCCTTGGCAATAATATCTCAATATAAAAACATTATATATTATTCTTCCTTAATGTTCAATTAAAATTTTCCCGAAAAATTTTTGTCAATAAGCAATTAACCCCTCATAAAACAATAACATTTGTCGGATAATTTTTTGTCTTCTACACAGCCGTTCCGCGGCGGCGTCAGGCGAAAATGCCGGTTTCTCAGTTTTCAAGGATACTCCGTCCCACCGCCGCTTTTAGACTTAGGCGTTTTTTGCCGATAAAAAGTCGCCGTCCGGCGTTTGCCTGAAACGCTGTGCTCCATGCCGGAAAAATCATAAACGGCCGGCAGATAGTCAATTTGGTTAAACTGCCGCCAAGCTCTTTTTTCTTTTTCCGCTCCTTTGCCGGGAACAGCGATGACGAAACCGCCCGCTTAAGGCTTCCCACATAAAATCCATATTCGGCAAATGTCTGCATTTTTTTAGTCATATTCAGAAAATGTCTGCACTTTTCCGTTTTTCAGACGCTAAAAACACCAAATGTCTGCATCTGTCGGATATGCTCCCATCTCATTGGTGCATTATTTCATTTTTCAAAATCCGTCACCCTTTTTGTATATCATACTATCCATTAGGGACAATAATGGATAGTATAATGTTCAAAATGTCAGAAAAGACGGCGCCGGAGTTTTCCGGCGCCGTACTGTTTATTTTTTCCTGTTTTGGTTAATTTCTCGCACGCTGGCGCCTTTGCCGAGAATGGCGAAGATGTCAAAGATGTATGTTGTCAGCGATGCCCGGCCGCTGATCCGGTAAGACGGCAGGTTGTCCAAGTCGTACTCACAGATTTCAAACTGTCCTGCAGTATTGTCCGAACTTAAGAAGTGGCTGATTTCATCTTCTTCATCAGCAATCGCCGGTTTCAAGGCTGTCAGCCTGCGGCTTTCTTCTTCCGTCGGCTGAAGGTCTTTGGGCAGGCGGAAGACAACGATTTCGCCAAACCCGTCGCCCAAACCGTTGCTGTAATGCTCTCCGTTGATTCTAAATCCGGCCAAATCCGCTGAAATCGGCAGGCTTTTCTCCGGTTCTATCTTGCGGATGGTTCCGTCCGGCATTTTGATTTTCAAAAGGCAAGCTGTCGGGTCAATCATCAGTTTGATGTTTTTATCGCTCATTGTATTTTCCTTTCTTTTAATGTTTTCGCTTTACAACAAACACAAAGCCGGAAACAAACCTATAAGTCCAGCTAATAAGACAAATATTTGCTTAAAAGAGCACGGTTTCTGGCAAAAAGTTCGCTTTTGGGGTTGTTCAGCACCTTGACGATGACATCAATCCCGGCATTATGCCAGTCAATCAGCGTTCGGCTGGTTTTGCCGTATCTTTTGCAAATCAGCCGCCACGGATAACGTTTGGCCCGGTGCCAGATAATCCACCGCTGATCGACATTATCTACCAGATAGATCCATTCCAGCACTGCGTCCAAACGGGCAATGTCCAGACTGTTGGCCACCAGACGAATAGGTTTCCTGTCCATCTGCAAAAGTTCCATCTCTGTATACCTGATGCCCGGCCAATAACTCTTATATCCCTGAACTTTTTCTCTCGGCATTTTCTTGAGGGTATAGACGGCGCTCTCAAACCAGTCTTTGACCATCTCCCGTGTCCAAATTAATTCTGCCATGATGATTTCCTTTGTTGTTCCTGTTTTCCGTTCCTGACGATGGTCACGGCAGCCGGTATATATATTTTAAAAAATATATATACCGACCGCGCTGTTGTGAATTTCGCCAAACAGTAATGATTGTTTTTCAATGGGTTAAAAGCGATTCCTGAACCATTTTCTAAGCTCCGGAATCCGTCATGCTTATGACGGAAGTCCACCTGTGCCTTAGCTGTCATTTCGCTGTAACCCGCAGTTTTCCGGCATTGCGGATTCCTGACGGCGCATTCCGGCTTTTTACATTCAGGAAAGTATGGTAACGGCGCCGTCACGCGCACCTCCCGGCATCGGGGATACCGAGCCATTTTTTGTCGCCGTTGCCGGTCTGGCCGGTACGGCAAATCTGTCCGGAAGCCAACAGCCGTTTGGCCGTATTGCGGATAAAGTCGCGGGAGGCATCCTGTAATTCAAGCGGCAGTTTCTCACGATTTTCATAAAGTCCGGAAATGCCCGAAATCGCAAACGGCGTCCCGGCATTCTCCGCTTCGCCGATGGCTTCAATCAGCAGCTTGTCAAATTCTTCCGCAGACAGGGCTTTCGGTACAATCTTGACCGGCACTTCTTCCAACACGGCTCTGGCCTCGCTGCGTATGTAGTTGCGCACCGTCCGGTCAGCTCCAAAGTTTGCTTTGACCACCGCGCCTTTGAAGCAGGCATTCGGGCGATATTCCTGATCCAGTTCGGCAAAAATCTTCTTTTCTTCAGCGGTGTTTGCCCAAAAGGCAATCGCAAACCGCACCCCGTCTACAATTGCGGTTGTGCCACGAATAGCGTCGCGCGCTTCCTGCGGTGTCGTGATTCCGTCATTTTTGCGAATATGGTGGGCAACAATAACTGCGGCATTGGTTGCGGTCGCCAGCGCGGCCAACTGTCCGGTAATATAGCTTGCAGCCCGCGGATCGGCATTCAGATCCAATCCGGCAAATGAGGCCAGCGGGTCAAACACCACCAGTGCCAAGTCCGGAATGGCTTCAAGCTGCGTTTTGATACTTTCAAATTCTTCGGTCAGGCAGAATTCGTCGCTGCCGCGGCATTTTCGGGCAATGGCAAACGGTCCGCCGGTATTCGGCAGCGGGATAATATGGAGTTTCGTCGGATCAATCCGTCCGCTCAGGCCGCCCGGCATCAATTTGTAGATACGGCGGTGAATTTCGTCGGCAGTGTCCTCTCCGGCAAAGATGACCGCGCTGCCGGTTGTCGTAACCGTGTTGCCAAAGGCTTTCAGGCTCATTCCGGCCTTGTCCTGACAGATTTTGAGCGCCAAATCCAATAGCAGCATACCCTTGCCGGTGTCTCCCATCGCCGAGAGCAGCCCGACCACGCCGCGCGGAATTGTGTTTTTGACCACAAATTGCAGTTCCGGCGGTTCAGCAGTGAACATTGCGCCGGTAAAATCAGCGATTTTCAAGCGTCCGCTTGATTCCGTCTTTTCCTGCGGTTTATAAATTTCCGCTTTGGCCAGAAATCCGGTAATGTCAAATTTCTCCGCCACCGCATCCGCCGCATCCCATTTGGCAGGCTTATCCGGCGTCGGCGGAGTAATTTTGAGAGAAGCCACCGGCAGCTTCAGCAGAGCTTCCGCCACGTTGTCGGCATATTTCCGCCCCGGTGCGTCGTTGTCCGGCCAGAGAGTAACATCTTTGCCTTTGAGCGGCGAAAGGTCGGTTTTCTCAATCCGGGTATTGGCGCCGCCCATCAGCGTCGTCGCCGCAAATCCGGCTGCCACCAGCGCATCGGCACATTTTTCGCCCTCAACCAGAATAATTTTGTCGGTCTTCGTAAGCTGCGGCAGGCGGTAAAGCGGCCGCGGCGACGGAAAATCGGTCTTGCCGGTTGCCGCGTTCCACGGCAGAAACTCTTTGCTGCCGTCTGTATATTCATAGCGATAGATATAACAGCTTATATCGCCGTCGGCGTTAAGGTAAACATGCCGCCGGTTCGGGCTGCCGCGTTTTTCCTTGGTTCCGGGGACTTCGCAGCCGTTAATGCCGTAATATCCGGCAATGTCCTTGAGAATATTGCCAAAACCGGAGATGCCGCGGTTAATTCCCCACAAAGAGAAAATGTCGCCGCCCTCGGCCGTGGCAAAATCGTACCACAAGCCGCGTTTGGCACCGGTAAGACAGATTTTCAGGCTGTCGCCGGGTGTGCCGCCAATATCTCCGATTTCAAAATATCCTTTGCGGCCGCGTCCTTTCGGGTACCATTGCGGCAGCCAGATTTCCAAATCCCGCAGGACTCTTTTTTTCAAGAGCCCGCTGTCATAATAAAATTGCATCGGCTTATCCCCCTCGATAAACTTTAGCGTTCGCGGATTTTGAGGTTATATTTCTTCAGCAGTTTCAGAACCTGATCAATGCTTTTCGGCCCAAAACCGGGAATATAGAGCAAATCTCGTTTTGAGCGTTTCAGTAAATCCGCAACGGTAATAA
>JAUNPO010000140.1 GCA_030536665.1 Pseudomonadota bacterium
GACACTGTACCAATTTCAGAAGAAAGAGAAATGCTCGCTTCGCTCGTCACACCCCCTCTAACTCCCCCTACCTTAGGGGGAGTATTTAGATTGTGCCGGTTGGCGGATTGTGCCTGTGGCAGGTATGATGTAAGCATCGCGCTTCTTTCTGTACGGAACATTCTGCCGCGAACTTGCGCCCGCGGGGGCTCCCCGCCCGCGACCAGCCGTGCTGGCAAGTGTGGACAGTCAGAGGTAAGGTGTGGTTGTGTTGTGTAGATATGTATTCCTGACCTGGGCACGGTATCGGAAATAAAAGAAGCATAAACATCACGAGCTCCGTAACAAATTATGCACGAAGTAGACAGTAACAGTATCTTGCTGATATTCTTCATAGTACCCTCCACACTTGTCATCACAAGGATACTATATCATAAAAATTTCTACTGTTCAATCACTATTTTTGATAAATAAAGGGAAAAATGACAAATTCAGCTTCGTTCAGCCCCCATAAAAGCTCTGGACATATCTTGAGTAAGCTGCGTCTGCCGAACCGGAGCCAACGGCCTTTGCGGCTGCAAAATACCGCTTTTTTCCAATAAAAGCCGCCGGTCAGCCTGAGAAATTTTCTTCTGTGTCCTCTCTCCGGTTGAAGTATTTTCAGACACAGCCTGTTGTTGAGATACCTCACGACCTTGGGAAGCGCGATAAACATCCCTGCCGCCCAACGCAACGTCAATTCCGACGCTGACTGCCGTACCCACGCCGGGAACACATGCCGCCGCACCGGAAGCCACTTCGCCCAACGCTCCGGCATAATCCCCCTGTTTAATCCTGTCCCAGGCAAAGTAACAGCCGACGCCCAAACCGACAAGCGGAATCTTTTTCAGCAAAGACTTTCCTGTCGTTTTGGCAACCGCTTTGCCCACGGTCTTCCCGGCAGTTTTCCCGGCCGCTTTGCCCGTTGTTTTGGCAAGCGTCTTTTCAGTCGTTTTAGCTGCGGCCTTTTCACCGGCTTTCTGCTGAGCCGATTTTCCAAAGCGCTTTTTAATCTTTTCCTTCATGCGCTTAAAGAAATTTTTTTTCTTTCCGCGACGCATATTATCGCCCAAATCCTGCTCTTCCGCCGCCTCATCGCGCTTTTTTCCATCCGCGGATTTATCTTTGTCTTTACCTTTGGCATTCTGCGCCAAAACGCGTGACACGCGGTTTCTGGCCTGAGCAAGAATAAACTCCTGAACCTCCGCAGGCTTTCCTTCCAGAATCTTCTTGCAGGCATCTTCAAAACGGGGATTTTTCATAACATCGTCAACGGAAACTTTTCGGTTATTTTCCTTCCGAATGTCGGCAATCTTCAAAATATCCGCAGCCGGCAGAAAAACATTGAGAAAAAGCTCCGCCTGAAACTTATTCTCCGCCGAAATTCCGCCGTTTTCCGCCAATTCTTTTTCCGTTTCGCCTTCTGCCATAACAGTTACTCACATCTGCTTTTGTTTATTATAATATAGCACACCAAAACAGACAAGGCAAATAATTTCAGCATCCCGAAATCACCACCCGCGGTCGCTTCCCCGCGCGCTGTCGGCAAACAAATCCTCAAAGCTCAGATTACCGTTGCCGTACATCCGCGGCCGCCCCAAGTCATAAACCGGCTCCGCAAATGTCAGAACAAAAGCGTCCGCCTTGTCGGGAGAGCGCCCCAGCGCCTCACGGACAACGTCTTTCTTCTCCAGTTTCAGCCGCCCGTATTCATCATCACCCAATTTCACGGCAAACAGCTCGTTGACAAATTCCTCATCATCGGGAATCTGCACCGGCAGCTCGCCGTTAAACCAGTTGCAGGCCTCGCCGTACATTTCCGCGCGTTTGTTGAAATAGCGGTCAGATTTAATCGCCTTGCCGCCAAAATTCACGCCCCGCACGATTTCCGCCAGCCCCCGCGCCATCAGAATGTCATAAACACCCGCACCGGAATTGCCGAGGTCAAGAAACACCCGCGCCGGCTGTTCCTCGCGAATAACCGCCGTCAGCCACCTCCACCGTGTCATAGCCGCGCATTTCCTGAAACCTGACACACCAGCGCCCGCGGCGGAAGCAAAACACCGTCCGGTCACAGCCTTTGCGCGCAATGTCCACACCGATAACCAGCGGCGACGTGCTTCCATCCATTTTCGGTTTGGCCGCTTCTCTGACTTTTTCATAATTAAACAATTTGTTATCCTCCTCATCCAAAGCTTCAAATGAACAATAAAACTCCTGCTGAATCTTGCTTTCGCTCATCCCCGCGCGCCGTTCGTCCTCAACCGCCGCCAAAGGAATGGCTTTCGTATCCGCCACCGTCAGCTTTTGCACAAACCACCCGGCGGACAAAGCGGTGTTATACAGGCGATACCCATGGTTTTTGCCGCGCGGCGTATAAATAAACAAAGCCCAACCACCGTTTTCCGCCAGAATGGGGCGCAGATAATCCCAAGCCTCCGGATCAGCCAGAGAATATTCCGAAAACACCACGCCGACCGGATTGGCGCCGACCAGCGTGTTATAATTGTCAGAGCCGACACATTGCCAAATACTGCCGTTCCACAGTTCAATCTTCATTTCCGTAGAACTAACAGACTTTCTGAGCGGCAGCGGAAAAACCTGGTCAATAACCCGCCGCCCCTGTTTGTCAATCGCGTCCCACACCACCTTGCGCGCCTGTGTGTTGAGCGGCAGCATATGCCAATAAACGCCGACCCGCTGCAGCATGGCCTTAACCGTCCAGTTCAGGGACAAACTGTCCTTTCCCGCGCGGCGGTGCCAAATCGCCACGGCGCGCTTAACGCCGCTGTTCAGGGCTTTCCACAGCGGCCGCTGATAATCGCGCGGATTCCAGCCGTTAGGAATCAAAATTTCCGAATTCTTCTTCATGACCGTCATCATTCTCCCAATCATATTTTTTAATTGTTATCTTCACACCGCCGTTTTCCTCGCTTTTGTCAGTCAAACCGGCCAGCTTGGCCATCGCCATAACCGCAGAAACAGCTGCCGACGGCTTGCCTGTTTCCAGCGAAACATCAACAATCTCCTGCAGTTTTGCCATCGTTTTTTCCAGCGACAACACCGCCTTGTCCCGAACAGTTGTCGCCCTGTCCCGTGCTTCTCCGCAGCCGTTCTCTGTTTCGAAACAACTTTCCGCCCCAATCCCGGAAAATCCCGCGAACATTTTCGCTTCCGCCGCCTGTCGCTGTTGCTCCTTAAACTTTGCAATCTGTGCCGCCACCTGTTCATCCCGCAGCAAACGCGCGCCCTGAACATCCGCCGTCCGCAGACTGTATCCGGCCTTTAAAGCCGCCTCCCGCACATTTTCACATTTTGCAAAAGCCCGGGCAAAAGCATATCCCCGACCATTCAATGCCATTTTTTAATCACCTCCTTAAATTTAAACCAAAAAAAGCGGCTGATAAACAACCGCCTCCAAACAGAAACATCACTAATCCCAGCCAAACAGCATACCCAAAGATACACTCCCGCCGCTAGGCTCCCTGCAAAAGAGAAAAGCCCCCTGCTCCTCTCATCACGGCATCCCAAACCTCCACCCCTTCATAAAACACCAACAGCAACAACAAACTAAACTGCGTCCTATTCAAATCTATCGGCGATACTAAAGAATCATTCAAAACAAACGACCATTTCAAATCTTCCGGTGATGGTGGTAAGCCATAACGATAATTAAGCTTTGCCTGTCGCATTCTTCTGAAATAATCCCAGTTTTTCCACACCAAAAACACATTAAAGAAAAACCAGGAAAGATCAACGTTTTCAATTTTTCCCAGTACAATATCCCAAAAAATGCCAAACACCATCACCACCACAAACAATGGCGCCATCCAATATGCCACATGGCGCATAAAACTCAGTCGCGCATTAGTTTTGCCTTCTTTAAGCCCTTTTTCTACCATAAAAATAAAATTAACCACGTCAAAACCTCCGTTTTCCTCTCCCCAAAACGCATAAAAACATAATCAACAAGAGAACATTATAAGAACATCATTATTTATGTCAAGAAAAAATCACACTTCTTACGCTCCCTTCCAAACAAAAGCTCTTTCCTCTCATCATGCCCCTCTCCTTAATATAAGAATGTCATGTTCGGGCTAGACCCGGACATCCAGGTTCAAACATCTATCCTCACTCTCCCTTCCCCTTGACGGGGAAGAAGGGTGCCTTTCTGGAAAAGGCACCAGCGGGGCTGATAACACCAAACTCAACCATCCATCCGTTTGTCATCAACCCAGAAAAAAGCATTATTTTCCATTATTTTTGAGTTTCGCGTTC
>JAUNPO010000141.1 GCA_030536665.1 Pseudomonadota bacterium
TCTCGGCCTGCCGGGGTTTGGCTACGGCATTAACTATCAGTTCGGACTGTTTAAGCAAAAGTTTGAAAACGGTTATCAGGTTGAACAGGCGGACAGCTGGCTGGGCGAAGACTCTCCCTGGCTGGTCGCCCGTCAGGACAGAAGCGTTACCATTCCGATTTACGGCGATGTCGAAGTTATAAAAAACGCCAACGGCCAGGACACTTACATTTGGATGAACACCCAGCACATTTACGGCGTGCCGTTTGATTTTCCGGTTGTCGGCTATAACGGCAGAGCCGTCAATTATCTGCGTTTGTTCTCTGCCAAAACCGACGACGAACTGGATATTAACATCTTTAACGAAGGCGGTTATATGGAAGCGGTTAAAGATAAAATCGGCACGGAAACAATTTCCAAAGTTTTGTATCCGTCCGACGCGGTCGAATCGGGAAAAGCGCTGCGTCTGGTTCAGCAATACTTCTTTGTTTCCTGCGCCATTCAGGATATCATCCGGCGTTTTCTGGAAAAGAGCAATGATTTTCACAAACTTCCCGATTATGTCTGCATTCAGCTAAACGACACGCATCCGGCTCTGGCTATTGTTGAGATGATGCGTCTGTTGGTTGACACTTACGGTCAGGAATGGGACGATGCCTGGAGTATCGTTACCAAGGTCTTTGCCTACACAAATCATACTCTTCTGCCGGAAGCATTGGAAACATGGCCGTCAAAAATTATGGGACATATTTTACCGCGCCATTTGCAGATTATTTACGAAATTAATCGGCGCTTTATTGATTTTGCCAAATCAAAATTCGGTGACGATTCAGCCAAGCTCAGCAAACTTTCCATTGTCAGCGGTGACGGAGACGGCCAGATTATCCGCATGGCCAACCTGTCTATCGTCGGTTCGTTTTCTGTTAACGGCGTTGCCCGCCTGCACTCCGAGCTGATTAAGACCCGCCTTGTCCCGGAGTTTTATGAATTATGGCCGGAAAAATTTACTAACGTCACAAACGGCATCACCCCTCGCCGCTGGCTGCTGCATGCCAACAGCGCTCTGTCCGATTTGATTACGGCAAAAATCGGCGGCGATTGGGTTACTAATCTTGATGAACTGCACAAACTGGAAAAATTTGCCGATGACAAGAAGTTTCTGCGGGAATTTTCAGAAGTCAAACTGCAAAACAAGAAACGCTTGGTCAATACGATTTTCAAAACTACCGGCGTTATGGTCAATCCGGAAAGCATGTTTATTATTCATGCCAAAAGAATCCATGAATACAAACGCCAGCTTCTGACAATTTTGCAGGTTATCGGCGATTATCTGGCAATCATTAAAGACAACCAAAAGCCGACAACGGCCAAGACTTATATCTTTGCCGGAAAAGCCGCGCCGTCTTATAATTTTGCCAAGCTGATTATTAAACTGATTAATAATGTTGCTTCTGTTGTCAATAATGACCCGCGCGTCAACGACATGATTAAAGTCGTCTTTATCCCCGACTATAAGGTTTCGCTGGCGGAAATGATGTTCCCGGCGGCCAATGTCAGCCTGCAGGTATCAACGGCCGGATTTGAAGCTTCAGGCACGGGTAACATGAAATTTGCCCTGAACGGCGCGCTGACGGTCGGCACGCTGGACGGCGCAAATATCGAAATCAGGGAAGAAGTCGGCTTTGACAACTTCTACCTTTTCGGCCTGACGGAAGAAGAAATCAACGAAAAGCGCGCAACCTACAATCCGCGCGAGCTGTATGAAAAAGACGATTACATCAAGCGTATTCTGAATGCCGTCAACTCGACCATGTTCTGTGAAAAAGATTATGTCCTGTTGTTCAAGCCGATTTTTGAAGAGCTTGTCAATCGTGACTACTATTTTATTCTGGCTGATTTGAATGACTTTAACAAAACAATCAAACAGACGGAAAAAGATTATCTCAACAAAGAAGAATGGGCGAAGAAGGCGCTTCTGAATGTTGCGAGAATCGGAAAATTCTCTTCCGACCGGGCAATTATGAACTATGCCGACAATATTTGGCATATCAAACCGGTTAAATAAACCGAAAGATGTAAAATAAAACCCGCTTTTGCAAGCGGGTTTTATTTTGTTGAAAAGCGCGGATTACCGCCCTTCCCCGGCATTGACCGGCGTATTTTGCGTATGACGGGGGCCGCCGAGTTTCATATTGGTGTTAAGACGCGAGAAATAAATCTTTTTCAGACCTTTCTGTTCCAGCTCGCCGGCAATAGAATCCATTTTACCGTTTGCATTCATAATAACATCCTTAACAGCATCGTCTTTTTCCTTGGCGGTCGAGTAACGGGCAGCGTTTTCTTTCATTTCCTGCGCCGCCTGTTTTTGCTGGATTGGCATAACGGCTTCAAACATTTTAGCCAAATCTTCTTTTTTCAGCTTATTCATCGGCTGGTCCAACGGCAGAGGTGTTTGTGCCTCGGCATATTTATTTTTTATGGCTTTAATCTCTTCTTCCGTGAAAAGGTTATTTTTAGGATTAAGAACATCTCCCATGGTTATAGCGCCCGGATCGTTTGTTTCCAGACCACCACGATAGGCTTCAAAAATCTTTTCCATGGTATAAACGGCGCCAACGGCATTTTCAGCCTTATTACTGCGTTTTTCGCGTTCAATAATTCCCTTAAAGACATCATCGTAAGCCCCCTTGAACGGATTAAACTTAAAGTCGCCTTCAAGGTCTTTAATATAGCTGGCAGTACGATCACTTTCAAAAGCTTTTCCGCTGTTTCTGATGTTTTTACGCATCTGCTGAGCCAGCCGCCATTTAAACACCTGCAACTCATCATCCGACAACTTTTTAGCCGCTTCGCCGACCATTTCCGCTGCATGTTTTTCATTAATACCGATACCAATTGGGATAATCCCCATACGAGCACAACGGGTACGAAAAGTTCCGGCATCATCATCAGTCATACCGCCAAATTTAATATGCGTATTGCCGCGATCCTTATGCAGAGAAATCAACTTGTCAGCCAAGGCATTGCTAATCGGTTTGCCGTTAGGCATTGAATACCCCAATTCAATAGAGCCGTTATCTTTTTCCCTGGCCCATAAAACAAACTGATTTTTAACGGCAACACTGCCGTCTTTGCCGCGTTTGCCATCATTATCATAGTTATCAGGATTTTCGGTATCATAAACATACCATTTGTCATATCCACCCTGTTTAACATGGAAAAAGCTGGAATCCTTGATTTTTCCCATATTTCTCTGCAGAATGTCAAATTCAACCTTATGGTGAAATTCTTTATAGTCGTAAGAAAACTGCGGTGCCGGTTTAGATTCCGGCAAATTAGCGGTTTCAGACGCGGCGTATTCGGGGTTAACTCCCGGGATAATCGGGGCATTAGATTCAAAAGCCGGGCGAGAGGGGCCGTTGTCTTCTGTTCCCTGATTGCCGTTATCATTGGCGGCCGACGTCTTTTCGTTCTCTCCGGTCAGCAAAGTCGGGGCACGGTCTTTGTCATAATTCCGGTCAGCTTCGGCATTCCGTTCATCAACCGCCTTTTCCATATTTTCTTTGAGTTTTTTATCCAATTCATCCGGGATACGAATGTCTTTAATTCCCATTTTTTCCAGCGTATCAAGCATTTCTTTCAACTGCTCGGGAGAAACGTTGGTATTGTCAAAGGTTAAATGTCCGTCACGAATGCTAAAGCCAAACGGGCTGGGACGCATCATCTCGACAACAACTTCCAGATTGCCGTTCCGGTCAACTTTCAAATCTGCAGAAACATTTTGCGAAGACAGGTTTTCTTTTATATTGTAGAGATTGGTATAAGACTGCGGATTTTTGGCAAAAGAAGCCAGCCTGCCGTCTATTTCCGCCAATTTATGTTTAGTAACCTGCTTAATCTGAGATACGGCCTTCCACTCGTTCATTAACCTTGATTTTTCGGCCTGGGGCGCCGTGCGCATCTGTGTCAGCAAATCCGCCGTCTGCTTTTCAAGGCGATCAAATTCTTCCTGCAGCTGCTTACGCTCTTTTTCCAAGGAGCGCTGGACTTCAGCAACAGTAAAATCTCCCTCCGGGCGCGTTTGCTCATTTAACTTGTTGAAATCTTCAAAATGAATTGTTCTATTCTCTTCGCCAGCCATTTCATGCCTCTTAAAATATCTTATATTTATTTTTATATTAGCATATTTTTCGATAAAAACAACGTCTTTTTTGACAAAATTTTATTTTCTACAATAATTGTTATACAACACTTTCTTTAAAATTTCACAAATACATGAAATAAGACAATCTTAGCTTCCCTT
>JAUNPO010000142.1 GCA_030536665.1 Pseudomonadota bacterium
TGAACGCGAAACTCAAAAATAATGGAAAATAATGCTTTTTTCTGGGTTGATGACATTTACAGTAGTTGGCGATTGGCATGACATTGAAGGATGGAGGGAGAAGTGTACTTGGAATGGTTTTGATGAGAGGCGGGGATGGATGAGCCTGTCCGGGGTAAACAAGTTCCGGGAGGGGAAAATAGAAATTTGAGGGGCTTGACAGGTGTTGCTTTTTCCGTTATTGCCTAATCTTGAGATTATATTTTTATTTTTTATTATTTAATTTTTACAGTATGAAAAAGTTATTTTTTCTTATGATTGCGGCGGCGTTGTGTTTTGTCCTGCCGGCAGGTGCGCAAAACGTGCAGTCCGCGGAAATTGAGTCTGAGTATGAAATTGACGCTTTGGACGAGGATGTGGAGATTGTTTTTACCTATGCGGTGAAAGTCAATGTTGCCAGCAGTTTTAACCGTGACAAAAACAGGTGGATGCTCCGGCTGGAAGATCCCGGCGACGGTACGCCTTTTTGTGACAAGCAGGTCGATGTTTATTATCTTAAGCTTGATGATGACTGCAAAATTACGGACAAGCTGGAATTTAAAATCAGCGGCCATAGACTGACTTTTGTTTTACAGAAGAAAAGTTAGTCCGGTCAAAATAAAAAACCCCGGTGCTTTTGGTTGAGCACGGGGGTTTTTGTTTAGTCTTCCAGACCGAGAGCCTGAAGCGGCGTTTGGTTTTGGCCGCGTTTCAGACGGTTGGCGATGTTGGGGGTGAAGATATGCCGGCCATCATTGTCATACATGAGGCGGTCGGGGATATCCCGGTACGAGAACATCGGATAGTCTGACAAGTCCGAAATGGCAATTTCACCACTCCACAGCAGGCGCAGAACGTAAAAATACTGGCGCGGTTCGGTTCCGGTTTTGCGGATTGAGCCGTCGCTGTTTTGCAGCAGCAGCCAGTCAGTCGCTTCATCAAGGTTTCCGGCGTTGACTTCCTTGCAGAAAGTTGAACGGGGAAAACCGTTGGGTCCCATGCGCATGGCGGTCAGGACGGCGGCGGACATCTGCTGTTTGGTCAGCTTTACCTCAGGGTTGAGGTTGTCCAGTACCAGCGGTTTCCATTCCTCGGCGACGATTTTTTTGGCTTCGTCGTAGGTTTTGCCGTCAAAGTTCATGCCTTTTACCGACAGACCCTGAATGTATTTCAGGCCGACAAGAACACGGCTGCCGGATGTCTGCACGCCGTCAAGGTAAGCGCGGGCAATGACAACGTCGTCAAAAGCCTGGTCGTATATTTGTTCTTGCTCTGCTTTGGCGGTCTGTTCTTCAATGACGACCGGTTGGGGCGCAGGTTTGAACAAAAGCCAGAGCAGCAGTCCCAGCGGGATGAGCAGCAGAAGCCAGAGCCATTTGCGTTTGTTGCCGGAAGGGGCGGGGCTTTCAGGGCTTTCCGTGATTTCTTCAACTTTAGGGCGGCGTTTGAACAGGTTTTTTAACCAGCCGGAACGCCAGATTCCGTAAATCAGAAGCACAAGGAGCAAACCGGGAAGCGTCCATTGCCAGTTGTCCAGGCACCAGGCGCCGCCTTCAATGACTTTTTTGCCGCCCCAAATCAGGAGTTTTACGATTAAGTAAGTCCAGTAAAGCAGCAGAAGCACAACAGCCCATTTGGTGAGCGTTTTGACATTGTAGCGGATGGCTAACTCGCCTTTGGTCCATTTTCCAAAGGTGCGAAATGAGAAAATTGATTTCATATTTCAAAAATTTTTATAGTTAATAAATACAGAATTATAAAAAAATACGGAGTGATTATATCTTTTGTTTGTCATTTTGTCAAGTTCGTTTTGTTAAAGAAAAATTAAACACTTGTCGTCTATTATTCAGTAAAATTTAATAAAAGTGTTTGACTATTTTTGTCTATCGTGCTATGATTAGTCAAAAGAAAGAACTTACGGGAGTCCGGTTATGAACCTGAATGATTTATCCAAAAAAGCAGAAGCCGTAAAGAATGCAACGGTTTCCCATGTTAAGAATAATGTCGTCGCTTATGCCTGTGGCGCGGCGGCGGTTGCCTCATTGGCCGGCGGAAAATTTGAAACAAAAGAATTTATCGGCGATGACGGTCATCCGGGGATGGAAATTGTCGGCTGGAAAGATCAGATGCGGGCGGGCAGTGCCGTTATTCTCGGCTCTATTGCCGCCGGCGCCGTTTTTATGAATGTTTTGCGGCGGATGAATGAAGAGCAGAAAAACGCCAAGGCTCAGGAAGCCGCCAAGATGAAAATGCTGAAAGAAGGCGGAAGATAACGGCCATGGGAAGTTTTATCAAAGCGAACAAGTTTGTTGTGGCCGAGGGCGAAGAAGGCGAGATTTATATTTTTATTGACGCGCAGAAGGATTTGCCGGAAAAGCCGCGTGTGATTTATGACGGTCGGGACCATGCCGTGTTTGTCCGTTCTCCGGAAGAGAAGATTATTCTGGACTATATTCACCCGGAAGTGCGTGACAAGCTGCGCAAAGCGCCGGGCGTGGTTATGGTGGAAACTATTCTGGAAAATATTAAGGACAGCTATGTGGCGGAAATGCAGATTGTCGACAATATTCCTGTTGACTGGAAGAAAATCGGGTTGGGCGACAGCTGGGAAAAGGCCGCGTTGAAGTAGTTTTTGCCGGGAGGCGCCAATGTTTGGGGCGGGGCAGGCGGCTGTTCCGCTTTTTTGTTTGGCGGGCGATGAAAAAGTGCTTGCATATTTTGCGAATTTGCGTTATTAGATTTGGCATGACGTTATGGTCCCATCGTCTAGAGGCCTAGGACGCGGCCCTCTCAAGGCTGCAACACGAGTTCGAATCTCGTTGGGATCACCAGTAAAAAATACCCTCCGTTAAGGAGGGTATTTTTTACTGGTGAAATCTGATGAGGTCGAATGAGTAGAGTTCGGAGCGGATAGTTGTCGAGCGCGATTTAAAGAAGCGCGAGGCTTACGACGCGAAAGGGACCCGCGGCAAAGCCGTGGGAATTTACAATCTCGTTGGGATTACCAATTCAAACAGCGCTTTTTTCAAGGCGCTGTTTTGCTATGTGAGGCAAGGCTTTCCACCGCTACGGAAATTTTCAATTTCCTACTTGTGGGAACAACTAAGTGTTGCCACGGTCGCTTCTCCCTTGCAACACTAAGAGAAGTTTCGGCGAGTTCGAAAGTGTATTTTTTGAAAATCGTATTTTGGGACGTTTTTCCGAACTCGTTTGTGATCGTTTCCTTGTTTTTCAATACATTAACCAAGTTTGAATCTTGTTAGGTCTCGGGATAATCATTTATCCAAAGTCGGATTTGAAACTTGCTTAAAATAAAAGTTTTTGACGTTGACGACGATTTATTTTTGCTAAAATAAGCAGGATATAACTAGGACGACCGTTTCATCTTGGCTTTCCTTTTTCTCTTAATTTTTTCTGCTTAAACAGTATCTCTTCAAAAAAGGCTATTTTTTAAACTAGCCCCTTATAACGCGTGAGATAAAAAAATTATCTAACAACTTTTTTATAATTGCGAATCGGTGTTTTTATGAGTTTTTATAACAAAAAACCGCCCAAATTAATGAGCGGTAATTTAAGTTCGTTTTCGGTTTTTCAGTTTTATTGTCCCATGGTTTCGGCTTTGTCGCGAGCTTCTTTGATTTTATCATCAGTAAAACCTTCGAGTTTTCCGAGTTGGTCGCCGTATTTCCAACACTGTATAAGAATGTTACGACCACAAGACCAAGAGAAACCTGACATGCCTTCATTATCTGCTTTGAACTGAGTCGCATCCTGGATTTCTTTTGTAAGAATTTCGGTTTTGCGATTTTTCATTTCAACTTGCATCAACTTGCCCCATCTTTCAGCATATCTTATAACACTTGCACCATAAGCGTCTTTGTTGATTTCAACCGAATGTTCCCAGCATTTTGGTGCCGTAAGTTCAAGAACTTCATCTTTTACCAGTTCATCGACTTCGGCGTCATCTTTGATTTTCTTTTCTTCACGGGCTTTTTGTTCAGCGGCTGCTTTTATGCCTTCAGGAGAGTTGCGATATGCTTCATAATTGTCATTCATTGTCTTTTCCCATAAGGCGTAAGCTTCTTCAGGAGTAGTTTCGGCAGTGACTGAAAATGTAGCACCGTTAAAAGTTGTCTGTACAGGCTGATTCTTTTTTTTACTCAATGCTATCATTCTTTTGATAGTATCAGTAACACAATCACCATACATTGCTTCAACTGTTAAACCTTGAAATTTTGTTGCTTCCATAATCTTTT
>JAUNPO010000012.1 GCA_030536665.1 Pseudomonadota bacterium
ATTTAGGTGGGCATCCCACAGGAGTCCAACATGGAAGTGTCCACGAACTCGAACTGGCCGCGCTAGATTTTAAAAGTTGTGGCAACACTAAACAAATGGTCGCGAATATCGATTCTGACGCAACCTATCCTGCGGCCGAATTTATCCAAAACTATGCTCCGGCATCATTATCAGAAACCAAGGGAAAATGGTGTTTGCCAGCAGGTGGTATATTTTACAACATCTACAAAAACTTAACAGCTGTCAATTCTGGAATACAAAAAATCAATGGAGAAATCTTTGCAAACGAAAATACATCACAAGACCACAATGATGTACACCACATTTGGTCATCTTCAGAATCCGATTCAATAAAAGGTATTGTCTTGTGTACTCAGAAATTTTATTCATATGATTTAGGCGTTGGTTTTTATGAAAGTAAATTTTCTTCAGCAAACACCGGCATAAGAGCCGTTATTGAATTTTAACACTAATCATCCCATAAATATAAAAAGCTCAGTAAACCTGAGCTTTTTATCTGTAAAATACAATCGTTGAACTAAGCTTTTTTCAGCATAACTTCCGGCGCTTTAATTCCCAAAAGGAACAAAAGCAGCGTCAGCATATCCCGTGTCAGTTTTGCCAGCCGCAAACGTGAGGCCGCGACTTCAGTGGTTTCCGCGTTCATGATTGAAGACGCATTGTAAAAGGTGCTGAACGTCTGAGCCAAAGTATAAGCATAATCTGAAATAATGCTCGGCTCTTTGTCTTCATGCGTCCGCATGATAATGTTGTTCAATTGTGCCAGCTTTAAAGCCAAATCACGTTCTTCTTTATTGGTAATAACGACCTTTCCGGGTTCAATGCCGGCCGCCTGCGCTTTTCTCATAATTGAATTAATCCGGGCAATGGCATACTGAATATAAGGTCCTGTTTTTCCTTCAAATTTTGCAAAGTCGTCAATTTCAAAGGCGTAACCGGAAGCAATGTTGTTTTTCAAATCCTGAAATTTCATTGCGGCAACGGCAATCTCTTCAACCAGAGTTTCAATATATTTTTCAGCCTCGGCAGCAGAAGAGAAGCCTTCGGCATCTTCCGGCGCCGGCATAGATTCCCGAACTTTGTCTTTTGACATCAAAATCAAATCTTCCAACTTCATAACGCCGCCGTCACGGGTTTTAAACGGTTTGCCGTCCGGTCCGTTAACCGTACCGAAACCAATGTGTTTCAGCTTAATGTTTGGCGCAATACCGAGCTTTTCGACCGCTTCAAAGACCTGTTCAAAATGCAGTGCCTGACGTTTGTCGGTAAAATAAATAATTTCATCTGCCTGCAAATCGTCAACCCGCATTTTGACGGTGGCAATATCCGTTGTATGATAGGTAAAGCCGCCGTCGGATTTTTGCAGAATAACCGGCGGCTTGGGTTTGTTTGTTTCGTCAAGACGAATAATAACCGCGCCGTCGTCAACTTCTGAAATACCTTTGGCCTTGGCCAGTTCCAAAATATCATAGCAGGTATCATGCGCATCGCTTTCGCCCAGCCACAAGTCAAAGTGAACATCCAAAGCGTCAAAATTTTTCTTGACGGCATCTACGGAAATATTCCGCAAATGTTGCCACAAGGCACGATATCCCGGATGTCCGTCCTGAAATTTTGCCGTAATGATTCTGGCCTTCTGGCGGGCGGCTTCATCCTCTTTGCAACGGGCATTGGCTTTTTTATATATTTCGGTCAGCTCTTCAACGGAATAGGGCAGAGTTGCCGGAAACCCGTCTTTTTTACTGTCGTCAAAATAAGGCCATTCCGGGTGCATATCCATAATTTCAGAAATAATCATTCCCATCGGCGTTCCCCAGTCACCCAAATGCGTATCGGAAATAACCTTGTTGCCGACAAAACGCTCAATGCGCTGTACGGCTTCGCCGATGACGGCAGAACGCAAATGTCCGACATGCATTTCTTTTGCCACATTCGGTGCGCCGAAATCCAGAACGACGTTTTTCGGTTCTTTGATTTTGTCGCAGCCTAAACGTTCGTCTTGGCTCATGTTATCCATAACTCTGCCGATAAGCTCGTCTTTGATTGTCATGTTGATAAAACCGGGGCCGTCAACGGAGATTTTTGCAAAATCAGCGTCCTTTTTAAGTTCTCCGGCAATGGCGGAAGCGATTTCACGGGGATTCTTACGTTCCTGTTTGGCCAGGGCTAATGCGCCGTTACACTGAAAATCGCTCAAATCCGGGCGGTCAGATACTTTAATCATGGCAAATTTTGTATCCAGTCCCAACTTGTTAAAACAGTTAACCAGTTTGCTGTTGATTGTTTTTTCCAAAGATAAGTCCATCTCTTAGCTGTCCCCTTGTTTATTTTTCACATTTAAAATTAATTCTGGCCGGCAGTAAAACCCTGCAGCTGAAAGCCTCTTGGCTGACCGGGACGGCATGTGTCCCCGTATTATACTTAATACATTCTTCGTCAGCCATTTTTTTGACGGTTTTATAATCTGTTGTCAGAATGTTATAACAGATTGACGGCGCGTCTTTTCTTGATTGTCCGACATAAAGCTGCGTCGGCGGCGCGCCGGCATTGCGCTTGCGGTCGACAAAAGGCTCCAGAACAGAACAGGCGCTGAGTAAAAACGCCATAACTGCAAGATATGTAAAATTAGCTCTTGCCAATTTAAAAAACTCCATTACATTAAAAGTCAAATTATAATCTTTATATATGAAGAATATTAAAATGAAAAGTCAAAATGAATATATTGGTGACGATAGTTTTGTAAAAATGCTGGAGCATTACCGTTGTCCCATGCCCTTAAACGTTATAAAAATGCGCTTCGCCGGTTCTATATGCAGCCCAAACCTTGAGCTTCGCCCGACAGACGTTATTTCTTCTTTTTGGCCTAAAGGGCAGGAACCTCGTCTTGAAACCAAAAAAGAGGCAGAATTGTTTTTCAAGTTTTTTATGGGGCTGTGGGATGAGATTTTCACGGCGGTAAAGGTAAATAAAATCCGCCTCGACAAGATAAAAGCAGATTCGCCGGAAGCCTTAAAGGAAGCCTGCCTGTCGCGTTATGATGAAATTGAAGCCGGTTTTATTGAAGGCTTTTGGGGCGGTAAGGAAAATTTACAACTTCCGGCCTATCTTGCCGAAATGATTGATTCTTTGTCGGATTTGGCTGCGCTTTATGCGCGTTTGGCGGATAAAATTGATGCCGCCGACAGTCAGGAAGCCGTTGACAGCGCAGTGCATCATACTGACAGAATGGTTGAAAAAGCCATTGATTTTATTATTGAAAATTCAGTTCTTCCCCGAATTGAAGAGCTGAAAAGAACAGTAAACTGATTTTTTATTGAAAGTGAGAATAACATGGAATTGTTGGAAGGTTTATTAACCAGAAGATCCGTTCGTAAATATGAAGATAAGCCGATTCCCAAAGATGTTTTGGAACAAATTATCACAGCCGGAGAATTTGCGCCGTCCGCTCACAATACGCAGCCGTGGGAATTTTTGGTTATTCAGGATAAAGATGTTTTAAAGCATTTCCGTCATATGCAGCGTTCGGCTTTGTTTGCGGAAAATGCCGCCGCCGTGATTTTGGTCTGCGGGCGGGAAGATATCTCTTTTCACCGTGAAAAAGAAGGCTGGAGCTATATTGACATCGACTGTTCCGCTGCAACGGAGAATATTTTGCTCGCCGCGCATGCTCTGGGCCTTGGTGCCTGCTGGTGCGGTGCATCGCCGATGAGCGGCCCGATAGCGTCATTAAAAGAGTTCTTTTCTCTGCCGGAAAATGTCAAACCCTTTTCCATTGTTGTGCTGGGTTATCCGGCTGAAACGCCGAAGCAGCCGGAGCGCCATAATCCTGAACGGGTTCATTGGGAAAAATGGTAATTTAAAGGCCGAATAAATATTCGGCCTTTCATGCTTTAAAATGCAATTATTGGACGTACAACAACTCCGCCGCTTATGGTGTAATAGGTGGTAAGATCTTTACTATAGTATTCTAAACCGCCATCTTTATACATATGAAAAGTCCATGCAACACTATCGTTAAACTCAGTTGAAGACCAAATTGTTTCTTTATTATTTTCTAGTTGTTTACCATCAAGTTTTAATATTGTATCATTGATATTATCTAAATTATTATACAAACTGTTCAACATGCCTGCCGCTGGTAAACACCATTTTCCTTTTGTTGCCGGTGCTGCACTCGGGGCATAATTGACTGTCGCCCATGCTGCAGGATAAACATTAGCGTTAGCTCGTTGAATCATCTTCTGAGTATTGACGCAGCCGTTAAAATCTGTAATAGCTGCTTGCCAGGTAGCAAAATAGTTACCATGCAAAAAATCCTCGGTTGACCATGCAATACCTTTTGCAATTGGACTTGCTGTCATAGCATAACCGCAATTATCTTTAATAGAAATAACAATACCGATAGGTGTTTTGCCATTTTCTTTATTTGTTGTACAGGAGCCGTCACTGTTTAGAATATCTGCAATTTTACAGTTTTTTACTCTTCCTGTGCAAACGCCAAGAGTTATACCTGGTTGTTCCTCGCATTTTCCGTTTTTCCATTCATAACCTGAAGTACAAATGCAGGAAATATATTTTCCTCCACATGCCGTCCCTGAACCTTTGCTATATTCTATTCCTGAACATGTATATTTATAAGAAGACGAACAAGATTCTTTTTTACAACTTGAACCATTCCATTTATAGCCGCTTTTGCATTGGCAAGATGTATACTGATTGTTACAAGACTGTCCGACGCCTCCGGCATAACCTTCATCGGTACAGGTATATTTAAAGCCGCTTTTGATACAGTTATCAGAACAACAAGCATAAGTCGTACCAAAGGGGCAACGGATGCCTTTGCCGTCAGGACAGGAAGTTTCGGTGTATCCCAAAGTAGCACAGTCGGTTGTAGCGACACATTGGGCATTGGTTAAAGTCGGGATTAAGGACAGACTTGTCCCAAAGAGTAAAGATTTGAGTTTCATCATCAAGCTCCTTTGTTTAGTTAAAACAAACTCTCCGATGTCAAAAAACAAAGGAGAGTGGAGCTGAAAAACTGCAAGTATACAGACGCGGGTATTCAATATATTGACCACACTCCACTCCAAGAGTGGATATTTTTATACTTGGGGTGTTTTTCAGACACCGCAGACAGAACGCCTGTCTGCGTTTATTATTGTAAAGGAGGTGGAGGAAAAAGTAAAGGAGATTATTTTTATTAAAAAAATATTTTACCGAATATCTGAGTAATCTGCTTGTAAAACTAGAAAATTAAGTGAAGACCGTAATAATCTTATTTCAGATGCAAAAAGTCAAATATCATATAATCAACTCCAACATCCAGCAGGAATACTTTTTTTGTTTGGTTAAAAAAAAGTACTACTTTCCACTGCGCGGTACAATATGAATAACCACACGGCGGTTTTTGGATTGATTTTGCGGAATAGGCTCGCCGAAAGGATCAAGATTGGGCAGCTTTGGAATATTGTCATAATACCCGGTAACCTTAACCCGGGTTCTGGCGATTCCTCTCTCTTCCAGAAAACGGGCAACAGCTGACGCACGGGCGGAAGAAAGCTCCCAATTTGACGGATATTGCGCGTTTGAAAACTTTTTATTGCTGGTATGCCCTTCAATGTCAAAGTCAAATTTGGCATAACGCTCGGATTGCAGAGTTGCTGCGATTCTCTTCAAAATAGGAATGGCTTCGGGATTAAGTTCGGCAGAACCCGGACTGAAAAATGCGCCGCCGCCGAATTCCAGAACAACGCCTTGAGAATCCGTGCCTAATGCAACTTTGTCCTCCATATTCAAAGCCTGAATATCATCTGAAAGTTCAACCATCATCATCTCAATTGGCCGCGGTGCATCCACTTTACCGACACCCTCCTGCATTCCGGCCTGTATCATTTCATATTTCGCAGCATCAACACTGGACATGGCAACCATAAGCACAAAGAAACACAACAGCAGTGTAACCATATCGCCATATGTATCCATCCATGAGGAATCTATTGCCGGCTCTTCTTTCTTTTTCATAGCTTCTTCCTGTAATTATGCCTGAGCACTGCCGCTTTCACGATTCATATCTCTGTCGATTAAGAATTGATCTTTTACTTCAACAAAAGAATTCAGCTTATCTTGGATATAACGCGGGCTTTTTCTTTCTGCCAGCAAAACCAAGCCATCTAATTGTAGGGAATTTTTAAAGTCCGTTACATCATAGCGGGCATTCATTTTTGTTGCCAGAGGAATGCAAACCAGACGGGCAAGAATAACACCGTAAAAAGTTGTAATCAAAGCGACGGCCATTGCCGGGCCGATTGATGCCGGATCGCCGCTCATATTGCTGAGCATGATAACCAGACCGATTAAAGTGCCGAGCATACCAAAAGCCGGCGCATCGCCGCCCATTTTCATCAAGGCGCCCGTGCTGACACGATCTCTGGCCGATTGGGATTCCATCATATGTTCCAAAATCTGCCTGATTTCTGTTCCGGTATATCCGGTCACAACCAAATCTGCGCCATAAGCCAAAAATGGGCTTTCATTTCTAAGGTCGTCAGTGACTTCGTTTTCCAGTCCTTGCAGGCCGTTTTTTTGAATGATATACCCCCAGCGGACAATCCTGCCGACTTCTTCTTTTAACGGCATTTCCATGTCCTTGTATTTTTTGAAAGAAGCCAGCATTGTTTTAAAAGAAGCGATAGCATCTTTGGTTTCATAGGAAGTAAAACATGTAATCAATGTTCCGCCGATAACGACAATAACACTGGGGATATCAACAAAAGCCATCGGTCGGTCTGTTGCCGTAACAATTGAGCCGATAACCATTGCAAAACCGCCGATAAAGGCCAATAAAGTACCTAAAGACATAAAAAGCTCCAAAAAATCAGATAAAACTTATTTCTGACTTTAATCTATAATAGTTAAACAAAGGTTATTTCTTATTGTTTGGCTTAACATAGGCCAAAGCGGCGTGTTCTTCGCAGTAGGTTTGTCCCAAACGGACTTTTTTGCCGCAGAAATGAAAATTTTCATCCTTCGGGTCGCCTATCGGCCAGCGGCAGGTATGATTGTCAAGGCTGGTCAGCATAACTTTGCCGTCTTTTCTGACCTGAGGTTTGCTTTCTATTTTGGTGGAAATAAAATGCTCTTCTTTTTTTGATTCTTTTACAGCCTCAGCTTTTTTGTTGCTTCCTTCGGATGTTGTTTTTTCAGCTTTGCTTGTTTTAATCGTTTGCAGAGTCGGAGCGGTCGGCTGAGAAGCAGCTTCAGAGTCGTCAGATTTCTTTTTGATGGGAGACGGACGCCCTGATAAGCCGAGACGATGAACTTTTCCGACAATGGAGTTTTTTGAAACGCCGAGTCTTTTGCCGATTTCTCCGGTAGTCAAACCTTCTTTCCACATTTTTCTTAAGTCTTCGACCATTTGTTCAGTCCAAGCCATGACAACTCTCCTTAAAAAAATATTCCAACCAATTTAACCACATAATATTTGAATATTTGCGCCGAGTCTAGTTTTATTATGAAACATAAGCACTTTTTTTTATGATTTTTTAGTATATCATCAGTATCATCAGAGATAAATTTAACAGAATGGAGATAGAAACATGAAAATAAAAAATGCAATAGCTGCATTGAGTCTGAGTTTTCTGAGCTTTCCTGCCCTCAGCTTGGCGGCAGATGCCGAAAAAGTTGTCGATACCGATAAAAATACGGAAATGCAGATAAGTATTTACAACAATAATCTGGCCTTTGTCCGGGATACCCGCAACATTGATTTGCAGCGCGGTGAAAACAAGGTTGCTTTTGTCGGCGTTTCTTCTCAGATTCGCCCGGAAACGGCAATGTTGTTCGGCAAGGGGATTGAAGTGATGGAGCAGAATTATAATTACAATCTGCTCAATCCGTCAAACTTGTTGGAAGCTTCTGTCGGCAAGACGGTAAAAACGGCGCTTTATAACGAACAAACCGGAAAAACCGTTTATGATACGGCCGTTGTCTTGGAAGCCGGATACGGTAAACCGGTCTTAAAGTTCAGCTATGGCATTGAAACCGATTTTCCGGGACGCGTTATTTATGAAAATGTTCCGGATGGTCTGCGTACGAAACCGACTTTGGTCGTCGATATGAAAAACAAGTCGGTTGCCGGCGCTCAGAATGTCGAGCTGGCTTACCTGACGTCGGGGCTCAGCTGGAAAGCCGATTATGTTGCTGACTTGCAGGCTGATAACACCTTGAAGTTAAACGGCTGGATTACATTAAAAAACGATTCCGGCGTGGATTATAACAATGCCGCGGTTCAGCTGATTGCCGGCTCTGTCAACCAGGTCAGCAGCAATGTTATCCGCCCGGTAATGATGGCGCGCAGCTTTAAGGCTATGGGCGCCGTTGCGGAAAGCGCTGCGATGGACAGCGCTGTCCCGACGTCGGAAGCTTTTGCTGACTACTATCTTTACAATTTGCCGGCCAAAACCAGCATAAAGGACAAACAGACAAAGCAAGTCAGCCTGATGGTCAAGAACAAGGTGAAATATGCGAAGGAATACAAACTGAATTCACCGCTTTACCTTAGCTATAACAGCGGAGAAAACGATTTTACCAAAGCCAATCCGCAGGTTGTTTACAAATTAAACAATGTAAAGGAAGACGGTTTGGGTGAAGCGCTGCCGCAGGGAACAATCCGCTTTTTTGAAAATGACAGCAAGAAAAACCTGCAGTTTATCGGCGAAGCCAATTTACCGCAGCTTGCTTCCGGAGAAAAGACGGAACTTAATTTGGGACAGGCGTTTGACATTTTTGCTTCCGGTAAAATCAGTTCGGCCAAAAAGATTTCCGAAAAAGTAACCGAAGCTTCTGTTGAAATAACGTTCAACAATGCCAAAGATGAGGCTGTGGAAGTGGAATTTACCCAGAATTACGGCGGAACTTGGAAAGTTAACGCCGAAAGCGTAAAGAGTGAAAAGAAAAACGCCTACGCGTCTAAATGGCTTGTCAAAATTCCGGCTCATGGCAAGGAAGTTTTGACCTATACGGTTCTTCTGACCAAGAAGGATTAAAATGAAAAAAATAGCGGCGGTTGCGGTTATGGTGTTGGCGGCAGGCTTGGCGCAAGCCGCCGGCCGGAATGACAAAAGTTGTCTGGAGGTTGATCTCAACCGGCCTTTGCCGTCTTATGACGAATTGGCAGAGAAATATGCCGCAGCTCCGATTTATGACCGCCGCTATGAATTTTCCTGGAATATCGGAAAGGTTTTTGATAAAGTTTTTGCGCAGACAATCAAAACTTACGGTTCGGGTGACAAACGCCTGAAAAAAGAAAATGAAGAAGCGCTGTTGGAACTGATACAGTCGGCGCCGCCGGAAATTTATCCTTACATCGGCCCTTACCTGCATACGGTGCCGAATATGTCTCCCAAAATTTTAAATATGCCGGGAATAAAAGAAACCAAAGGCCGTTTCCCGCAACGGATTGCGCCGCAAATGGCTGAAATTCCAAACCTTGAATTTCTCTCGCCGCATTTGTATTTTTTGTTGATTCCTGAAATTTGGCCGGATAATGTCCGGGCAATGGAACCGCTTAAAACACCGGCATATTATCCGCAAACCGTTTATAATGCGGAATTTTACCGGCGCCTGAAACAGCTGGTGCCGCCGGAAAGTTTCCAGCCGGGAGGCGAGCGGAAAAAAGCGCCCGACATGTCTGATTTGCGCACCGTCGCGCCGGATGAAAAATCGCCGCTGACCTCGGCTGATGTACAGGCTTTTGCCCGGACAATCCCTGCCGTAAACAAACTGGCTTCCTCGGAAGGAATGGCGTTGAAACTCTTTGCCGCCGGACAGCTTCTTGATAAATACGAAAGTGAACAAAATGGCTGCGCCGTGATAAACACCTTAAAGGATTTGGTTTATCCCTGCCGCCGTTTGGTGCAGAAAATGCGTATCCTGGGAATGGAAACAGACTTAAAATTGGCTGTCGGCGGTGAGGCTTTTGATTTAAATGAGTGGGCCTATACCTGCGACAAAACCGTAAAAGCTTATCGGGCGTCAACAATGAGCGCGTCAACCGCCGCCGCAATCAAAAATCTGCAGGACGGTATTTATGAGCGGGATTTGGCCGCTTTTCCGGAAAACCTGCGCCGCAGCCAGTCTCAAGCCGCCCGGGCTACGGTCTTGATGTATGAGGCACCGTTGCCGGATGTTTTGGAAGTGATAAAAAATCGGCGGACGCTGCGCCGGGAGTTTGCCGCCGGAAAATATCTCCTTGGCGGGCAGCCGCTGTCTTTGTCGCAGTAATTTCTCGAAAAACGCAACTTTTTCTGATTTTATTATTGCAATTTATGTAAAAGTTAGTATAAAGTCTAATTCAGATTTGTAATTTTAAACTAAGGTATAAAAGAAATGGCACGCGTTACAGTTGAAGATTGTATTGATAAAATTCCTAACCGCTATGAACTGCTCATGGTTGCTGCTCAGCGGGCTAAAGATTTGAGCGCCGGAGCGCCGATGACGGTTGCCAAGGACAATGACAAAAATCCGGTAATTGCTCTGCGCGAAATTGCCGACGGTACGGTTAATATTGAGGAATTGCAGAGATCTCTGGTAATGGGGCTGCAGAAATATGTCGAGGTTGAAGAACCGGAAGAAGAAGAGTTGGAGATTCTGGCGGCTGAAAAAGAATTGGCTGAGCTTGATGACCAGTTCTCCGGTGTTAGCCTTGATGCTGAAGATATGGGCGATGCCATGCAGATTCGCGACGGCGATGACGATGTTATGGATTTGGATGCCGATTCTGAAGAAGATGTTTCTCTGGATGATGAAGCGCTGGACGATGCCTTGGGCCTCGGCGATGAACTGGGTGCCGATTTTGATGATGAAGAATAACGCGGGATTCAGTATTTTTTAATTTTCTGATGTCTATAATTACAACGCTTGTATCTCCGGCAGGTACAAGCGTTGTTGAGGCTTAAGGGTGTAAAAAATTTTTCTTGAGTCTTGAATAAGGTTTTAGGTTATGGTTGAGGCTCAATGTTAAGACAATATGAATTAGTTGAATTAGTTAAATCCTATGATCCCGATGCAGATGAAGACGCATTGAACCGGGCCTATGTTTTTGCCATGAAAAAACATGGCGCCCAGCTTCGCGAGTCAGGGGATCCGTATTATTCCCACCCGATTGAAGTTGCCGGTATTTTAACAAAATTCAAGCTGGATTCCGCCTCCATTATCGCCGCTTTGCTGCATGATACGGTGGAAGACACCGATACTACGGTTGAAGAAGTCCGCCAGTTGTTTGGTGATCAGGTGGCCTCCATTGTCGACGGCCTGACCAAGTTGGCCATGATTGAACAAAAATCAGGCAACAGCAAACAGGCGGAAAATTTCCGCAAGCTTTTGTTGGCCATGTCGGAAGATATCCGCGTTTTGCTGATTAAGCTGGCCGACCGTCTGCACAATATGCGTACGCTGCATTTCTGCAAACCGGAAAAAAGAATGCGTATTTCCAAGGAAACATTGGATATCTATGCGCCTTTGGCCGAGCGTATCGGTATGCAGGAAGTCAAAAGCGAATTAGAGGAAATCGCTTTCTCTGAACTGCATAAGGAAGCGCATGATTCCATTGTCGCCCGTTTGAACTTTTTGCGGGAGCAGGGCAGTAACATTGTGCCCAAGATTATCCGGCAGCTTGAAAAGGACATGAAAGACAATGGTATCAAGGCAAGTGTCAGCGGCCGGGAAAAGACGCCTTATTCCATCTGGCGTAAAATGCAGCAGAAAAACGCCTCTTTTGAGCAGCTTTCCGATATTATGGCCTTCCGTATCATTGTCGACGATATTGGCTCCTGTTATCAGGCGCTGGGTGTCATTCACAGCAAATATCACATGATTCCGCGGCGTTTTAAGGATTATATTTCCACGCCGAAACCAAACGGCTATAAATCCATCCATACCGGTGTCATCGGACCGGAAAATACCCGCATCGAAATCCAGATTCGGACGACGGAAATGCACGAGATTGCGGAAAAAGGCGTTGCCGCCCATTGGGCCTACAAGCAGGGACAGCGTGTTGAGGGCAAGAATTTCCGCTGGATACGGGAACTTTTGGAAATTCTTGAACAGGCGCAAAATCCGGAAGAATTTCTTGAAAATACCAAGCTGGAAATGTATAACGACCAGGTTTTCTGCTTCACGCCCAAAGGCGATTTGATCGGCTTGCCGATTAATTCGACGCCGGTCGATTTTGCCTATGCCATTCACTCTTCGGTCGGCGACAGCTGTGTCGGTGCCAAGATTAACGGCGAAATCCGCCCGTTGCGCACGATTTTGCAAAATGGCGACCAGGTCGAAGTTTTGACTTCAAAAGCCCAGCACCCGTCAACAGAATGGGAACGTTTTGTTGTTACCGGCAAGGCCAAAGCCGCCATCCGCCGCTATGTTCGCGCGCATAAACGCGACCAGTTTATTACGTTGGGGCAGGAAATTCTTGAGCGTTTGTTCAAATCTGAAAATCTGGAATTTTCGGAAAAGGGACTGATTAATGTTTTGCAGAATTTTGAGGCGGATTCGATAGATGATGTTTATGCCAAGGTCGGCGAAGGCTTGGTAACCGGCTGGGATGTCCTGAAAGCGGTTTATCCGGCCTATAAACAGTCTAAGCTGGAAAAAGTTGTCAAGGCGATTAAGGTGCCGAGCCTGAAAAAGGTTTTGAAAAAAGGCAAGGACAAGGGCGAACCGCTTAAAATCAAAGGCCTTATCCCCGGAATGGCCGTCCACTATGCCGGTTGCTGCCATCCGCTGCCGGGGGACCGCATTGTCGGCATCGTGACAACCGGAAAGGGCGTTGCCGTCCATACCATTGACTGTAAACTTTTGGAAAAGTTTGCTAATGAGCCGGAACGTTGGCTTGATATTGCCTGGGGGGATGACGCTTATGGCGAAACCCACGTCGGCCGCCTGAAGATTATGCTCAGTAACGAACCGGGAGCACTCGGCGATTTGTCAAATCTGATTGCCCGCTGCAACGGCAACATTTCCAACCTGAACATCGTCTACCGGACGGTAAGCTATTTTGAGCTGCTGGTTGATATTGAGGTTAAAGACATTAAGCAGCTGAGTGAAATCATTGATGTGCTGAAAGCCAGCAAGGTTGTCAGCTATGTGGCTCGCGCCGCGCAGTAAAGAGGGAGAAGGACATGATAGTCGGAATAGGGTCGGATATTACCAATATTTCCCGTTTTGAGCGGTCGATTGCCGCTTACGGCGAGCGTCTGATAGACCGGGCGCTGGGAACGTCGGAGCGGGAGGAAATTGCTGCCCGGCAGTTTGTTTCGCCGCGGGAATACGCTGCGTCCGTCGCCAAGCGTTTTGCCGCCAAGGAAGCCTGTTCCAAAGCTCTGGGGACGGGATTCAGAAACGGTATCTATCTGCGCGATATTCAGACGGTTCATAATGCTGCCGGCAAACCGGAATTGGTTTTAAGCGGCGGAGCGCTTCAGCGCCTGCAAAAGCTTTCCGGCGGAAAAAACGTCAATATTCAGCTGACGATAAGCGACGATTATCCTTTGGCGCAGGCTTTTGTCGTTATTGAAATTTACTGATATTATTATGTATAACCCAAAGTTGCCTTAGATAACGCTATCGCGTTTATGGCGTTATCTAAGACAATGCAATAAAGAATTTATAGCTTAAGGAAAATCTTATGGATAAAGAAGAAAGCTTTGCCGATACCATAAAAACGATAATTTATGCTGTTTTGATTGCCGTATTTATTCGGACTTTTATGTTTGAACCGTTTAAAATCCCTTCCGGTTCAATGTATTCGACCTTATATGTCGGGGATTTTTTGTTTGTTTCCAAATATACATACGGCTATTCAAAACATTCCCTGCCGTTCAGCCTTCCCCTTTGGGAGGGGCGTATCTGGGAAGATAAGCCCGAGCGCGGCGATGTGATTGTTTTCAAGGAGCCGCAGTATAACAAAACAGATTATATTAAACGCCTGATCGGCCTCCCCGGAGATAGGATTAAATTGGAAAAAGGGCGTTTATATATAAACGGTGAGCTGGTTGAGCGCGAACAGATTGAAGACTTTGTGCTGCACGACAAATACGGTAACGTTGAGCGTTACCGCCAGTATGTTGAAACGCTTCCCGGCGGTGTCAAACACAATATTTTGGAAATATCCGACAGCGAAACTTTTGACGATGTTCCGGAACTGACCGTTCCCGAAGGACACTATTTTATGATGGGTGATAATCGTGACCGTTCCGACGACAGCCGTGTTAATGTCGGCTTTGTCCCGGCGGAAAATCTGGTCGGCAAGGCTCGTTTCCTTTTCTTCTCGCTTGACCCTGACGGCGAATGGTACAAAATATGGAACCTGCCGCGGCAGATTCGCTGGTCCCGGTTGTTTAACAGAATTCAGTAGGTGGAAAATGACAGATCTGAAAGCGCTTGAGAGCACGCTGAAATACCATTTTCAGAACATTTCTTTGCTGCGGCAGGCATTGACGCACAGCAGTTACAGTCCTTCGGTCGAAGACAACTACGAACGTCTTGAATTTGTCGGCGACAGGGTTTTGGGCGTTGCCATAGCCAGCCTGTTGTACCGCATTTTTCCCAAAGAGCCGGAAGGCAGCATGTCGCAGCGGCATACGGCGTTAGTCTGCAAAGAAACCGTTGCCGGCGTCGCCCGCCGTCTTGGGCTGGATAAATATATTATTTGCGTTGGCAATGATATTCGCGATAACGAAAATGTTCTCTGCGATGTTTGCGAAGCCGTTATCGGCGCAATTTATATGGACAGCCACTGCGAATGTGCGGTTGACTTTGTCAATGAACATTGGTGCGAGCTGATTGATAAAAACGTAGCGCCGCCCAAAGATTGCAAAACGCTGCTTCAGGAAGTTGCCCATGCAAAGGGAAAAAGTTTTCCTGTTTATAAAACGGAGGGGCGTACCGGATCCGAACATGAACCGACATTTAAAATGTCCGTGTCAATACAGGGCATAGAAACTCAGTTTGGGGAAGGGCGCAACAAAAAGCTGGCCGAACAGGAAGCCGCTTGCAAAATGCTTGCTAAACTGGGGTATAAGCATGAATAGCGCTGTGGGCAACGATATTCAAAGATGTGGTTTTGTAGCGCTTATCGGTGCGCCGAATGCCGGCAAGTCGACCATTACCAATAACTTTGTCGGTTCCAAGGTTTCGATTGTTTCACCCAAAGTCCAAACAACCCGAACCATGGTCAAGGGAATAGGCATATACGGTAATTCCCAGATAATTTTTCTGGATACGCCCGGAATTTTCAAACCCAAACGCCGCTTGGACAGGGCCATGGTGGCATCGGCCTGGGGCGGTGTCGGCGATGCCGATATAACGGTGTTGGTTGTTGATGCGCATAAGGGATTTGACGATGAAGTCAAAGCCATTGTCGCCAAGCTGAATGAAAATAAGACCGCCGCTGTTTTGGTTTTGAATAAAGTTGATTTGGTAAAAAAGGAAAAGCTGTTGCAGCTCAGCGCAGAATTAAACCAGGCCGGAAATTTTACCGAAACGTTTTTTATTTCAGCCGCAACCGGTGAAAATATTGAAGAATTTTATAAATATCTGGCGGATAATCTGCCGGAAAGCCCGTGGTATTATCCGGAAGAGCAAATGTCTGATATGCCGTTAAAGCTATTGGCGGCGGAAATTGTCCGGGAAAAACTGTTTTTATATCTCCAGCAGGAATTGCCTTATGCCCTGACCGTAGAACCGGAGCTTTGGCAGCGCAAGGAAGACAACTCCGTCCGGGCGGAAATGACGATTTATGTTCAGCGTGACAGTCAGAAAATCATCGTTTTGGGCAAAGGCGGCAGTATGATAAAAAAAATTGGCCAGGCGGCGCGGCGTGAAATTGAGGATTTGCTGGAGGAGCGGGTTCATTTGTTTCTTTATGTCAAAGTTCGTGAAAACTGGATTGATGATCCGGCGCGTTATTCTGACTGGGGCTTGAATTTTAATGCCTGACCCTTACATTATCGGTATAACCGAAAATAACAGAAAGGGAAAAAATGAATAAGATAATTTATATGTTTGCGGCCATGGCGGCATTGGCGTCCTGCTCAGCCAAATACTGCGGGACTTATGAGGGCGTTCTTCCTGCGGCGGACGGTCCCGGCATTGCCACGAAACTGCAACTCGATGCCAACGGCGAATACCGCCTGAACAGCTTGTATATTGATAAAAAAGACGGAAAATTTGTTGAAAACGGCCGCTATTCCGTAGACGGGGATATTATTGCTGTTTCCCGTGACGGGCAAAACAGCTATTATAAAGCCGAGGACGGACAGCTCCGAATGTTGGATATGGATAAGGAAATGATTCACGGACCGCTGGCCGATTTTTATATTTTGAAGAAAACAGAAACATGTAAATAAATGTCAATTTTGTCTATTTACAAATTAAGGGTTTTATGTTATTAAAACCCTTAATTCATTATATTATTAATTTTAAAAACTATAATTATGACGGTAAATGACGAACAAATGGTAAAGTACCTGCTGGAGGGAAATGACAATTCCGGATTGATAACCGAATTCGGCGTTTATAACAAGCTGACGGGAACCTCGGTAAAAGTCAATATCGGCGGGGCGATTGTCGCGGCACAGTATGAAAATCTGGAAATACGGCTGCGCGGTGTTTGGGAATACCTTAACCTGATGAAGCAGGCGCAGAAATACAATTTTTTGTATGTGCGCGAGGTTGTAAACCTTCTTCGCATTTTGCGGCGTAACGATTCTCCGCTGAAAGACAAAGTCGGTCCGCGTTTTCTGAGTGAATGTATTTCGGGTAGCTTTCGCCGCGAAAATGAAATGTCTTCTTTCCGGCTGGAAGAGTTGAATTTGCTTCTGGGGGCTGATGTTGTTAACAAAAGCGGGCAGGAATATGCTGTCTGGGCTGAGGATGATGTCATATGGTACGGAAGACGTCTGAATGATGAGGCCAATCAGGCAATTCTAGCTGATAAAAGAATTGAAAGCAGCCTTTGGCAAAAGGTATTTAATTGTTCAAGGTAGAATTTTTAGCGCAATCCCAAAGGGTTGCGCTTTTTTTGTGTCTTCGGAAATTAATATTTTGTTAATCTTGGCACAGTTTTTGCATTATCTGTAGCATGATGAAATTATCCTTTTTAATTGGGGAAAAGAAATATGGATAATACAAATTACATTGCCTTATCGCGCCAGATGGCGCTGTGGAAACAAATGGATGTCGTTTCCAATAACATGGCAAATATGAATACGTCAGGCTACAAAGGGGATGAAGCCGTCTTTACATCATATTTGGCCAAGACTGAAAATGCCGCCAAAGGCATTGTCGGCAATCCTTTATATTTCACGCAGGACTACGGTACCTATAAGAATTTTGCCGAAGGCATGATTGCGCATACCGGCAATGCGCTGGATGTGGCGATTAAGGGGGATGCTTTTTTTGCGGTTGAAACGCCGGAAGGCGAAAAATACACCCGCAAAGGGCAGTTTTCTCTGAATGCCGACGGCGCGATTGTGACTAAAGACGGCTATCCGCTGTTGTCTGAAACCGGCGCGCCGTTTTTTATCGCGCCGAATGAAAACGAAATAACCATTACGGCTTCAGGCGAAGTCTTGACTGAAAACGGTTCTCTGGGGCGTATGCGTCTGGCCAGCTTTGCCGATAACCAGAAGTTATTGAAAATTGCCGATACCATGTTTGAAAATACAGACGGCAACAGCATGGAATACAATAACGGCAGTTACCAGGTTGTGCAGAAATCTATTGAAAAATCAAATGTCGAACCGATTGCCGAAATGACCAAACTGATTAATTTGCAGCGCTCTTACGAATATGTCCAGCAGATGATAGACACCGAGCATGAACGCTTGTCCAACACCATTACCGCCTTCTCTCAGCAGGCTTAATTTTACAGGGGAATAAAATATGAGATCTTTGAATATTGGCGCTACCGGAATGCTTGCCCAGCAGACGAACGTAGATGTTATTTCCAACAACATCGCCAACATGAACACCACGGCTTACAGCAAACGCCGTGCTGAATTTAACGATTTGCTGTACCAAAACATTGTCCGCCCGGGTGCCGCATCAACCGCCGGTCAGACTATTGTGCCGTCAGGCATCCAGCTGGGTACCGGTGTCAAAACCGCGGCCATTTACCGTATCACAGACGGCAATGCCCTGACCAATACCGGGAACAGTCTGGATTTGGCGATTAAAGGACGCGGTTATTTTCAGATTGAACTGCCGGAAGGCAAGGGGACGGCCTACACCCGCGACGGTGCTTTTCAGCGTAACGGCGATGGTGTAATTGTTACCCATGACGGTTATGTCGTTCAGCCGGAAATCACCATTCCCGATGATGCCGTGGAAGTCTATGTTAATGCTTCCGGCGAAGTCTGGGTCAAGCAGGACGGCCAGGTTGACGAGTTAAATGTCGGCCAGCTGGAAATTGCCACTTTTGTAAATGAAGCCGGGTTGGAAGCCATGGGGCAAAACCTGTTCTTGGAAACCGAAGCTTCCGGCGCGCCGATTGTTGATAATCCGGATAATGAGGGGTTTGGTTCCATTCAGTCCGGCTATCTGGAAACATCCAATGTTAACCCGGTTTCTGAAATTACCGAGCTGGTTTCCGCTCAGCGTGCTTATGAGATGAATTCTAAAATCATCTCCACCTCAGACCAAATGTTGTCAACCATTAACCAAATGAAGTAGGTCGGGCAGCGCTGATGACAAAAATGCTTAAAAGATTAAAATATGTTTTTCCGATGCTTTACCTCCTGTTGTACTGCCTGGGGGCAGTGGCGGCTGTGTTGGTGCGGGAAGATGATATTGCATCAGCCGTAAAAACCGAATTTGTAAATAATGGCGTGGAAGATGAACTGGACTTGGAATTTTTCGGCGGACAGACGTCTTTTTCGATTGCCGACGCATCGTCTTTCAAAATCATGATAACCGGCCTGAAGTTTTCGGAACAGCAGGATAAGTTTTCCTGCCGGGCGGAAATTTATGCCGACGGCGAACTTTTTGCCGCAACGGATTTGACCGGAAAATTTTACCGTATCGGTGAGGTTTCGGTTCCGGCTCGGGATATCGGAAAAGGGGAAATCATTCGTAATGAAGATTTGAAACTTGTTAAGATACGCCGCAACCGTATTAAGTCCGCCAATATTACCGACAAAGACAAAATGCTTAACAAAGAGGCCAAGCGGATGCTCAAAGAGGGAAAACTCATAACCGCCAATGACCTCGGCGAGAAAATGCTCATTAAAAAAGGCGATGTCGTCACGGCTCTTTACGCCACGCCGCATATGCAGATAACGGCAAAGGTTCAGGCCTTGGAAGACGGGGCAAAAGGTCGGAAGATAGAACTTTTGAATACCAAGAGCAAAAAGAATTTGTATGGCGAAGTTATTGACGCCGAAACCGTAAAAATCGATGTCCAATAGAAAGGGGAACTAATGGTCATGAAACAAACTTACAAAAAAATAGCGCTGGGGCTGCTGCTGGGAACAATGCTCAGCGGCTGCAACACCTGGTCGCGTCTGAGCACAATCGGCAAAGAGCCGGAATTGGCGCCGATTGAAAATCCCGTAACCCAGCCGAATTATCAGCCGGTCAGCCTGCCCATGCCGGTGCAGCCGGATCAAAGCAGCGGCGCCAACTCTCTTTGGGCTAAAGGCTCGTCGGGGTTTTTCAAGGACCAGCGGGCGTCAAAGGTCGGCGATATCATTACGGTTAACATTTCTGCCAAAGACGGCGCAACAATGAAAAACAAAACCGAACAGACGCGTGATACCAACTCTGATACGGTCAATGTCGGCAGCTTCTTCGGCTATGAAGATTATGCCAAGGATTACCTGCCGGATGCCGTCAATCCCGGAAATCTGGTCAATGTCGTGTCTGACCATGATATCAGCGGCGAAGGAAAAATAGACCGTTCCGAAAACATCAATATGACAATGGCCGGCGTTGTGACGCAGGTTTTGCCGAACGGCAATCTGGTAATCGAAGGTTCTCAGGAAATACGCGTTAACTATGAACTGCGTCAGCTGACAGTGCGCGGCGTTATCCGCCGGGCGGACATTACTTCCGATAATTCTATCGATTCGAGCAAAATTGCCGAACTGCGCGTTTCTTACGGCGGAAAGGGTACAATCTCCGATGTTCAGGAACCGAGATACGGACGCCAGCTGATAGATATTCTGTCGCCGTTCTAAGGACAAGTTTCCCCATATTATTATGTCTTTTCAAGAAAAAATCTCCCCATTTTTTCTTAAAAATAAAAAGCCTGCTTATTTTCCCCTAAATTCTTGAGCAGGCTTTTTCTTGTTAATAAATAAACTTTTTTGATTAAATTAACTATTTAAAAGGCTATTTGTAAGAATATAGCGCTGCTTGAAAACTAAATTTGTAAACTGATTTATAAGGAAGCACATATGAAAAAAACAACTGACCAAGTTAAAAATGCTGAAGAAGAAGCTTCGATTCTCCTGAATCATGCAGTTGCCTTGTCCCATGCGGCGTCAGGCAATAGCGATAAGGAAAAGATTCTGGCCTTGGACAGCAATTTAAAACTTTGGGTAGAGATAGAAACAACTTTAAAAAACGCAAAGAATTTGCTTCCGGATGAAATTAAATCCAATCTGCTGAAGTTGTCAAAGTTTGTTGAACGTCTGACGCTGAGCAAAGGCGTTAAGATGACAAAGAATGATTTTGACACTTTGGTAAACATCAATATGCAGATTTCCGAAGGTTTGGTCGATGCTGTGAAAAACAGCCTGGCTAAAGAAGAAGCTTTTCACCTTTTGAGATGTGCGATTGACCTCTCTTCTGCTAAAGAGAATAAAGATACGAATGATTTGGTAAACGCTTTGGAAAATAACATGAAACTTTGGGTCTACATTAAGACTCTGGCTTCGTCAGATGAAAATCCGTTGCCGAAAGAAACGAAGACAAATCTGATTAAGCTGGCAGATTATGTTTCTTCAAAAACCTTGGAAGTCGGCAAGGATGTCAATAAGCTGAACGAAAAAGCCATCGATTCAATGATTATGACCAATTTGCAGATTTCTGAAGGCTTGATGACAAAGCGCGCCACAGCCTGAGATAACGTTGTCTAAAATAAAAACAGCCGGAGTTAAAAAGAACGGCTGTTTTTTTATTGTGTCAGCATAATAAATACAATAAAAAAGGGCGCTTCAACGCGCCCCTCATTTTTGAGAAAAGAGATTTACTTCTCGATTTCGCCGATATACATGCCGATTGCGGCGGCGGCTTTAACCGAGTCGCTGTTTGTATCAAGCAAGGTTGTCCCTTCTTTAACAACTTCGTCAATGCTGTAAGCGCCGACTTTGCCGTTTTTCCAGACAACCATCATATCAGTCTGGTCTTTCGCCAGCAGCTCAACCGCTTTGGCGCCAAACATGGCCGCCAGCATCCGGTCAAAGCAGGAAGGTGTGCCGGAACGCTGAACATGCCCTAAAGTCGTCACACGGGTCTGAAAATCATGATAACGGTTGTTGATTTCGGCAGACAGATACTGTCCGACACCGCCGTAAACGGCTTCGCCGATTAAGTTCTTCGCCGCAGACAAATGTTGTCCGTCTTCGGTTTTAATACCTTCGGAAACAACAATAATCGCGTGGTCGCGTCCGCTGGCTTTGATTTCTTTCAGCTTGTTGATGACACCGTCGATTTTGTAAGGAATTTCCGGAACCAGACAAACGTCAGCCTGTCCGGCTAAAGCAGACTGCATGGCCAGATGCCCGGCATCGCGTCCCATAACTTCCAAAATCAGCGCGCGGTGGTGAGAACGGGCTGTCAGTTCCAGACTGTCTATTGCGTTGGTGCAAACCTGACAGGCGGAATTAAATCCGACCGAAAATTCGGTAATCGGCGTATCGTTGTCAATTGTCTTGGGAATGCCGATCATTTTGACACCGGCGCCTTTGCAGTAATTGCCGGTGATGTTCATGCTGCCGTCGCCGCCGACAACAATAACGGCGTCCAGTCCGAGCTTTTTAACGCCTTCGCCGAAACGCTTTGACATTTCGCCGAGAGATTCCATCTTGACGCCCTTGTTCAAAGAACCGAGATAAGAACCGCTGAGTCTTGGCCATGGCGTATCAGAAAAATTCTGAACCGTCAAAACTTCATATTCCAGAGGATCATTGGTTAACCCTTCCGTGCCGTTATGAATGCCGTAGATTTCCCAGCCCAGTCTGGAAGCGGAATTGACAACGGCTCTAATAACGGCATTAAGTCCGGCACAGTCGCCGCCGCTGGTCAAAATACCGATTCTTTTTGTTTTATTCATATAAAAAAACTCCTGTTAGTTTTTATGTATTGCATTTATCCTTAAATTGCTGTATAATTTAATACAAATTTTATTGGAGTATTTCCAGTAAAAAATGTGTTTATCATACAATTTTTTAACCAAAGGGGATAAATATAGATGTTTAAAGACGACAATCTCGGTAAATTACAGCACAAACTCTGTGAGCTCAAGCTCGAAGAACGTCGTATCAGCTCAGACATCAGACACTTGGTATTAAAAAATAGAACCATTGATTTTTATCAAGCCAAACAGTTAAATACGCTTCGCTGTGGTCTTAAAAAGCAGATTAAGAGCGTCGAAGCAAACATTACGCCGAATATTATCGCGTAAAAATAACGCTTGCAATATTAAAATGCTTATGTTAAATATTGCATAATTTTTGATGTAACAATTTTGAACAATATGAAAAGAGGTGATTTAAGTGGTTCAGGTTACTGTTATCGGTAATGACGTTGCTCAGTCTTTGAAGGTTTTGAAAAAGAAAATGCAGAGAGAAGGCGTTTTCCGTGAAATGAAATTAAGACGTTGTCACGAAAAAAATTCTGAGAAGAAAGCACGCCGTCAGGCTGAAGCAATCCGCCGCGCTAGAAAACAGCTGCGTAAACGCTTAGATACTGAAGGATTCTAATCCGGAATTTGTTAAAAACATCCCGAAAGTATTCGGGATGTTTTTTTGTGCCTTTAAGTCAAAAAAAGCCTTGGAGAAAATCCAAGGCTTTTTATCCTTATTCAAAATATTGAATATACAGCCACAGGCAGGCAATGCCGACACTGATCAGCATAACCGGGATTGACCATTTCAGGAATCTGATGAAACTGATATGATGTCCCTGTCTTTGTGCCATACCGGCGACAATAACGTTGGCAGAAGCACCGATAAGCGTTCCGTTGCCGCCGAAGCAGGCGCCCAGTGACAGAGCCCACCAAACCGGCATCATAGCCTCACGGCCGCCCAAATCGGCTTCCATGGACTTAAGCATCGGAATCATCGTGGCTACAAACGGAATATTGTCGATTGCGCTTGAAACAAAAGCAGATACCCAGACAATTAACAACATCGTTTTGGAAATGCTTCCTTCGGTCAAATCTACAAAATATTTTCCGAGCATACTTAAGACGCCGGTAACTTCCAAACCGTAAACAATCACGAATAAACCGGTAAAGAAGAAAATGGTTGTCCAGTCAACCAAAGTGAAGATTTCGGTAACCTTACGGTCGCGTTCGTCATGCTTGTCGCCGAATGTATACAGCATCATTAAGAATGCCGCGCCGCAAATGGCAATGGTGCCGTTGGCGATATGCAGATGTTCCGCCATGATGAAAGCCAGAATAACACAAGCCAGGACAAACAGGCATTTAGCCAGCAGGCCTTTGTTGGTAATGGCTTCTTTCTCGTCCATTTTCATAACGTCTTTTTTTCTTTTTTCTGTCGTGACCAGTTTTTTACCCCAGAAAAAGTCAAAAATCAGAATAATGACAATCATGGTTACAATAACAACCGGTGTCAGTTCTTTGACAAAGTCCATGAATGACAGATTTAACGCCGAACCCAGCAAAATGTTGGGAGGATCGCCGATAAGAGTTGCCGTACCGCCGATATTGGAAGCAAAAATTTCCAAGATCAAATAAGGGTAAGGATTGACATCCAGCTTCTTGGTAATCTGGAACGTAACCGGCACGATAAGCAAAACGGTGGTTACGTTGTCCAAAAAGGCGGAGAAAAACGCCGTGACAAAAGCCAAAACGACTAATAATCCGCGGGGATTGGCGTGAACTTTCTTGGCTCCCCAAATCGCCACATACTGAAACATTCCGGATTTTTCTGAAATACCGACCACAATCATCATACCTGTGAGCAGGGCTAAGGTATTAAAGTCAATTCCCTGAATGGCAGTATGCTGTGTTAAAATACCTGAAAAAATCATCACAGCCGCGGCCAATAAAGCAACCACAGCCCTGTTGAGTTTTTCAGTAAACAGGATTAAATAGCATACTGCTACAATCACTGTTGCGACAATCTGCGGGTTAAACCCCCAAATCAGATTTGCCGCGTTCATAGCATCTACTGAATTCATTTGTAAATTTCCTTAGAAATTGGTTAAATACAAGAGTATCTATAAATGAAGACATGCTAAGATTCTCTTAATTTTTTTATATTCTGTAAAATAAAGCCTCCATTAAGGAGGCCTTATTTTTTTTATTTTATTACTTACACTCTCCGAACCAAGTCTGTTTTCCGTTTTTCGAGCCATAACATTTCGGTTCAAAGCTTTGGCCTTTGGCTGCACAAGTTTCCGCGGTGTCTTCAAAGGTACATTCACTGACACAACTGTTAAAGAAAACTTTTCCGCCGCAAGAACATCCGTCGCCGCTGCCCCAGCTTCCAGATGGGCATTCTACCATCCCCGCGCAGGGCGGTATGTTGCCTGAGGCATCAGTTGTCGTGGCATTGCATTGTTTGCGATAACCGACTTTGCTGCCGTCTAAACGTGTACAGACAACACCATCCATATACCAGCCATATTTAGTAAACCACTCTGACGTTTCATGGAATTTAATACCGGTATTATTAACCTTATATTGGCACATTTCTTTACATTTGTTGAAATATTTTTTACCGCCGCATTCACAGGCAACTTCGCCCTCTGCACCCTCGTCATCTTCACAGAGCATTTTACCACCGCAAGGGTTAGGATTACCAAAACAGTCGTGAAGGCTTTCACATTGTGTATAATATCCTAATGTTTTACCATCTGCCCTCGTGCATTTATCTTTTACATAGTAAAAGTCTGGATTTACTATATCTGTTTCCCAAAAATAACACCATGCACTTCCCCAGTCTCCGGCGCCTCTTATTCCAGTCCCTTTTAATTCGGCGCATTCATCACATTTGTCAAAGAATTTTGCGCTGCCGCAGATACAAGGTTCGC
>JAUNPO010000143.1 GCA_030536665.1 Pseudomonadota bacterium
TGGAAATACGCATCTCTACATCCTCCGCTCTTATCATCACGAATCTAATATAACATAAAAAATTCTACTATTCAATTACTATTTTTGATAAGAGGAGGAAAAATTCGACAAAGCGACAGGCACAGTCTAAGCATCGCGCCTCTTTATGCACTATCCCTCAGCGGCAAACCGAAGGGGTGAAGCTGCCCCAGCTTCCATCGCGCTTCTTTATGCACGGAACAAGCAACAGCTAACTTTCCGCGACACCCCGTGGGTGTGACCCAGCTTCAAAATGACAAAGAAAATCCCCCGTTGGCGGGGGAGAAAAGAAACAAATAAAAAATTAGTGGCGGGGCATTTGGTTTTTATTAAGTTCCGTGCCCCATTCTTCTGCTAGTTTTTCCAATCGTTCGTTGATTTTTTCAACTCTTTTTTGATGAGATGTTTTAACATGAGCCGCGTAAATGCCGGGAACTTCGTTATAAAGAACCAAACCGATTCCCGCAGATACCAGCATCAGTATCAGGTTAAAAATATCTCCAATCAGGGTGACGGCATGATGAACTGAAAAATTATTAAGGATATTGAATAAATAGAAAAACACGCCGGCAATATTAAAGCAGCCGACAATCATCTGCTTGTCATAATTTTGTTTATCTGTAATCATAATTGTAATCGTTGGCAGCAAGCCGATTAACAAAACAAGAACAATCGGGAAGGACGAAAAAGCCAGCAACATGATTGACAGAATGAGAATAGCCTTTTGCAGTCTGTTTAGCTTCTTAAAAGATTTTCCAAACTGTATACCGTTTCTTTTAGAATTTGGTTTCATTGCAATACCCATGTCATTAAGTTATAACCGAATGAGGCCAGCATGACAAAAACGGCAATGGCGGAAACAGCCTTAATAGATGTTTCTCTTGTTTCCGCATCCAGATGTTCGTCAGCGGCCAGATATTTGTTTTTTTCCAAAATAAGGTTATTTGCTTCGCTCAACGCGGCGGTATAATCCATTTTATCTTTGTAAAGGGCGTCTTCATTTTCCAGCAGGGAAATAATTTCATACAAACGTCCCTTTTTATATATTTTCAGCAGCTCTCTTTCCAGATACTTTTGGTAACGTTTGTTATGGTAAATCTGTACAATAGGTTTACAGAAAATAGCCAGCCATTGCGCCAGATTAATCAGTATGGCCGGACCGTGTTTGTTTTGAATGCTGGAATATAAATGGAGAATAGCGCTGGCTCTTATTTCTTCCCGGGAAGAATTTAAATCAACAATAACGTTTTCGATTTTTTTGCCGATTTTGCAACGCAGGTAGGCAATAATCGTCCGGTCATAAGGAAGATTGCTTTTTTGAGAATCCTTATAGGTGTTGTTTAAGGCACGGAGTAAAGGGGCCGGTCCGTCAACAAATTCTTTTCCAAGCAGTGGGCTGGTGCAGGGTAGGTCATCGTCAAAATCATAAATAATACGCTCAATGCCGTAACCGATGTCCCGGCGGTTAATGTAGCTTCTGAACTCGGTCGCGTTTGCCGGGGAACGGAGTTTATCCTGTTCCTGATACCAGATTTTAACCAAATCCGAATTGAAAATATCAATGAACAGTTTCAGCGGCTGCTGTTTTTTCATATGCATATAAACGATTTTGGACAGTCCGTTCGGAAAAAAGGTAATTTCTTTGTAACGAATGGGAAAGTTGGGATTGATTGTAATGCATATTTTGGCGACAATCAAATCTTTGTCCGGCGCGCCGATTGACGCTTGTCCGACAATAGTTTCAACCTTGTTGCGCAGTTTTTCGTTATCTAAAACGTTTTTGACCCATTCGGTAATCTTGCCGCTGATAATCATATCATAGGCTTCGTCGATGTTGCCGTATAAAGCATGAACGATTTCATCCGGCGTATAATATTTTTCTTTGCCGATTGTCAGGGCGCGTTTGGGTTTTTCCAACGAAACCTGCGCGGAATGCGAAGCTGCTTTTCCTTCCAAAGAAGCATAAACCTGTGAATAATTCCAGCGGTTTTCCGGAATATCGTTGAGCAGCCCTTTAAGCGCGGGAACATAAGCCGTAGGCACTTTCAGTTTTTCTGCCAGAAACAGATAGCTGCTTTTCTTCATCTTTTGATACATCATTTCCGCAGCCGGCATTTCAATTTCCAGCTCTTTGCCGAGCGCCAGACATAAGGCGGTAACGCCGGTGGAATAAATATCGTCGCGCTCCGTACCGTCTCCGCGTGCGGAAAGGGTCGCATAAAGGCTTTCAATCGGTTCAAAGGCCGGCGGCTGATGATAGGCGGGAAAAGAAGCGGCACAGTCGCCCAAAATTATTTCTGTTTTGTTTAAATCTTTGAAATACAGGTTGTCTGTACGAATGGCGCGATGGGTAATGCCGTGCCCTTTCAAAGTGTCTATAACGCCAAGCAGGCCCAAAACAGTGCTTTTAAAAAGTTCCGGCGCCAGATTGTCAATAATGGAAACCCCGTTTACAAAAACCTTTCCGCCTTGGGGCATAACATAAATCAATGCCATATTTTGAGATTTTTCCAACGGATAATCCACAATTCCGTAGTCGACAAGCTTCATCAGATGGGAATTGTCGGCTGATTTCAGAAAAGATAAAATGGAAAGGCGCGGCGCTGTTTCATTGCTGCAAATCAGAGCAAACAGCTTTTTTGAAGCGTCAATTCGGTCAATGACGCTGTAAGCTCTGGCCGAATTGTTGTCCAGCCAGGCTAAATGAGAAGAAAAGTCGATTTCATAACGTTCTTTCAGCAAAAACCTTCCGTTAATGCTGGCATCTTCTGCCTTTGCCTCGTTTTCGGCATAAATTTCAACTTCCTGTTCAATATCCTCAGGGGTTGCCTCAGGCGTATTTTCCGCTATGTTTTCCTGATTTTCGTTTTCTTCGGCATCCATTGCAGTTACTCTTCATAAACTATCCTACAGACTTACTATAATTTAATTTTATTAATAAACCGCAAATTTTTATTTAATTGTTTTTTAAAAAAAAAGAATTAATATGGATTACGGTTTATGTGAGGAAACGTTTTATGAGTAGTGATAATCATCTGGATGACGTATCTTTGTCCTTTTTGGAAGGGTTTGACGATACGCCGGAGCAAAACGAAGCGTCAGATTCTTCCGTATTGGAAAAAGCTCTGGATTATAATGTAAATCTGGAAGATATGGAAAACATATCTCCCGCTGACAATTTGCAATTCGGCGTTCCTTCCGAAGAAGTGAAAATTGTTTCCGCTCCGGTCATGGATGATTATATTGAAGACGTTCCTCAGAAGAATTTGTTTGAAAAAATAGATGTCCACCTGCAGGATGTTATTGATAAATGTTTTCGTAGTTCTGAGCGGCCGATTGTCATCATTCGGGATGATAAAGTCATATACAGCAACGCCGCTTTTTTAAGATTGGTTAATATTGATAATCCGGCAAAAATTCTCAACCACAATTTTATGGAATATGTCGTAAAAGATTATTGGAACATTGTTGCCGAAAATATCGGAGAAGCGCTGACAACGACCAAAAGTATCCAAATCGGCATTAAAGATTCGGTCAATAACCTGCACAAGGTTAATTTTGATGCCGTTTATATTCCTGATAACCATACTTTCAGTTTTATCTTGATCGGCGAACATCGGGAGGTTCAACAAAGCGAAGCCTTATGCTTGTATGATACGGTTACGGGATTGCCGACTTATTACCTGCTGGAAGACAGGATTCAGACAATTATCAACAGTAAAAACAACAAAGATATCAGCTTTGGCAAAGAAATTACGGCACTCATCGGTATTGCCGTTGACAATATTGACAACTTTGACCGTCTCGGCAACACTAATCTGATTTTAAAACGTCTGACATCCCGCGTCGGTCTTAGCCTGAATAAAAACTATACCTTGGCGCGCGGGCTGAAATTTCAGTTCTGGGTCCTCATTCCTAATATTGATGATTATGAAAGCCTGGAAACCGAAGTAAATAATATCAAAACATTGTTTGATGACCCGGTAGAAGATAATTTCAGCCGTTATGAAATCAAAACCAGCATCGGGGTCAGCACTTTCCCCGAACC
>JAUNPO010000144.1:0-1068 GCA_030536665.1 Pseudomonadota bacterium
CAGCATTCTTTCTCTTACCTGTTGCATAAGAGCGCCCCTGCTTATCGCGCGAGGGTTTGCGTTTTGTTTCAGCAACAGCAGAGGTCGCTGCAACAGCTTCTTTAATTTCGGTTAAAGATTCAATTTTTTTATTAGCCATTACAGTTCACTCCTTTTGTTCTTTTCGTTCATTGATGCAATATCAAAAACTTCAGGATTTTGAGCAGTATGCGGATGATTTTCACCGGCATATACTTTTAATTTTGTCATCTGCTGACGTCCCATCGGATTACGGGAAATCATGCGTTCTACAGCTTTCTCGACAACTCTTTCAGGGAAACGTCCGTTCAAAATTTTGCCTACGGTCGTTTCTTTTTTAACCCCAAAACAGCCCGTATTCTGATTATATTTTTTTTTAGTGAAATTTTATCAGTCAATTTTTTGCCGGTCAACTTTACTTTATCGGCGTTAATAACAACAACGTAATCGCCACAATCCAAATTCGGCGTGAAATAAGGCTTATGCTTGCCGCGCAGCAATTTTGCGACCTGAGCGGCCAGACGGCCCAATACGACGTCAGTTGCGTCAACAACGTACCATTTTCTTGTAATATCAGACGGCTTGGTTGCGTATGTATTCATCTTATTGGTCTCTTTTCTAAAAATTCAGGTTAAATTCGGTATTTAATATAGAGATAAATATGCATTTGTCAACACAAAAATTTATCATATTTTCAATGCGTTAGTTTAAGGTACAATATTACCGTTTTTTAACGCATTGTTTTTAATTATTTTTGTATTTAAACAAAATTTAATCATATCGGTTTTATTATAGCAGTCCAGGAGGAGTGCCGATGATAAAAAGGTTATCGTTGCTTATTTTTTCCGTGATATTTTGCCTGACTACTTTCTGTTGCCATGCCGACGATGTCAGGAGATATACCTCTGCACAAATAAAAAGCTATGTGGACAACACGCCGCGCAATGTTGAAAATAATATAGCCCCGCTGGTTCGCTACCTGACCAAACCCTTTAACGATGATTATGATAAGGCCAAAGCCATTGACTACTGGATTGCCAGCCGAATATA
>JAUNPO010000144.1:1078-2650 GCA_030536665.1 Pseudomonadota bacterium
TTACGACGATTTCCTCTACAGCGGAACGGACAACAAAGACACATATCTGCGCAAAGGATATCAGAAACAGACACCGGCAAAGCTGTTGCGTTCCCGCACCGGAATTTGTATAGACTACGCCAACCTGTTTACGGCGATGTGCCGGAAAGCCGGAATAACTGCGCGGGTTATTTACGGCTATGCTTATCCGGCACAAACTGCTTTTTCTCCGGCTGTCCGCAAAAATAACGCCCATGCATGGAATTACTTTTATTATAAAGGCTCCAAAATATATGTCGACCCGACTTTTATGGCAGGCGGAACGCTCGGAGCAGACGCCTACCCCAATTCGGCAAAACGCAACCGGGCATTGCGACAGCTTCGAAAGGACAATAAAACTCAAAGCATGAAGTCCAGTGTCAACGATTATTATTTTGACTTTTCTTATCAGGACGAAAAGCGTACACACGGGCAAGTTCACAGGGAGCGGTAAAAAACAACCTGTATAGTCTGACAATAATTTTTTATGTCTTTAAACAGAAAGGATTTTTAGTATGAAAAAATTTGCTAAAACAAGTATGGCTATTTTGTTGTATATTGCATCATATACTTCAGTTTTCCCTGCTCATGCACTGGATGAGATTTTTGCTCAGGAACAGAATATTCATAATACATCTGTGGATGACGAGGAAATTAAAAATATTTTGCTAAACGAACCACCCCAACGGCTAAAGGAACTTTTGAGCAAAAACATAGATCCGAATATTGATTATGGATGCTCCACATTGCTGAACAAAGCTATACAGAGCCTTATAGCCAACCAAGACCCGGCGGCAACCCCGGAAGATACATTAGAAAAAATAAGCATACTTATTGATGCCGGCGCCGATGTGAATTTGGCAACCTGCGGATTAACGCCTCTGGCAACATTGACCGGCATTCCCTATATGGCACGAAAAATGGAAAAAGCCTATATGGAAACAATAACGCTGAATATAGATTATTCTACAGATATGTGTCATGTTAACGGAGTGGCTAAAATATGCAAAGATACATCCCCCGAGGAAAGAGAACAAATGAAAGCCGAAATTCGCCAGATTTTTCAAGAAGAAATGAAGAAAATTGAACCCTATTATATAAAAATTGCCGATATATTGCTGCAGCATGGTGCCGACATTAATAAAAAATCCAACGAAGTTGCGCCGCTGCACTTTGCGGCTCAGGTTCCTCAAAATGAAAAACCGATATTGTTAAAATATTTTTTGGAAAAAGGGGCCAATCCAAATATCCGCGATTTTCAAGGAAATACACCGTTATTTGTAGCCAATTTTGCCTGCAACAGAGAAGCAATAGATTTATTGCTAAAATTTGGTGCAGATCCGAACATCCGTAACAATGCAGGAATTTTATACAAGGATTTTAAAACCGGGGAACTATATACGTTCAATTAAAAGACATGATTTTTCATCTATTGTGGCAGAAAAACTTTAGAAGGCAGAAAAATTTTTCCGCCTTCTACTTTTATACACCTTTATAAAACCAGATGCTTTTTAAAATGCCTTTGCAGCCCGGTTATATTGTTTTCCCAAAAAT
>JAUNPO010000144.1:2660-4048 GCA_030536665.1 Pseudomonadota bacterium
TCAGGCCGAAATGCCCATACAATTCTCCTGCCGGACCGGACGCGCCAAAGGAATCCAGCCCAATCGTTTTTTGAGCAAAACGGTTCCACCCGAAAGTTGTTCCGGCTTCAAAGCTAATGACCGGAGCTCTTCCCAAAACTTCCAGCTGATAATTCAGGCTCTGTTCCTCAAATAATTCCATACAGGGCATAGAGACGACCGCAATATCAATCCCTTCGTCGGCGAGAAATTTCTGTGCCTCCACCGCTATTGACACTTCGGAACCGGTCGCTATCACTGTAGCCTGCCGCGTTCCGACAGCCGGAGAAATCACATAAGCACCTTTAGCCGTTAAGTTTTTATCCGCAGAGGTTCGCAACAGGGGCAATCCCTGGCGCGACAGAGCCAGAATACTCGGACGGCGCTCTTCTGTCAGCGCTGTCTGCCAAGCTTCGGCCGTTTCAACAACATCACAAGGACGGAAAGTCAGAATATTCGGCATAGCCCGGTATGAAGCCAGATGTTCAACCGGCTGGTGCGTCGGCCCGTCTTCTCCGACGCCGATAGAATCGTGCGTCAAAACATATATCACGCGAATTCCCATCAGAGCCGCCAAACGCATGGACGGACGCATATAGTCCGAGAAGACGAAAAAAGTTCCGCCATACGGGATTACGCCGCCATGCAGCGCCATGCCATTCATTACCGCGCCCATAGCATGCTCGCGAATCCCGTACATAATATTATTGCCGCAATAATCGTTTCCGGTTACGGTTTTCAGCCCTTCAACAAACGTAAGATTAGAGGCTGCCAAATCAGCCGACCCGCCGACGATTTCCGGAACATGCGGCACAATCGCTTTCAGACACATTTCCGAAGCCTTGCGCGTGGCAACTTTTGTCTTTTCGGCGATTGCCTGTTCTTTTAGGGCATTAAGAGCCGTATCCCAGCCGCGCGGCAGACGATTGGCGATAAAATCGCGGAATTCGGAACCGGCTGCAGAGGCTTTTTCCACCCACCGGTTATATGCAGGCAAGCTGCGCCTCTGTGTCTGACGCCAATTATCCAGTATTTCCGCCGGGATTTCAAACGGTTTCCACTTCCAGCCCAAAGCATTGCGCATTGCTGCGGTTTCCTCGGCGCCGAGCGGCGAGCCGTGGCATTTGGACGTTCCGCATTTGGACGGCGCGCCAAAGCCGATGGTCGTTTTGCAAGCTATCAGTGTCGGTTTGTCCGACTGCTGTGCTTTGGCTATCGCCTGTCTGATAGCGACATAATCATGCCCGTCAATGCTAATGGTATTCCAGCCCATTGCCTGAAAACGCAACAGCTGGTCAGTGGAGCTGGACTTATCTACCGTACCGTCGATGGTGATGTTATTGTTATCCCAGAAAACAATTAGTTTATTC
>JAUNPO010000145.1 GCA_030536665.1 Pseudomonadota bacterium
CGCGATTCGAGAACCCTTTTGGCAAAACGCTGATAAGAACCGCTGTTCTTGGATTCCTGAAAATTCGCCACATAATTAAAACAGCCGCATTCATCGCCGAGCGCAACAAAAATATCTTCTATTATGTTGGGCTTGCGCTTTGAAAAATCATACCCCAGATCAAGAACATAAACGTTCTTTTCTGTTGGATTTTGCAACTGGAACAACCGGCCTTCCTGCAACTGATGCATTTCAACAAAAGCCTGCATATTAAACATAGAGTCTAACAGCTTGGTTACTTTCTTTTCAAAACTCGGCGCTTTGGGATAATAGTTTCTGGACTTAGCCTGTACTTCAGCCGGAGATACATTGTCAATTTCCGGGACATTTCCGTAAAAATCATTATTCATAATTATAAAATATTTAAAAAATTTAACATAAAAATACTTAACACACATTCTGAATAGCACATTTTCGACATTTTGTCAAATATTAATATAGTCCCCCTGATGCCAAAATTTAAAAACAAAAAAAGGGCCGGTTTTGCAACCGACACCTTTCTTTTTTAGATTTAATTACGAGAGAAATCACCGCTTCCAAGATAACGGAAATAGTTAAATTTTGTCTTTAAGATGCCATACTCAGGAACCTTTTTAACCTGAGTTTCAAAGCTTCCGAACGGACAGTCCGTCATCTTGCCGTTGTCAAAGTTAACAAAAATTTCTCTCGTTGCATCCCCAACCGTACATACGGTCTTCCAGTATTTTGCTGCGCCGTTTTCGACAACTTCGGGTTTTGAAATAACTGTATAGCCTTTCAAATCCGCATAAGCTTCAACCGCCGCCGCAACTTTACTTCTGGAAAGCTGGTCTTCATCGTTCAAAACTCTGAAAGCCGCCCAGCGTCCGGTCTGCGTTTTCCATACGAAATAAGTTTCCGCGTGGAAAATTTCTTTTTCACCAACACTCGGCTTGGTAATAAATCTCTTTGCTTTGAAATTTTTATCACCCTCGCCTTCTCGGTTAATCAGAAAATCACAGACATAATTGCCGTCTTTGTCAATTGGATATGCGCCATTCTCTCGGGACACCGCAATTTGCATTAAGGAACCGGTTTCGGGAAGGCCATTAAAATTACAAAACATTCCCAATTCATAAGATTGGGTAAATTTTGAAATTTTGTCAGTGCTTCGGTTTGAAACTCTCTTTCCTATTCCTCTTTTTGTTCCGTAATCAATTGATAACTGTGTACCGAAAGTCAAATCTATTGCTGCCATAATTGTATGTATTTAATTGTTTATAATTATATTTTATCTTTTACAGAATAGCATTTTAAACCATTTTGGTCAATATTTATTAGGCCGCCGTTCCAAATTTAACAAAATTGCAACAATCTCCAAACACAAAAAAAGGGAACGAAATCTCCCGATTTCATTCCCCTTGTTCAATTTTAGCGGCGGATTACCTTCTTTGCATAACAAGATAACCGCAGCGGTTTTTGACTGTCAATATAGAGCCGCACAAAACTTGTCCACAAAGAACTGCCGCTCGGCAAAACCACTTTTTCGGTTTTAATATCCGCAACATCAGCCAATAAAACAGCCCCGTTGTTAATGTCGCAAATCAACCTCTTTTCCAAGCCTGCCGACACACTGAAAGCCAAACTGCATAAACGCCCGCTTGCCAGTTCAACCGTTTTGCACAACAGTTGCCTGCCCAAAGGCACAGTACTGCCCCAATACTGCCACAGAACACTGAATGCCCGGCTGACTTTGTTTTCATCTTGCCAGTCATTATTGTCCAACAGCAAAGAAGCTTGCTCGCCCTGCACAACGTAAGTTCGCGAAAAGAGCAAACGTTTTGACCGTTTCTGCCACTCCTGAGCCAGCCAAAAAGAAGTGTCGCAAACATAAAACTGTTTACGCTGATAATCCCGGCTGCGAATAACCTTTACCCCCTCAACAACAATCGGTTCTTCCGCGTCATCACAAACCAGTGTCACAGCATCAGCCAAATCAGCGGGAACGGCAATTTGAATAACTTCGCCATCCTGCACATTTTGTTTTTGACAATAAAGCGCAAACTGCGGACTGCTGACAAATTGATCAATACGCTCACCATAAGATAAAGGCGCCGCTGTATCATCATCACTCTTTTTAACTTTCAAACCCTTCAGTTTTTCACAACTGTAAGAAATTGTCGGTCTGACAATACGGCTTCTTATATTTCTTCCCATAATTATATAAAATATTTAGTAAAACAAAATGATAATTAAAACAGTCCTACCTTAACACAAGCAAATCATTTTGTCAAAATCTATCTCCTATTCCCGCCCCCTCTTTTAACCAACCATCCATCCTCCCTTCCCTTTGACGAGAACTCATCACCCCAACCCAAAACCTATCTTCTCTCCCAACCATCCATCCGATTGTCATGCTGAGTTCATCTCAGCATCTAAACCCCACAACAAAAACGTAACCCCGTCACCCCAAAGAACGTCATTGTCGCGTCACTCTGAGAGTGCGACCCGACAATCCAGGTTTAACAATGGATTCTTTATTTGACCTAGATGTCCGGATTAAATCCGAACATAACAATTCAGATTCTTACTTTTGACTCATACCCCCTCTAACTCCCCCTACTCAGGGGGAGTTAGAGGGGGTATGAATATTAACTGAAGAAACGGCAGGCACATAACGCACGCAGTGCTTCCTTATGCACAATCAACCCACAGCTAACCGATGGGGTGAAGCTGCCCCAGCTTCCGCGGGGGCTCCCCGCAAAAAATTCCTTTACATTCCTCCGCCTCACCGCTATACTAGAAAGTGCAGACAGGCGTTCTGTCTGCGGTGCCTCAAAAACACCCTTATATAAAAATATCCACTCATGGAGTGGAGTGTGGTTAATATACTGAATACCCACGCCTGTATATAAGCAGTTTTTGAGCTCCACTCTCCTTTGTTTTGTTGACATCGGGGAGTTTGTTTTAACAAAACAAAGGAGCTTGATAATGAATATCAAATTTTTACTCTTAGGGACGAGTCTGTCCTTAATTCCGCAATATGTGGCAGCGCAATGTGCGGTTACCGATTGTCAGCAACTGGGCTATACTTCTCTTCAAGAATGTGACAATGGCTTAAAATGTCCTTTCGGCGAATACTGGGCTTGTCCTATGCCAAAAGAAGAAACAGCCATCCTTGGCGAATGTACCGGCTATGCCAAAAACTGTTCTATCGGCCAGATACTAAACAGCGACGGCACTTGCTCCACCGATAAAGTCGGCGGCAAAACGCCGATTGGTGTGGTTGTTTATATCAGCGGCGGCAGTGATAAGTGCGGTTACGCGATGACGGCAAGCCCAATTACAACAAGTATTATGTGGTCGACAGAATATATTAATACAGGCGCTTTCCAATCACACAACTGGGAAGATGCTATCAAAGACTTTGATGTCAGCGGAAATATGACCAAGATTATCCAGACATCTAACGGTAACAGCGATAAATACCCTGCGGCATACGCGGCCTTGAACTATGCACCGAGCGCAGCACCGAAATCTCAAGGTAAGTGGATGTTACCGACGGCTGGTATTTTGAATAGTTTGTATACGAATCTGAACGCCATTAACAATACGATTTCTGAGCTTAAAGGTACACAACTGACAAACGATAATGAACATATCTGGGCATCGTCCGAATATACTGATAAGCGCGCGTGGGTCTTCTGCACTATCGATTGGCACGGCCTTACTTACTACGGTAAGGACGGCAGCTTCGGCGGCTACGGCGTTGTTCGCCCGGTACTGGCTTTTTAAAATTATTCATCATAATTTTTGTCAATTTTCACACTTGACAAAAAATGGTTTTAAGACATTATATTGTTATCAAAAGTATTATTGTATATAAATGTTTCACTAAAAAAATAAAAAGTTATGAAAAGAAGCACCAAAAAAAGGCTTTACAGTATTGTACAGCTTTTCTAATTTGCTCGAGTTTTCCCTCTAAAAAAGCAACAGCGCTATATCCT
>JAUNPO010000146.1:0-305 GCA_030536665.1 Pseudomonadota bacterium
ATCGGAAGATGCCGCTAGACGATGCTTTTCGTCTTCGTCAGAAAGTGATTTTAAGCTATCGGATGGCGGTAGCTCACGAAGCGCAGGAACTTGAGCGTACATTGAGGTACGTGAGTTCCGAGCATCGGAAGATGCCGCTAGACGATGCTTAAAATCGCTTTCTTTTATGTTAAATTGACGATAAGACTTCTTGTCAAACCCCTCCGGCGTTGCTACCACCATGGCGCCGATGGCAAAAGAACCTTGGTTATGCGAGTTGTCATAAATTTCAATTCGCTGCGGAACACGAGGAAGACCGAACCACT
>JAUNPO010000146.1:315-3954 GCA_030536665.1 Pseudomonadota bacterium
TTGACCATCTCCTCCAGATTATTTTTGACACTGGCCTGTTCCGCCACTCTGCGATCCAAAGACGCCGCCGCGTTGGCCAAAACGTTTTTCATGATCTGGGCTTTGTTGCCTTTTTGATAGGTATTGATTCTGGAGCCGATGGCCTCTTCCAAAAATACCCTGTTCTCCAGCTGATGAGAAACCACGATTTCACGCGGCGGAATATGCGTTGTATAAAAACTGCCCAAAAAAGCCTCAAGAATTTCTTCGTCCGAAGCGCCTTCGGTTTGCTTGGGAAAATAAGGCGCATTACCGCAGTTTTGTCCCGAACGGATAAAAAACACCTGAATGCAGACCAAATCCCCTTTGCGAGCCAGCGCCACCATGTCTACCGACTTAATGTCCGCATATTCCACGTTATTGCCCTGCTGCACGCTGGTCAAAGCCCGGATACGGTCCCGCAGCACCAACGCCGTCTCATAATCCGTATTGTCGCTGGCCTCCTGCATTTTCTGCGACAATTCTTCCTGAATGCGCGCGTTTTTTCCCTCCAGAAAATCAATAGCCTCCCGCACCAGAAGCCGATAGTCTTCCGCCGAAATCTTTCCGACGCAAGGTGCGGAACAGCGCTTGATCTGATACATCAGGCACGGACGCTGGCGGTTATTGAACACCGCGTCCCGGCAGGAGCGCAGCAAAAAGGCCTTTTGCAGAATGTCAACCACATTGTTCACCGCCCCCACGCTGGCAAACGGACCGAAATATTTGTTTTTGTCCTGCCTTTTGCCGCGATATTTGCGCAGGCACGGATACTCGGATTCGACATCAATCATCAAATGCGGAAAAGTCTTGTCGTCTTTCAGCAGAATGTTATATTTCGGCTCCAGTTCCTTAATCAGCTCATTTTCCATCAACAAAGCCTTAGCCTCGTTTTCAACGATAATAAACTCCATGCGTTTGATTTCGGAAACCATTCGCTGCAGCCGCACCGGCAGCTTGTTGATATGAGAATAAGCCACAATCCTCTTTTTGATGTTTTTGGCTTTGCCGACATACAAAACCTTGTCGTCCTCTCCCAGCATCCGGTAAACGCCGGGAGCTTCGGGCGCGATTTTGATGTTGTTCTTTAAGATTTCCAGCCCCTGTTTGATGTTCGCCAAAAATAACCGTCCTTTTGCCATTATGATTCAATTTTCTAAAAAAGTATTACATCTTACGGCTTCCTGCAACCTTAATCGTCAAAAAAAATAAAAAACCGCTTGCTCGGATAAACAAATGTGCTATGCTGCCAGGCATTGAATTTATTATTTCACAAATTAAAAAATTTCGCTCATGGAAGTTATTTATCTTTTCGGATTATCGTTGCTGATAACCTTCGGAATCCTCGGTGCAGTAACTCTGACCGGATGGGGAATTTTAAAATTCCTCTTTCCCCATCTGTATTTTCGGTTGAAACTCACATTTAAACATTAACTTTATGAATACGCTCATTATTATCGGTTTTGTCATCATCTTGCTTTTTGCGGTTGCATTTGTTGTATACGGCATTTTGCAAGCCACATCGCCCGAAGCTCTGAAAATATTCTTCGGTCATGATGATGCGGAAAAGGCGGAATATCCCGACTTTCCAGAAAACAGGTAAACCCTTACCCGCGAAAAAGCCTGCTCCGAAACCGGAACAGGCTTTCTTTATTTTTTGCGGTTTCCCGACTTAACCGTTAAAATATTCTCTGAGATATACCGGCAGATCGGCAACATTTACTCTGGTCTGCTCCATCGTATCGCGATCGCGTATTGTCACCGATTCGGGCTGATTTTCAATCGTTTCAAAATCTACGGTAATGCAAATCGGCGTACCGACCTCATCATGGCGGCGATAAGCCTTGCCGATATTGCCGGTATTTTCCAAGGCCACGCGGCCGATACCGAGCTTCAGCAGATTTTGTTTGATTTCATGGCATTTGGCCATAATCTGCTCATTATTCTTCTTCAGCGGAATGACGGCCACCTTAATCGGCGCCAGATGCTTTTTGAGCTTCAGAACGATACGGCTGTTGCCGCCGCCCAGATCTTCTTCGGTATAAGCCTCGGTCATAACCGCCAGCACACCGCGGTCAACACCCATCGACGGCTCAATCACAAACGGAACGACCCATTTGTTGTTGTCATCCATAATGCACAGTTTCTGCGTTGAATCCGGATTCGGATGGCAATGAGAAGTCAGATTCATTTCTTCCTGCGCCTTAGTATGGTTGCCCAGATCATAATCTGTGCGGTTGGCAATGCCCTCCAGCTCTTCCATTCCGTGCGGAAAACGATACTCAATGTCATAGCAGGCCTTGGCATAATGCGCCAGATCTTCCTTCGGCGTGGTATAGATATTGATGTTTTCGCGTTTAAGTCCCTGCTCTTCCCACCACTTAATCCGCGCTTCTTTCCAGATCTCATGCCATTTTTCATCTTCACCCGGCATAACAAAATATTCAAGCTCAGCCTGCTCAAACTCGCGCACGCGGAAAATAAAGTTTCTCGGCGTAATTTCATTGCGGAAAGACTTTCCGATCTGGGCAATGCCGAAAGGCAGCTTGCGGGAAGTAGAATCAACAACATTTTTAAACTGCGTAAAAATGGCCTGTGCCGTCTCCGGACGCAGATAACCGAACGAAGAACCGTCGTCGACCGGACCGATGGCCGTCTTGAACATCAGGTTAAACGGACGCGGTTCGGTCAAATCGGCAGAACCGCAGTTCGGGCATTTGCCGTCCTTGATATGGTCTGCGCGAAAACGCCCCTTGCACTTGCGGCAGTCGGTCATCGGATCGGAAAACGTATCCTCATGACCGGAATAATGCAAAACCTTGCGATTAGTCAAAATGGCGGCATCCAAACCTTCAACGTCGTCACGTTCATAGACCATCGCGCGCCACCAGGCCGCCTTGAGGTTGTTTTTCAGCTCAACGCCCAGCGGACCGTAATCATACACGCCTTGCAGACCGCCGTATATGTCGGCATTCTGAAAAATAAAACCGCGACGTTTGCACAAAGCGACCAATTGGTCCATAGATGTTGCTGCCATTTCTAAATCCTCTAAAAATCTTTAATTTATTTTAACCAACTATTTTTATAATGATTATTCACAAAATGCAAGCGGAGATAAACAAAATGGTAAAAAAGACTAAAGTCGCAATGATTTATGACTTTGACGGCACGTTAAGCGTAACAGATATGCAAAACTATGCGCTTATTCCCGAGTTTGGCATGGAACCCGACAAATTTTGGGCCGAAGCCAACCAATGGGGACGTGACCACTGTGCCGACCAGGTCACAGGTTCCATGTACTACTTTGTAAAAAAAGCCCGCGAAATGCATCTCCCTTACCAGAGAAAATCTGGCCGAAACAGGAAAAAACATCGAATATTTCGAAGGCGTCGAACACTGGTTTGAGCGCATCAACTACTACGGCTGGAAGCTCAATCTTGAAGTCGAACATTACATCATTTCCGCCGGCTATGAAGAAATTCTCCAAGGCTGCAAAATTTTCAAGTTTTTCAAAAACGTTTTCGGCTGCAGCTTTGCTTTTGACGAAACCGGACAACCGGTCTGGCCCGCCCGCATCGTCAATTATTCCACCAAAACCCAGTATCTTTCCAAAATCAACAA
>JAUNPO010000147.1:0-1560 GCA_030536665.1 Pseudomonadota bacterium
TCATACCCCTGCGGAACGCGCAGATTTTTGAAGCGCTCCCGCGAAAGCTTGCAGGTATACAGGATGCTGTAAAAATACGTATCCGTCCTGTGCCCGAACCAGATACGGTTCCACAGAGCCAGACTTCTCAGCACCAGATATTTAACCAGACCGCCGTCTTTGAGGTAACTTGTGTCTTAGTTTGATTTCAGCGTATTGAAGATATTTTCGTTCACAACCAGGATTCTGGGAATCTGATATACGCGCGCCAGTCTATTGACTATGCCGAAAATCAGCGGGATATGATGAATATGACGGTGGCTGTCGATATGACTGAGCTTAATGCCGAGTTTCCGAGCCTTTTCAATCTGGGCGCGGGCTTCCAGTTCCGCCTCGTGCCGAAGCTGCCGGAACTTAAATACCGACAACAGCAGCAGGTTGACAAACCCGTGCTTAAAGCACCCTTTTTCGTCGGCCAGAAGCGGAATGTCCTTAGGATCGGATACGGCATATTCATTGGTCAGATTAAGATGCAAACCAATATCCAAGTCCGGCATTTCTTTGGCCAGAGCCAGCGCCTCGTCAACAAAGTCAAGGCTTATCATAATGCTGGTACTGTTCAGAATACCCTCGTGATATGCCTTGGCTACCGCCCGGTTCACGCCGTGGGTTGCACCGAAATCATCGGCGTTAAATATCTTTTTTACCATTCCGGACAACCTTCTTTGCTTCTTCGCGGGTTTCAAAATCAGCCATATACAGCGGGCGCTTTTTCACTTCCATATGAATTTTGCCGATATATTCCCCGATAATGCCCAATACAATCAGCTGCACCGAACCTAAGAAAATAACCGTGGTCATAATCGTCGCATAACCGGGTGTCGGGCGGTGCATGACAAAATGTTCGCCGATGACATACAAGCCCAGCAACCCGGCAATAAATGCCGAAAACATACCGAAATATATGGAAAACCGCAGCGGCTTGACCGAAAACTGCACGATTGAGTTCAATGCCAGCTGCAAACTTTTGCTGAAGTTATACTTCGACTGACCGCTCAGACGCTCCGGAGCCACAAAATCAATCACCTTGACCTTATCATGCGGCATAATCCAGCTCAACAACCCGCGAAACAGGCGGTCCTGTTCGTTAAAGTTCTTCAGAAAATCGACGTACTTACGGTCAATCAACCTGAAATCCGGCGTTTTTTCGGGAATTTTGGTATCGGAAAGCATATTGAGAATCTTGTAAAAGCTTTTGGCACAGAATTTGTAAAAAGCCGAAGTGTCAACATTGTCCACCCGCTTGGTCAGCACGATGTCCATTCCGTTCTGCCACTCTTCAATCATCTGCTTTATATAGACCGGCGGATGCTGCAAATCCGCATCCATAAAAATTACCGCATCGCCGGAGGAATAGTCCATTCCCGCGGTCATGGCGATTTCATGGCCGAAATTGCGCTTCAGGTGCACAATTTTCACGTCGGCATCTTTTTCCTGCAACGCCTTGCACTTGTCATAAGTTTTATCGGAACTTCCGTCATCCACGAAAATAATTTCCTTTTTATCCAGTTTCACGGATGA
>JAUNPO010000147.1:1570-3167 GCA_030536665.1 Pseudomonadota bacterium
TTTTTTCAGCTCCTTGTACAAAGGTTCAATGTTGCCTTCTTCATTATAAGCAGACACCACAATGCTTACCGACGATTTAGTCATTTTTCACCTCCGGTTTCAAAAAACCGTAATAGATTGTTTTTTTCTTTACCTTACCTGCCTTGTTTTTAATTTCAAGTTTATATTCGTACGGCAGGCTCATATTTTTATATATTTTCCGCAGTTCCAAAATCCGGCTTCTGTCCGGAAAAATGACCAATGCGCCTTTCTGCATAATATCCTGTGCCGAAAGCCACGGGTTGTGCTCGGGCTTCATTTCCGCCACCGGTTTGGGATTGCTTTCCCCGTAGAGCGCCACATTGGATACATACCAGATTTCGCCGCCGGCATAAGCCAAATCGCTGCCGGTGTGCTTTTTCCAGATTTCGCTCATCTTTTCGGCAAACGCCGCTCCGGGAAAATTGATTTTCTCGCTGCGGTCAAAAACGATTATCGCCGTTGCGGCAACCGCCAGCAGACCCATGACGACATAAACCGACCTAACTGTCTTTTTATACAAACGCTCGGTAAGCCGGAACGGATAATAAACAAACAGCAGAATGCCCAGCATATACATCACCGGAAATCCCCACATGCTTTTCATCTTCAGGCCGAAGACGAAAGAAACCGCGGCAAAAACCAAAACCGGCAGTATTCCCATAAACTTCAAAAACTGAAGCTGTGCCGCGCTAGGTTCTGACGCCTCTTTTTCCGCTTTTCTGTAAGTCAGAAAATAAACCGCCAAAGCCAACAGCATAAACAGTATCTGAGCCAGCAAAAACTTAAGCGGAAAATAAAAATGCTCGGCAACTTCCCACCATACGCTCTCTGAAGCCTCATGCGCGGCGCGACCGGCAAAATAGCCGACAACATAAAAATCGTGTTTATAAAGCCAAACCAGATGCGGCGCAATGATTGCCAGAAAAACCGCAAAGGTCAGATAAGGCCCGAAAGTTTTGAACTTTGCCCGTCCCTGAGAGGTAAACAGCATATATGCGGCCATACACAACAGCAACACGCCGCCGACATACTTGTTCATGACGTTAAGACTGGCAAACAGACCGGTCAATGCCCAATGCGGCCATTTTCCGTTCCGCACCGCCAGATAGAAATAATAGGCGGTTGCCGGCCACAATGCCAGCGACAAAACATTGACGTTATATTCCATGGAACTGAAACCGTAATAAATCACGCCTTCCAGCACCATCACCGCCAGCACCGCTTTCTTTTCTTCCAGAAAACATTTGGCCAGTTTGTAGATATAAATAAATCCGAACAAAACGCAGACCTGGCTCAGAATATAGATTCCGGCACTGCCGAACCAGTCATAAAACCACGAGGCCGGAAAACCCGAGAGCGGCGGATGCTTATTGGTTCCCCAGTCGCAGTATCTTCCCCACATAATCGCTTCAATGCTGTCCATCGGCAAGCTCGGACGCAGCTGCGGAATACCGCTCCAAACCAGAAAATGAACAATCAGAAAAGTAACGAAATTGTTTTTAAATAAATTTTTCATATTCATAAAAACACCTGAAAATCAAATACACAATAATTTATTTCTAATACGAGGGTTTAA
>JAUNPO010000147.1:3209-3941 GCA_030536665.1 Pseudomonadota bacterium
TTTGTCAAACAAGAGCCGCACATCTTCAACAGATATCCGGCTCCGTTTTTCATTCTCTCAGGCTTACCGGTCTGTCGGCGTTAACCTCGTTCCACATTCGCGCCGCCTCGTTGAAAAAATCATTGTAAGTTCTGGCGCTCTCGCCGGAATATCTGTGTTCATGCTTAATCTGCGCGACCGCCCGAATGTATTCCTCCGGTTCGGCGGCGCCGCGCTGAACTTTGGCCAGAATTTTATCGGAAATTTCACCGTACAAACGGTTGCGGATGCTCTCCAGCTCCGCATCGCCGTAAACATGCGGAACCCATTTTTTATAAATATGGGTGTCGTCTTCGCTCCAACTCAGGTCATACACTCTACCGTCATTGTTTTTTTTGCAGTCTGCCAATATCTTATAACCGTCAGTTAAAAGCATTTCTTCATTTTTTTCCAGATTATAGCCGATAATGGTCTTTTTGTCCCTGCGCATGATCGCCGGGGCAAACTCGATGGTTCCGTTGTTAAGTCTGGCATAAGTTTTCATTTCTATACTCCTCTGAATTCAATGTACAAAATTCCCTGACGGGCCGTATCGTTTGAGCTTGATCCGCCTTTTCCCCAGTCCTCGCCGGTAAACGGCTTAAACACAGACTGCGCCTCGTTTGGCTGCCATTCGCCGTAACCGGCGGCATAACCGTTGTTGCCGTTTGAAGCCACAACTACGTTTCTGGTCGTAAGATTCTTGATTTCCAA
>JAUNPO010000013.1 GCA_030536665.1 Pseudomonadota bacterium
CAAAGAAGATAAAGTAAAAATCTGTTCTTAATCATAACCAACCCCTCCGGCATTTGTTAATTCTTCAAATGCGGATTTGATACCTTATTGCGTTGAGATTAAGTCAAAAGGTGAGGGCGCTTTTTTCTCAGGACACGCCAAAACGCCATCCTCCTGTTGGAGGACAGTCCGAAAAATATAAATATTTCGAGAATATTTTCATAACACACCCCTGTTTTTTAGTCAGGTATCAAATCTACACACACATAATTACTATATCACAAGCTTTCAAAAATGACAATATCTTTCGCGTGAAACAAAGCAAAAAAAATACCGGAAACGGCTTCCGGTATCATGTATGAAAAAAAATCGGTTATTCCGGAGTGGAATTATAATTCCGCAGCACGGACGACATCTGCAGAAGCTGAGTCTTGTTGGCATCAAGCAGGCAGCTTTGCTTGTTATATTCGGCGCTGCCGGTATAATTGCTCATCGATAGAACATAAAGGTCGCAATATTCATCGCGATATTTTGACCAATTCTCATAAAGGCTTTTCAAACGGCCGCGAAACATACCGGAACCGTTATTCCATTTTATGAAATCCGGGCTGAGCGAAATCTGTTCATATTCCTTATAAATCTGTTGGCTGAGACGGCCGTTTTCCGCTTTCATGCATTCGGCAATGGCACTGTCCCCGATTTTTGAAGCGTCTTTCATGCAGTATTGATAAGCGGCGGATTCTGCGCGCGCCGTTCCGGCATGTAAAACGGCCGCGGCCGCCAAAATGATAAATGTTTTTTTCATGGAATTACCTCTTTGTTACCGCCATATCGTTATAAATCCGGATAATCGCCTCCACATCTTTGGCAAAACGATTGGTCAAATCAAGCATACATTGCGACTTCTGAACCTCGGTAATTGTTCCCTGTCCTTGAGAAAAGGTATAACCGTAGAGAGAGCAATACTTGTCGCGATAATCAACCCACTGCCGCAGCAACATCTGAAAATTTTGGTTGGAAGCCAGAGTTTTGTCATTCCACTGCGTAAAATATTTATTGGACGCAAGAGAATTATACCTGGATTGCAGGCTGCGCATAACCCGAGCCGTTTCGGCATTGTTGCACTTGGTAATGTCGCTGTCGCCCGGAGCCTGAGCCATACAGTTTTCGTATTCCCCGGCCTGAACGGCGCTTCCGGCCAATATTCCGGCGGCAAGGATAAAAATACCGGCAGTTTTCTTCATCTGAACCTCTCTGTTAAAACAAATTATATTTTTAAACATAATTCCTATTAATTAACATTCAATTAAATTAAAAATAATCTTGTGTTAAGAAATTAACGCTATATACTGTTTTTATCATAAAAGTAAAATGTAGGATTAAAACAATGCATAAACTTCTTTGGGTGTTTTTGATACTTTTTGTGTTAAGTGCGTGTCATTCCCCGCGTGTCCGCCGCCAGGGAGATGAAAGCTTTATCGGCATGGACGAGGAGGAGCTTGTCACGACCATTGGTCCGCCGGACAGTTCTTATGAAATGGGGCGGGAGCGTTTTCTGATATACAACAAAAACGGTTCGCATTATTATAATGGCAGCTATATTCCCATGTCTTGCAAAATTACCTTTGTCTTTTATAAAGGCGATTTGGACAACTGGCATTTTGAAGGAAACATGTGCGATGCTTACGCAGAAAGCATTGACCTGCATTAAAATTAAAGGCCCGGACAATTCCGGGCTTTTGTTTTATTAGTTGCTTTACAGAAAACCCCAAGTTTATTAGCTATTACCTGGTTTCTTCTCTGAGTAGGGGACAATTATTAATTAAACTAGCGGCAGGCACAATCTAAGCAACGCGTTTTTTTATGTATTATCAACCAGCGGCAAACTTTCCGCAACACCCCGTGGGTGAGTGCATATGAAAAAAAAGCCCGCAATAAGCGGACTTTAGAGAATGGTAGGCGCGTGGGGCTGGAGGCAGAAAAATTCTCCGGTGGAGGATTTTTCAACGACAGGCGAGAGTTTGTTAGTTTGTCAGCTAGCGGCAGCGACGCGCAACAAGCGTTACAAACCGAGTGACCGAGGCGGAGTTGTTGAGCCCTTAGCGAAACTTACGCAGCTAGACCGAACCCGCAGGGAGAGAACAGTCCACGCACGTGCATATAAATTGAGTGCATATGAAAAAAAGCCCGCAATAAGCGGACTTTAGAGAATGGTAGGCGCGTGGGGGTTCGAACCCCAGACCCACTGATTAAGAGTCAGTTGCTCTACCAACTGAGCTACGCACCCGTCAATGGGATATCATTAACAACAAGCGCAATATACTCTGTGAAATTTTATTTTGCAACACAATTTTTTACTTTTTTGCAAAAAAAATTAATATTCGATTTTGTCGGGCTTGTTTTTCCATTCCTGCATAACATCGACAGCCTCCTGAAGCACAATGCGGTGCAATTCCAACGGATCGTCATCATAAAATACCCGGTCGCGGAAACCGATGTTTTCAGCATCATAGCGGTCGGCGGCATAATAAATTTCTGCAATATTAGCCCATTTTGCGGCATTCAGACACATCGGGCAAGGTTCGCAGGAAGTGTATAAAATGCACCCGGAAAGATCAAAACTGCCGATATTTTTGCAGGCGTTGCGAATAGCCATAACTTCGCCATGCGCCGTCGGATCGTTGTCAAGCGCCACCCGGTTGTGTCCTTCGCCGATAATTTTTCCGTCTTTGTCTATGATGATACAGCCGAAAGGCGAACTTCCAGAATCAATGGAAGTTTTGCTGAGTTTGACTGCTTTCATAAGGTTTTCTTGGTGGTTTATCATATTTTGCCTCATTTATACTAAACAAACTTTATCATTATATAAAATAGTTTTTAAGAAAACGTAAAATATAACTTGACAAAAAATATAAAATTTTCTATAAAGAAGATGCTTAAATCTTATTTTGTTCATAACTTTAAATTTAAAACCATGACAAACACAATATTTGTAATTGGATTTGTCATTTTTAAGAGTCCACTTGTGAAAGCCGACTCTTATTTAACAAGAATTTTCCACAATGCCTGTTTTTTTGACACGCATTGTTCAAAATATCAAAAACTGTTATCTTTAGCCATAACAGCCGCCGTCTGCGAAGACCGCAATATCATTTTGCAATTTTGATTATACAAATTTGTTTATTAAAAAGAGCTTGTTTGCGAAAATAGGCTCTTTTGCTTTTTTAAATAAATATTAACCGTGATGACGTATCCCTTAAAACAAAAGGGGAAATTTTATGGCTGATATAGACACGTCTAAAGACGAAGAACTGCTTAAAAAACATTATAGGCGCTGTTACGCCAAAGTATCCGGCAGTGATTTTTACAAGTTGTATGCTGATGAAAAAATCCGCCATTCTTTTCAGGTCGTCGGCGCCGGAAATTACATCATGCGCCGCGAGCAGGCTTTTTCCGGACGGGAAGGGCGCTTTTTGCTGAGTGCCAAACTGGCCTACTTGTTTCACGATATCGGCCGTTTTATGGAAATTGAACGGCTTTATGACGAAGAGCCTCACCCCCGCCGCCACGATCATTCTCTGTACAGTTATGAAATTCTGAAAAGTATTCCCGAATATGCCCGCCCGGAAATTTTGCTGCCGGTCAAACATCATGGCCATATGATAGAAGACCTTTATAATGATGCGGAATTTACCGCCATAACCGATGAAAAACTGAAAAATGATATTCTCAAAATCGCCTTTCTGGTGCGTGATGCCGATAAAATTGCCAATTTTTACCTGATGAAGACGGCGCAAAAAGCTTCCGATAATGTTTTTGAACACCTGTTCCTGTCAAAAACAGCGCCCGGCGGGCTGACCCCGGTTATGGCGGAAGACTTTCTGGCCGGAAGAATGCCCAAACGCAGCGACATAAAAACGTCGGAAGACTGGATTTTGAGCTATATTTCCTGGATTTATGACCTGAATTACAAGGCGTCATTTGACTTCTGCCGCCTGACCGGCTGCTTTGACAACCTGCTGTCTACGCTGGATAAATATAATCGTGACAAGGGCTTGCAACAACGAATTTCAGAAACTATTTCAAATTATATCAAACGTCGTTATCAACAATTTAAGGAAGAACAATCATGAAAAAACGCTATTTTCTGCTGGGCCTGGTTGCCGTCGCTGCCGGTGCCTATTACTTTACGCCTTCTGTCAGCAGTATCGTTTCCAAACTGGTGCACAAATACGGCAGCGAAGTCACCGGAACCGATGTCACGCTTAAAGGCTTGGATTTCTCGCTGACCAAGGGCGAAGCCGTTATTGATAAAATCACCGTTGCCAATCCGGCCAACTACAAAACGCCGAACATCTTTGACTTGAACAAAATTCAGGTCAAAGTCGACTTGAAGAGCCTGACAAGCAACACGATTGTTATCGAGTCGATTGTGGTTGACAAGCCGGAAATCACTTATGAAATGCTTTCCCTGACCCAGAATAATATCAAGGAAATTCAAAATAATGTTGAAAATTATCTGAAAAAGTCAGCCAAAGAAGAGCCTAAAGCCGAACAAGCCAAACCTCAGGAGGCTAAGGCTGCTTCTGATGAGGAAAAAGCCGAAAGCAAAAAGGTTGTCATCAAAAAGCTGACTATCAGCAATGCCAAATTGTCAGCAGCAGCCATGGGGCAGGAAGTCGCCGTTACGCTGCCGACGATTGAAATGAAAAATATCGGCGAAGGCTCCGAGAAAAAGAGCATTCCGCAGGTTATTGCCGCGGTTATCAACAAAATTCTGACCGTCGCTTCTCAGACCGTTGTCAACAGCAAGTTGAGCAATTTGGAAGATGTTGCCAAAGAAAACCTCAAGGGCGTTGTCGGTAATGTAAAAGACCGCGTCAAGGAACTGGGGATTTTTGGCAAATAAGCCGGCTGCCGATTAAGAAAAAACTCTGAACTGATGTTCAGAGTTTTTTTATATTAACGCAGTTTGTCTTTAATGACGCCGGGTGTCAGCAACTGTGGCAGAACTTGCATTTTCTCACCGTCATAATAAATATAAAGCGGAATACTGCTGCGTCCGTAATATTCGAGCGCCTGCGTAATCGCGGCATCCCGGTTGGTCCAGTCGGCCTTGAACAGCAGAATATTTTTCTCGCGGGCAATCTTTGCAAATTCGGCGGTGTCCAGAGCCGCTTTTTCGTTAGCCAAACAAATCAGGCACCATTTGGCCGTAAAATCAATAAAGACTTTCTGCCCGTTATTGACCGCCTCAGACACTTTTCCCGCATCATAAGCATGCCAGACGGCGCCGTATTCATTAACCGCCGGACGAGCCGCCAGCTGGCTGTACAATACCCACCCCAGCCAAACGCAGGTCAAAAAAACGGGAATAACAAAAATCCGTTTCAGCGTTACCATCCATTTTCCCGGTTTAGGCAGTATTCCGGCCAAAAGTTTTGGGAAAAAGCCCAGGATTAAAAACGGAAAAGCATACCCCAGCCCTAGAGTTAGAAAAACCGGATAATAGTAATAAACAGGCCGGGTCAGGGCATAGCCGATGGCAATTCCCATAAACGGCGCCGTGCAGGGTGTGGCAATCACCACCGAAAAGACGCCGGTCAGAAAAGAACTGAACCTGCGCGCTTTGACTGACAGCCGCACCATTGGGTCGGTAAACGGATTGCTGACCTTTATCAAATCAAGAAACATAAATAAAATGACAATAAATATCCCGAGCAACACCGCGACAAAAACCGGAGATTGCAGCTGAAAACCCCAACCTGCTTTTTCTCCGCTCTGCCGCAGCCAGGCCAGTACAAATGCCGTCAAAAGGAAAGAGAGCAAAACGCCGGCCGTATAGAGCAGGGCGTCGGCACGGGCTTTGCGGCTCCGTTTGGCGCCTTTGACCAAGGCAATGGCCTTAAGCGACAGAACCGGAAAAATGCACGGCATCAGATTAAGGACAATGCCGCCGGCAAACGCCAGAAGCAAGACAAACCAAAAGGCCGGTTCGTCTGCCAGTTCGGGAATTTTATCCTCCGTCAACAGAAAAGTTTTTTCCGCCGCGCGCAAACTGTCATACCAGGCCTCGGCAGGCGACAGATGCTTTTCCGTAACCGGCAGGGTAAAATTAAACAGGCGGCTTTCCGGACGACATTCTGCTGCGCAGGCCTGCCAGGAAACCTGCACGCTGAATGCCGCCTTGCCCGCAGCGTTTTCCGGCGGCGTAATCCTGGCCAGATAATAAGCCTTGCCTTCATAAACATATTGGACAAGCCCGTCATTATTAAATTCCCGAGCCTGACTCCAGCGAACTTCCGCCAGTTTGTAACCGGCGGGCAGCGTCCAGTCGATTTTGGTCGGCAAGCCTATATCCCCACCCGCCGGAGATAAAATATGCCAGCCCTTGTCGATGTCAAATTCCGCCAAAACCAGAATATCCTGCCGGGCGTTAATTTGGTCGGTGTTTGTCTGTAAGCGCACCGTAACGGCCGGTGTTTCTTGCGCCAAAGACAAAGCCGCCGCTTCCGCCGTATAAAAAAAGACAACGGACAGCAACAGGCAGAAATATTCAAGCAGGCGGCGCATCGCTTATTTTTCGGCAATGACAAAATTGTAATAAGCAGCGGCAACAATGCTCAGCGCTTTAACCAGACACAAAATGCCGACGACAATGGCAATTTCCATAAACCAGAACGGCATCAGGCACATAACGGCGATAGCGGCAAAAACCTCAACCCCTTGGGCGAAACCGCCGAGATAAAACGGCGACTTGTCGAAAACAAGCGCTTTTTCGCTGTGGCGGCGGTAAGCGATAACGGCATAAGCCAGCATGGAGCAGGACGATGCCGTGAACGCAAACAGCAAAAATGCGGCGGCAACGGCGTTTTGCGCCGGATAAGCCAGAGCAAAGCCGAAGATGACGCCGGCATAAAAAATATAATCCAAAGCCGCATCAAGAAAAATGCCGAACTCCGTTACTTTATTATAACGGGCAACCGCGCCGTCCAGCATATCGAAAAAGCGGTTGAGCGCAATACACAGCAAAGCCCAGCCATACATGTTCAATGCCAGAAAATTGACGGCGGAAATGCCGATGATAAAGCCGAGAATGGAAACGGCATTGGCGCTCAGTCCGGTCTTTGCGACGTATTTTCCCGTAAAATCAATAGCTTTTCTAATGTTGCTGCGCCATTTTTCGCAGGCTTTGTTCATATTTTGCAGAGATTGCTTGATTTTATGAACGGCTGGTTTATTCTTTTGGTTATCAGACATAGTGAATACCTCTCTGTTACATCTTTTGCTTTTCCGTCAGGTTAAAACATATTTTATTTAAAGTAAAAGCAAGTTGATGAGTTATTAAACATAAAAATGGGGTTTAGATAAATATGAGAAAGCTAAAATTTTTTTCAATGAAATCTCTGCGTTTTTTTACCGTTGCGCTGCTTCTGGCTTTTGCCGCCTATTATGCCTTGGAACATTCTTACCGCGCATATCCCGTTTTTACCGGCAAAACCATGGGGACTTATTATATGGTCAAAATCAATGCCCCGCGTGTTCCTCGAAAAGTGCACCGCGATATCGTAAAAGTTTTGAAAAAAGTCAACCGTCAAATGTCAGTGTTTGATGATGATTCCGAAATCAGTAAGATTAATGCCGCGCCGGCCGGAGAGTGGATAAAGCTCTCCCCGGAAATGTCCGAGCTGTTCAAAACCGCCGACCGTATTTATAAGGAGAGTAACGGCAGCTTTGATCCGACCGTCGGCAAACTGGTCGACCTTTGGGGTTTTGGCCCCGAACAGCGGCGCCGGGAGCCCTCGGCGGAAGAAATTGCCGCCGTCTTGCCCGCTGTCGGCTTTGACAAATTGGAATTTACCGATGATTACACGCTACTGCGCAAAAAAGCCGACGGCATAACCCTCAACCTCTCAGCCATAGCCAAAGGTTACGGTGTCGATCAGGTGGCAAAATTGTTAAAAAGCATGAATTTCAACGATTTTGTCGTTGATTTGGGCGGCGAAGTCCGGGCTTCCGGCAACAGGGTCGGCGAAACCTCGGGCGGCTGGAGAGTCGGTGTGCAGGAACCGGATGACAGCGGCCGCAATGCCGAAATTTTGCAGTTGGTTGACCTTTCGGCCGCCACTTCAGGAGATTATCGCAATTACCGGGAAGGCAGTGACGGTCACCGCTATGCCCATACCATTTCTGCCACAACCGGCAAGCCGGTTGAAAACGACCTGACTTCGGTGACAGTCCTGACCGAAAACTGTATTGACGCCGATGCCTATGCGACCGCCGTCATGGCTATGGGGCCGGAGCAGGGGCTGGCTTTCGCCAAAAAGCTGAAACTGCCGCTTGTCATGTTTGTCCGCAACGATAAAGGTGACGTTGCTACGTTAGCTAGCCCGGCTTTCAAAAAATATATGAAAGTTTTGGCCGATGGAAAGCGTTAGCCGCGAAGCAGAGGTTATTGCCGCCGGAGATAACAGCGTGACCGTGCGCTACTTTTGTCCGGATGCCTGCGGACATTGCCCGATAAAGGAAAAATGCCTGTCACAGCCGGGAACAAACCGTGAGGCGCAAATATCCCTGCCGCCGGGAAAGCATTTTGCCGTCGGCGACCGGGTCACAGTCAGCGCTTCCGCCGCAGCCGGTTGGCTGGCAGTCTTTTTTGCCTATATTTTGCCGTTGCTCCTGTTTCTGGCAATCTTGCTTTCCGCCGTGCTTCTGCGTACGGATGAAACGTTTGCGGCTTTATCCGCGCTTGCCGTTCTGCCGCCTTATTACGGCGTATTGTGGCTGTGCCGGAAGCGAATGAGCCCTCTCTTAGGGTTGAAAATCCATAAAATTGGGGAGTAAGCTCAAAATTTTCTTGGTAAATCTGATTTATATGCTAGCTTGTTTTAGAGTTTTTTTCACGATGTTGCATTAAGGAGCGGAAATGAACGTAATTTTGCTGAATGTCCTGATTGTCGGCGCTGTCGCCTTGGCGGCCTCGGTCATTTTATATGCCGTTTCCCGCAAATTTGCCGTTGTCGAAAATCCGCTGGTCGGCGAGGTCGAATCTTGCCTGCCCGGGGTAAACTGCGGTGCCTGCGGCAAAGCGGGGTGCCATGACTTTGCTTCCGCCTGCGTCCGGGCTGACCGCGAAGGCTTTGCCGGGCTGTATTGTACGGTCGGCGGCAAAACCGTCATGCAGAAAATCGCCGCGCTGCTTGGCTATGAAGTGGCGGAGCATGAGGCTTTGGTCGCGGTTTTGCGTTGCAACGGCTCTTGCGAAAACGCGCCGGCAAAATTTGAATACGTCGGCCTGAAAAGCTGCCGTATGGCCGCCCGCATTACCACCTCGCAAAGCGAATGCCCGACCGGCTGTGTCCGCTTCGGCGATTGTGTTCGTGCCTGCAAGTTTGGTGCGCTCCGTATTTCCGAAGAAACCGGCCTGCCTGTTGTCGACGCAGACAAATGCGTTGCCTGCGGTGCCTGTGTCAACATCTGCCCTAAGCAGCTTTTTGAACTGCGCCCCAAAGGCCGGGACAATGCCCGCGTTTATGTTGCCTGCCGCAATACGCAGAAAGGCGCCGTCGCCCGCAAAAACTGCAAGGCTGCCTGCATTGCCTGCCAGAAATGCGCCAAAATCTGCCCTGATATAAAAATCGAAAACAATTTGTCATACATTCCGGCAACGGTCGACGCTGCCCGATACGGCGCGGAACTGGCGAAAACCTGTCCAACCGGCGCCATTGTCTACACCGGAAAAAAGGAGAGTTAAGCAATGAAAAAATACACTTTTCCGATGGGCGGCATTCATCTTGACAAGCATAAGCTCACGTCGGGAATGCCGATAATTCCGGCCGGCCTGCCGGAGTTTGTCTATATCCCCGTCCGCCAGCATATCGGCGCGCCGGCAAAAATTCTGGTGCAGAAGGGCGACAAAGTCAAAGTCGGGACTTTGCTGGCAGATGCTGACGGCATTGTTTCCGCTGACATTCATTCTTCCGTTTCCGGTGAGGTTGTAAAAATTGACGAGATAGTCAGCGATTCCGGCTACCCAGCACTGATGATTGTCATCAAGGTTGAGGGCGACGAATGGGAACCCTCAATAGACCGCAGCCCTGAACTGGTTAAAGAAATTCCTTTCACACCGCAGGAAATCGTTCAGAAAATTCGCGAAGCGGGCATTGTCGGCATGGGCGGGGCAGGGTACCCGACCCCGATAAAAACGACGCTTCCCGAAGGCAAAAAGGTCGACCACCTCATTTTAAACGGCATTGAATGTGAAGCCTACCTGACGGCAGACGACCGCCTGATGGTCGAAAAAGCCGAGCAGATTATCATCGGCGCCAAAATCATCAACCGCGCGCTTGGTATTCAAAACGCAATTATCGCCATTGACGAAAACAAGCCCGAGGCAATTGAAATCATGTCAAAGCTTACTCGCCGCTATGTCGGAGTCAATGTTCGTGTCTGCGCCAGCAAATATCCCCAAGGCGCCGAAAAACAGCTGATTAAAGCCATCACCGGCAGAGAAGTGCCATCGCGCGGTCTGCCGCTGGATATCGGCTGCATTGTCCAGAATGTCGGCACCGTCTATGCCGTTTATGAAGCGGTCATGAAAAACAAACCGCTGTTTGAACGTATCATAACCGTTTCCGGCGATGAATGCGCCGACAAACCGGCAAACTATCTGGTCAGGGTCGGTACCCCGGCGTCTTATCTGATTAACCGTTCCTGTTCCGATACCTCTAAAATCGGCAAAATTATTTTCGGCGGCGCCATGATGGGAACCGCGGCCGTCAACCTTGACGCCCCGGTAACCAAACTGACTTCGGGTATCCTGCTGCTCAATGACCGCGATGCCGTCAAACCGGCAGAAACGGCCTGTATCCGCTGCGGCAAATGCGTTGATGTCTGCCCCATGGGGCTGCGCCCCTTTGCCATAGCCTCCGCCGTCAAAAACAACGACGAACTCAACGAGCTGCGCCGTCTTCATGCCCTTGACTGCATTGAATGCGGCTCCTGCGCTTTTACCTGTCCGGCCAAAATTCCGTTGCTGGATTACTGCAAACTCGGAAAAATGGAACTTCGTAAACAAACAAGGTCGTAATTATGTTAAAAATATCAACCGCTCCGCATCTTAATTCACCCTTGTCCACCCGTGGCATTATGTGGAATGTCATCATCGCCATGCTGCCGGCTCTGGCCGTCGGCCTGCTCAGTTTTGGCATGGCCGCGCTGCAGGTTGTCGTTACCGCTGTTGCCGGTTGTGTCCTTTGCGAGTACCTCATCAGCCGTTATCTGATGAAACAGCCGGACGCTGCCGGAGATTTGTCCGCCGTTGTTACCGGCATGCTGCTGGCATTCAACCTCCCGGCAGGAATGCCGGTGTGGATGACCCTGATTGGCTGTTTTATGGCCATCGGCGTCACCAAAATGGCTTTCGGCGGCATAGGCAAAAACCTGTTCAACCCGGCTCTGGTCGGCCGCGTCTTTCTGTTTATTTCTTTTCCGGTGCAAATGACCCGTTGGCAAAATCCTGACTGGCTGAATTTTATGAATACGGATGTTCAGACCGGCGCAACCCCGCTCGGCGTTCTCAAACATATTGACGCCGCCACCTCGGCCACACAAACCAATCTGCCCGGATATTTTGATATGTTTGTCGGCAATACCGGCGGCTGTATCGGCGAAGTTTCCACGCTGGCATTGCTCTTAGGCCTTGCCTATATGCTTTATAAGCATATTATCACCTGGGAAATCCCTTTTTATTATCTGGCGACGTTTTTTATCCTGGTCGGCGTCCATTGGCTGCTGACTGATGACATCCGCCTTGACCCGGTAACACACCTGCTGTCCGGCGGACTGATGCTGGGCGCGATTTTCATGGCGACGGATTATACAACCTCGCCGATGAGCCGCCGCGGCAAAGTAATTTTCGGAATCGGCTGCGGTGTTCTGACTTATGTTATTCGTATTTACAGCGTCTATCCCGAAGGCGTATCCTTCGCAATTTTGATTATGAACGCATTCGTGCCTTTGATTGATATGATAAGCGTTCCGCGTATTTTCGGTGTCAGGGAGAGATAATCATGGCAAAACTGTCTTCAAGTCTGAAAAACATGGCGCTGAGCCTGACTGTTGTTGCCGTGCTGGCCGCTTTTGTTCTCGGGCTGGTACATAATCTGACGGCGGAACCGATTGCCAAAGCCAAGAATCAGGCGGAAGCCGAAGCCATATACAAGGTTGTCGGCATTGTTCCTGAAAATAATCCTTTTGCGGACAGCACCTATGTCAGCATTAAAGGCAGCCGCAACAAACTGCAGGTTTTTCCGATACGCCGCGACGGCCTGATACGGGCCTTTGCCATTAAGACTAACAGCCGCAAAGGCTTTGGCGGCAATATGGTAGGCATCACCATTGACGGCTATATCCTCGGTTATGAAGTCCTTAAAAGCCAGGAAACGCCGGGATTAGGCACAAAGGTTTCCGAAGAAAAATTCAAGTCGCAGTTTGACGGAATGCGGCCGGAGGGAGAAATAAAAGTCAAACAGGACGGCGGCGACATTGATGCCGTCACCGCAGCGACAATCAGTTCGCGCGCCGTAGCGGAAGCCGTACAGAATGCTTACGGCGCTTATCAGAAACTCAGCAGCAGAGGAGGGCATAATGAATAAAACCGGCCTTGATAACCTGACCCGCGGCCTTGTCCGCGAAAATCCGACTTTTGTCATGCTTCTCGGCATGTGTCCCACGCTCGGCGTAACCACTTCGGCGTTAAACGGCTTAGGCATGGGGCTGGCAACGCTGTTTGTGCTGATATTATCCAACGCTGCCATTTCTCTGACGAAAAACCTTATTCCTGACGGCGTGCGTATTCCGGCGTTCATAGTCATCATTGCCTCTTTTGTCACCGTTATTGAAATGCTGATGGCGGCTTACCTCCCGGCGCTGCACCGCGCGTTGGGCATTTACATTCCTCTGATTGTCGTCAACTGTATCATTTTGGGAAGAGCAGAGGCTTTTGCATCCAAGAACAGCCTGGGACAGTCGGTCCTGGATGCCGTCGGCATGGGGCTGGGCTTTACCTTTGCCCTGTTTTTGCTCGGCGCTTTGCGTGAACTTCTCGGTGCCGGCAGCATTTTCGGATACAGCCTGTTCGGGGAAGGGGCGGAAACCATGCTCCTTTTCATCATGCCGCCCGGAGCATTCCTTGCTCTCGGATTCCTGATTATGATTTTCAACAAACTGCGGGGAGCAAACTGATATGAGTTACACAATGATTTTCATTGCCGCCATTTTTGTAAACAACATTGTTCTGTCGCAGTTTCTGGGCATCTGCCCGTTTCTCGGCGTGTCAAAAAAAATATCCACGTCTTTTGGCATGGGTTTTGCCGTCATGTTCGTCATGACGATTTCTGCTGTGGCAACCTGGCTGATTTATTACCGGCTGCTGGCGCCAAACGGCTTGGAGTATATGATAACCGTTGTTTTCATTTTGGTTATAGCCGCCCTGGTGCAAATGGTCGAAATCATCATGAAAAAGGCTTCTCCGGCACTGTATCAGGCTCTGGGCATATTCTTGCCGCTGATTACGACCAATTGCGCGGTGTTGGGCGTGGCTTTGCTGTCGGTACAAAAAGAACTCAGCCTGATGCAGTCTGTCTGTTATGGTCTGGCCAATGCTATGGGCTTTACGCTGGCAATCGTCGTTTTTGCCGGCCTGCGGGAACGTCTGAGCCGCACCCGCATTCCCAAAGCCCTGCAGGGAACGCCGATAGCCCTGATTACGGCCGGCTTGCTTTCCATGGCCTTTATGGGCTTTTCCGGTATCGGCAACTAAACGCTCCGAAGCGGAAGTTATTGTCGCTTCATGCAACAATAACTTTCAGAGATAAAGAAACACCCGGAAATCAAAAAACTTCCGGGTGAATCCATGGACTATATTATCAAATTAAGGAAGCTGCTTTTTCTTCCGCTTTCTCTCACGGGAAGGGGCAGCCGCTTTCTCTGTTTCTTCGTCGCTTTCGCTTTTGTCGCTGGGCATCTGGGTTTTAGACATTACAATCGCCAAATCAAAAAGCTGCTGAGCGGCTTTGCGATTCGGGATTTTATAGTAAGCCTTTACCAAATCAAAAGTTTCCTGACGTTGCATCGGATCGGAACTTTCTGAAGCGGCTGACGAAGCTTTTCCTGTCAGCAGTGCCTTAGGGCTGCTCTGAGCTGTTTCTTCTTTCATGTCTTTGAAAAAGAAACCAATCTCCACATCCAGAGCTTTGCTCAAATCCCAAAGGCGGCTGGCGCTGACACGATTCTGTCCTTGTTCATATTTTTGAACCTGCTGGAACGTAAGACCTAAAATCGCAGCCAGACGGTTTTGGCTCAAACCGAGAAGCTGTCTGCGGATTTTGATTCTGCTGCCGACGTGGCGGTCAATCGGGTTAGGCTGACCATTTTCCATGCGGCCGCGGCGTGATCTTGTACTCTTAGTTGTCATCAAATTGTCCCCATACTCTTTTTAAGGTATTCTAATAAACTTATATACATTATATATAGTAAAAAAATATTATTTTAAATAGGAAATTTAATTTTTTAATAGAAAGAATAAAATTACCAATGCTAAAGGCGGTGAAAAAAACACATAACCCCTTAAAATCTATTGATTTTAGTAATTTTAATTACTTTCTATTCCCGATTTTAAAAATATCAGGTCTGGGGATATGTCAGGATGTTTTATTTGAAAGACTCGGAAATAGGTAGTAACAAAACCATGGATATATTCAGATTTCAACCAGATTCCTTTTAACAAAAAAATACTGACATAAAAGATAAAGCCCCCGTTTCCGAGGGCTTGTTTTTTTACTGTTGATTTAAGCTTAGAAATCACGGGCAGGAACGCCTTTCTGCCAGTTCTTTTCAATCTGCTCCAAAGAACGTCCTTTGGTTTCCGGCAGATACTTATAGGTAAAGAACAGGCTGAAAACGCCGATTACCCCGAAAATCCAGAACGTATAGCCTTCGCCGATTTTCTGCAGCAGAACCGGGAAGGTAAGGGCGACCACAAAGTTGAAGCCGAAGTTTGCCATCGTGCAAAGGCTCATCGCCATACCGCGGATTTTCAGCGGCATAATTTCAGAAACGATAATCCAGCCGATAGGTCCGAGCGAGAATGCAAAGCAGGCGATATAAACCACAATGCTGCCGACAGCCACCCATTTCAGATTATCCCCGAGATAATCCGTCAACAGGAATGAAGCGCCCAAAGCAAACAGGCTGAGGGTCACGCCGGTCAGTCCGGCATAAAGCAATGGCTTGCGTCCGACCTTGTCAGTGAAGAAAATAGCGACAAACGTCATCAGGAAGTTCACCACGCCGACACCGATTGTCGCATACAGGGCGCCGATAGTGTCAGTAAACCCGGCAGCCTTGAAAATCGTTGCCGTGTAATAAATAATGGTGTTAATGCCGGTGCAAATCTGCATAAACATCATTCCCACGCCGACCATAACCGGCATCAGCATCCAGGACTGGAAAATCTTCTTCTGGATTTTGCGTCCTTTCTGCGGTGCAAGCGTAGACTTAATTTCGGCAATATGGGCATCGGCATCCGCGTCCGGCTCAATTTTTTCAAAAATATCCTTGGCTTCATGTTCGCGCTTCTGGCTGATGAGCCAACGCGGCGTATCGCCGAGAAAACTGATGCCGATAAGCAGGATAAGAGCAGGAATCAACCCCGCGCCGAGCATCCAACGCCAGTTGTATTCCGTCAGGGCAAAAACGCGGTTAATGAGATAAGAGAACAAAATACCGGCGGTAATGGCCAACTGATACAGCGAAACCAGCATGCCGCGGACTTTCTGCGGTGACAATTCCGACAAATACAGCGGAATGACAAAGTTCACCATACCGATAGCCAGACCGAGAATCATGCGCCCGGCAATCAGCCAGGCTACGCTGGTGGCAAATCCGCAGAGAATGGAGCCGACGGCAAAAACGACCGCCGTGGCGATAATCACTTTTTTGCGTCCGTAAATATCCGCCAAAGCCCCGTTCGCCGCCGCGCCGATAACGGCGCCGACCAGAGCGGAACTGACAACCCAGCCCTGTTCAAACGCGCTTAGCGGCCAGGTATCGTTAATAAACAGCAGCGCCCCGGAAATCACCCCGGTGTCAAAGCCCGAAAGCAGACCGCCGAGCGACGCCACCCCGGCAATAATATAAAGCCATATATGCCGGGCTTTGAATCTCATTGTTTTTTCATTCATGTTTCAGCTCCTGAAAATAATAGTTACAGCTGTGTTAAATATAATATCATATTTTTATTAAACAAGAAATACTGATATATAAATTAAGACTTTTTAAAAGCCTTGCGGATAGAATAACGGCAAATTGCAAAAATTATAAAAGGAATGTTTACGGATGTTGAAAAAGGGGATGACGGCGGTGTTTGGCGCAGCCATGCTGTTTGGATCAACGGCTTGCGCCTCTGTCGCGCGGATGGATAAGATTCCCGAACCGCCGCAGGAATATCTCGACTGGCTTGATGACCTGAAGGAGGAAATGGTCGCCCGCGGCATCTCTGCTGAAACCGTCAACCAAGCCTTTGCCCGGAATTATTACCACCCGGAACACGACGTTGTCAAAAAAGACCGCAAACAGGCAGAATTTGTCATGACCACAACAGATTATGTCAACCGTTTGGTTAACGCCAAAAAAGCTGACCGCGGCCGCCGGAAATATAAGGAGCTTTATCCGCAATACAAATCTCTGGAAAAACAATACGGCGTACCCTTTAATTATATTGTGTCTTTTTGGGGCATGGAAACCGATTACGGCCGAACCTTCGGCAATTATCACGTTATTGAGGCGCTGACAGTCCTGAGTTATGACCAAAGGCGGCCAAAGTTTTTCCGCGGCGAACTGTATCAGGCACTGAAAATCATCGATGCCGGCAATGTCACCGTTGACGGCATGGAAGGCTCCTGGGCCGGAGCTATGGGGCATTTTCAGTTTATGCCCTCGACCTTCAATGCCTATGCCGTGGATTATGACCGTGACGGCAAAATTGACATCTGGCAGAATTACGGCGACGCGGCGGCTTCGGCGGCAAATTATCTGTCAAAAATGGGCTGGAAACAAAATGAAACCTGGGGAATGGCCGTTTCTCTGCCCTGGAACTTCGACTATGCGCAGAGCGGACGCCAAACCCGCAAAACCGTTGCCGAATGGCGCAAGCTCGGCGTTAAGACGGAAAACGGCCGCCGCCTGCCTCTTGACGGCAAGCTCAGCGCCTCAGTCATTGTTCCGGAAGGACGGCGGGGCAGGGCATATCTGGTGACAGATAACTTCCGCAAAATCATGAACTGGAACCGCTCTGAAAACTATGCCCTGGGCGTTGCCCTGCTGGCAGACTACGTCAAAAGCGGCAAAAAATGGCAGCCGCTGCGCAAAAATCCGGTAACGCTTGTCAAAACCGAAGACGTCATCCTCCTGCAGGAATTTATCAACCATCAGGGCTGGGGAAAACTTGATGCCGACGGGCAGCTTGGCGCCAAAACCCGGGAAGCGGTCAAACTGCTGCAAAAGAAAGCGCGCCTGCCGCAGGACGGTTATCCGGACAACCTGCTGCTGCAAAAAATCAAAAACTATAATCCCGAAATCGGATTCGCCGTCCCCGTGCAGCCGCAAAAGCCCGCGCAGAAAAATGCAAGCCCTGAAAAAAGCAATTCACAGGGCTGAAAACAAGCCTTTACGAACCGCTAAAAAAAGGTTAGATTAAGCAACGTGTAAATTTTGTTTATAAACATTAATGTCTTAAGGTAGTTTTGATGAAGCTGGTAAAATCAAAAATCATGCTCAGTCTGGTGTTGTTAACGCTTGCCGGCTGTGCTTCCAATGAAGTTGACCTTGATGCGTCGCCTTATTCACAGGCGGAAGCGATAAAAGGCATGGGCGGAACCTATAAGGTCGGTAACCCTTATGAAATTATGGGACAGACTTACTATCCGCGCGAAGACTATAAATACTCCGAAGTCGGCATTGCCTCTTGGTACGGCGAAGATTTTCACGCCAAAAAAACCGCCAACGGCGAAGACTATGACATGAACACCCTGACGGCGGCGCACCGGACTTTGCCGCTGCCCTCAATCGTCAAAGTAACCAACCTCGAAAACGGCCGCTCGCTGATTCTCCGCGTCAATGACCGCGGCCCTTATGCCAAAAACCGCATTATCGACATTTCCAAACGCGGCGCGCAGCTTCTCGGCTTTCAGTCACAGGGAACGGCCAAAGTCCGTGTCGAGATTATGCCCAAAGAAAGCATTGCCCTGAAACAGGCGCTCCTTGATCAGGATTTTGAGCCGAACTATGCACTCTATAACGCCCGCTCCGAAGCTCTGGCCGTTCCGCCCGGAGCCGGTCCGGCTTCGACGGTTGCCGTACAGACGGCGCAGCTTGACGGCGACCGCAACTATCTGGTCGGCGCGGGGCAAAATCTGAACAGCGGTGAAAAAGCTGTCCCTCTGGCGCCCAAACCGGTAATAAATACAACGCCGGCAGTCGGCGGCGGCAAAAAGTTTTTCGTTCAGGCCGGCGCTTTTTCAAAGCAGTCTTCGGCGCAAAACCTTTCGGGAAAACTCCGCCGCATCGGTTCTGTCAACATGACTGTCGCCAATGTCAACGGAACGGATTTTTACCGTGTCCGCTTAGGGCCGTATAACACTGAAGACGAAGCCTATACGACGTTGGACAAGCTGAAAAATTACGGCATTGCCGATGCCCGCGTCGTAAAAGATTAAATTTCCGCCATTGACAAGTTAAGGATTAACTCGCATGAACTACAAAAAATTTTTAGGTTTCGGTCTGGTATCGGCAGCAGTCCTCTGCGCCGCCCTCAATGCCGAAGCTATTGAAACAAAGGCCAAAAACGCCATTTTGATTGATGCTGCCACCGGGGAATATCTTTACACCAAAGACCACAAGCGCATGGTTCCGCCGGCATCCATGAGCAAGCTGATGACCGTTTATATGATTTTTGACAAACTGCAGGACGGTTCTTTGTCGCTGGACGACACCTTTACCGTCAGTGAAAACGCCTGGCGCAAAGGCGGCGCGGCAACCGGCGGCTCGACAATGTTCCTGAAAATCGGCCAGAAAGTGCGGGTTGAGGATTTGCTGAAAGGCATTCTGATACAGTCGGGCAATGATGCCTGCATTGTCGCCGCCGAAAACATTTCCGGCTCGGAAGAAGACTTTGCCTCCCAGATGAATATCAAAGCCAGACAACTCGGCCTGAACAACAGTTCTTTTGCAAATGCCACGGGCTTGCCGGACCCTGACCACAGAATGTCGGTGGAAGACCTGGCTAAACTCTCAAAAATCATCATTGAACGTTTTCCCGAGTTTTACCACTTGTTTTCAGAAAAAAACTTCACCTATAACGGCATAAAACAGGGCAACCGCAATCCGCTGCTGTACAGCATGTCCAATGCCGACGGTCTGAAAACCGGACATACCGAAGAAGCCGGCTTCAGCCTGACCGCCTCGGCCAAAAAAGGCGACCGCCGTCTGATTGAAGTCATGACCGGCATGAAGAGCAACAAAGAACGTTCGGAAGAAGCCGAAAAGCTGATGTCCTGGGGCTTCCGCGAATTTAACAACTATAAAATATTCGAAGCCGGACAAACCATTGCCGAAGTTCCGGTCTGGTTTGGTACCCAGCCGACAGTCACGCTGAAAATCGGCGAAGACGTCGTCAAAACGCTGCCGCGCAACAAAGCGGACGAAACAAAGCTTGTCGCCGTTTATAAAAAACCGCTCCCTGCGCCGATAACCAAAGGCGAGCAGCTTGGCGTCGTAAGAATCGAAGTCCCGGGAATGGAAACGGCGGAAGTTCCGCTTTATGCTGCTGAAAACATTGCCAAACAGGGCTTTTTCAGCCGGATAATCACCAATCTCAAATACCTGCTGTTCGGGGCTGAATAATGTCGGAATTTGCAGGGAAATTCATCACCTTTGAAGGCGGGGAGGGAACCGGAAAATCAACGCAGCTGCGCCTGTTGTCCGATTGGCTCACCCGCAGCGGCATTGATAACATCCAAAGCAAGGAGCCGGGCGGAACCGAAATCGGCCGGGAATTGCGCCGTCTTCTGGTGACCGGCGACAAAGACAAAATGGACGCCGTGGCCGAAGCTTTGCTCTATTATGCCGACCGCCGCATTCACCTGACAAAAAAAGTCTGGCCGGCACTGCAGCAGGGACAATGGGTTTTAAGCGACCGCTTTGCCGATTCAACTGTTGCCTATCAATATTACGGATACGACAAACGCATAGATAAAGACTTGCTTGACGACCTGTATAAAATCGCAGTCGGCAGTTTTAAGCCCGATTTGACAATTCTCCTTGATTTGGATCCGGAAACCGGGCTGGAGCGTTCTTTTCGCAAAGCCGCCGGCATGGCAACCAAAGAAACCCGCCACGAAAGCCGCGGGCTTGAGTTTCATGCCAATCTGCGCCGGGGCTTTCTCGAAATGGCGGAAGCCGAACCCGAACGTTTTGCCGTCATTGACGCCAATCGTTCCATTGAGGACTTGCACCGGGAAATCGTTCGCGTCACGGCTGAAAGGCTTGGGTTGTAAATGGGTGGCAGTGAAGAAAACCGACAGGAATACACCCCGCGAAACAATCCGGTTCTCATGGGACATGAAGCGGCTGAAAAAATCCTGCTTGATGCCTGGAAAAACAACTCCCTGCACAATTCCTGGCTTATCAGCGGTATTGAAGGCATCGGCAAAGCTACGCTGGCTTACCGCTTTGCCCGTTTTCTGCTCCAAAATAACGACGGCAGAAAAGATGCAAACAGCCTTGACGTACCGGAAACCAGCCAGACATTCCGCCTGGTAGCGAATGATTCTCACCCCGATTTGAAAATTTTGGAACGCGATTTTACCGAAACTGACCGCAAAAAAGTCCTGAAAGCCATCAAAAGCGGCGAGGCCATGTCTGACGACGAAGTCAAAAATTTAAAAAAATCAGCGTTTATCAGGGTTGACGATGTCCGCACGATCAACGAATTTTTAAGCAAGCGCTCATCTAATGACGGCTGGCGCGTCGTCATAATAGACAGCATCGACGACATGAACGCGGCCAGTGCCAACGCCGTGTTGAAGATTCTTGAAGAACCGCCGCACAAAACCGTTATGCTGCTCATCAGCCACAACCCCGGACGCCTGCTGCCGACGATAAAATCCCGCTGCGCCAAACTAAACCTGCTGCCGCTGGATGAAACGCAGCTGGCCGGCTTAATTCGCCGCTATCGCCCGGAACTGTCGGAAAAAGCCATAAAAGACCTGACGCGCATTTGCTCCGGCAGCATCGGTAAAGCTATCAGCTACGCGGACAACAACGCGCTTGAAACTTATGAAAAGCTGTCAGCTCTGGCTGCCGCCGGAAAAAGCTTCAAACTGGCTGAGCTTCTTGCTTTCTGCGACCAGGCCGCGGCTTCTGAAGAAAATTACTGCCTGACACAGGAGCTCGTGCTCAAATTTATCGCCGAAAAAATAAAATCCGGCGGTAATATTGAAGCCTTGGCCGAAAACTGGGAAAAAGCCATGAAAATGTTTGATGAGGCCGAACGCCTGAATATGGATAAAAAACAGGTTATGCAGAATATAATGTATAATCTGTGTAAAATCAATTAGTTATAAGGGGAAGATATGTTAGTCGACAGCCACTGTCACCTGGATTTTAATGATTTTGACGAAGATTTTGAGGAAATGCTGGAGCGCGCCCGCGACAATGGGGTGACCGCCATGCTCAATGCCGGCAACAACATCGGCGAATTGCAACACCAGCTTGAAATTTCTGAAAAATATCCGTTTATCTATACGGCGGCCGGCGTCCATCCGCACAACGCCCATGAATATCCGGACGCAACGGCAGCGGACTTTGTCACGGCGGCGCGGCATAAAAAGATTGTCGCCATCGGCGAATGCGGCCTTGATTATTACTACGATTACAGCCCGCGCGACCAGCAAATCCGCATTTTTAAAGAACAGATTAAAGCTGCGCAGGAAACCGGACTGCCGCTGATTATTCATAACCGCGATTCAGACGAAGACATGATGCGTATTTTGCAGGAAGAATACCAAAAGAAACCTTTCTGCGGCGTCATCCACTGTTTTTCATCTTCGCGCAAAATGGCCGAATTTGCCCTGTCAATCGGCTTTTACATTTCCGCTTCGGGCATCATTACCTTTAACAAATCAAACGACATCCGCGAGATTTTTTCGGACATTCCGCTGGACAGGCTGCTGGTGGAAACCGACGCGCCGTATTTGGCGCCGGTTCCGGTGCGCGGCCGCCGCAACGAGTCCGCTTTTGTTCATTACACGGCGGAAAAGCTGGCGCAGATAAAGAATATTTCGTTTGAAGAACTCGCGCAGATAACCTCCGACAATTTTTACAAACTGTTTCGCAAGGCCAGTGACAAGGGGAGATATGACTACGAATGAGCGCTAAAGTCATCATCTTGGGGGCAGGGGCGGCGCCCGGAGTCCCGTCTTTGTCGCTGGGCTGGGGAAACTGTGACCCGGATAATCCCCAAAACCTCAGAACCCGCACCTCGACTTACGTTGAAATAGACGGCTGCCGTTTTCTGATTGATACGGATCCTAATTTGCGCGAACAACTGATAGCCGGGCAAATCCGCGCCCTTGACGCCGTGCTTTACACGCATGCCCATGCCGACCATGTGCACGGCATTGACGACCTGCGCGAAATCAACCGCATTTCCCGGCAAAGCCTGAATATCTATGCCGGCAGACAAACCCTGAAATACATCCGTCACAACTTCGGCTACCTTATTGCCAAACCCAATCAGGTTAAAAACGTCGTGCGAATGCCGAGTCTTATCCCCAATCAGGTCAAAGGCAACCAGCCGTTTTATGTCGGCCGGGTAAAAATAACGCCTATAAAACTGCTGCAACATTGCCCCGAATGTCTGGGCTATGTGTTTAATGACGGCGAATACGTCCATATTGCCGATTTCAAACGCATCGCCGAAAGCGCGTTCAAAATGGTAACCCGCCGCCCAAAACTGCTGGTTATGCCGCTGACGACGCCTTACGGGCAGATACAGCACGCCAGCCTTGACGAAGTCTTGGGCTATATTAAAAGGTTTAACCCCGAACGGGCCGTGCTTAATCACCTGGCCTCCGAAAGCGATTATGCCGAAATTTCCGCCGCCGTGCCGGAGAATGTCAGCGTTGCCTACGATGGAATGACAATTAATTTGAACTAAAAAGAAGAAAAGGAAGAGAAGATATGTTATGCATTTACCACATTGCCGACCATGACGGCAAAGGCTCCGCGGCTATTGTCCGCAGCGTCTACCCGGAAATAGAACTCTTGGGGCTAAACCATGATATGGAAATTCCTTATGAGCAGATAGAACAGCATGACAAAATCGTCGTTTGTGACATTTCCCTTCCTGTCGACTATATGTTCAAACTGAGTGAGAGCAAGGATTTTACCTGGATTGACCACCACATTTCAGTCATTACCGAATATGAAGAAAAGCTCAAAAGCGGCGGACATAACCCGATAAAAGGCCTGCGCCGCTCGGGAACGGCTGCCATTGAACTGACCTGGGAATACTTTTATCCGGACAAACCGGTTCCCGAAGGCGTGCACCTGCTGGCTATGCAGGATATCTACAACCTGTCCGACCCGCGGGTTCTGCCGTTTGAATATGCCTGCCAGTCCATGGGCGTCAACCGTCCTGATGAAGAAATCTGGAGAAAAATCATCAACAGCGAAATTGATGTGCCTGAAATGGTTTCCAAAGGGCAGGCGATTCTCTCCTGGATTAAGGTGCGCGATTACCGCCTGGTTCGCGGTATGTCCTTCACCAGCCACTATAAAGGCATGAAATGCATTTGCGCCAACATGCCGCAGGGCAAATCGGCATTTTTCGATTCTATTCCGCATATCAACAGTTTTGACTTTATGGTAAACTTCTTTATGAATAAGAAAAACTGCTGGAATCTGTCTTTTTATACCAGTAAGGACAATGTCGACGTTTCCAAAATTGCCGCGGAATTTGGCGGCGGCGGTCACCAAAAGGCCGCAGGGGCATCCTCGCTGAAAGAATTGCCCGAGTTTTTGAAAAACGGCCAATACAGCGCCTCTAATAGATAATTTTTCTATTTTCAATGAACAGCCTCCCAAAAACGGAGGCTGTTTTTTGTATGTACG
>JAUNPO010000014.1 GCA_030536665.1 Pseudomonadota bacterium
GATACAATGTCACTTCCTGTCCGGCCGGGTCACATGGTGATAATCCCTGTCCCGCTGACAGTTCTTATTATCAGAAATGTGTTTGTGACGCCAACATGACACAAACCTGTACCAAGCCTTATTACGGCGTTGGTCCTCAGTGTGATGGCAAATATGCTTCATGCAAACGTGATGACGCCAAAGCCTGCAAGGAAGACGGCTACGGACAAACGGCGCAATGTTCTTCGGTACAGACGCCCAACAAAAAATGTTCTTATAACAGCGCTTATTATGACAAATGCGTCTGCCGTTCCGACCTTGTGACCTGTACTTATCCGCAGAGCGGCGTGGGTGAGGCCTGCGGCGGGAAATATGCTTCCTGCCAATGTCCTGGGGCGTACAAATTCTGTGAATGCGGCGGCGCTGCCGGAGCTACGTCTTGCACTGTCAACGGGCAGACGACTTATTCCGACTGTAAATCCTGTTGTAATTCCAGTTCTTCCAACTGGTGCTGGGTTCACAGTACCTGTCACGGCGACTGCTGCTCCGACGGGACGATAGACAGTTGCGACGAACGCTGCGGCGGCTCCGGATGTTCCTCTTCCGGCGGCAGTGATTCCGGCAGCTCGGGAGGGGGAGACTATACTGAGTATGACATGGCATCTCAGACAACTTCATGTTCATGTTCTCAAACTTCAGACGGATGGTATGAAGGGGTGGAAACGACTTATACATCGTGCCATTATTGCAGCGAAACGGAAACACGTGATTATAGATTCGTATATTCAGCAACTCTGGAAGTTTGCGAAAGATATCTTGCAGAAAGAAATACTTGTGGAACTAGTTCCGATACTGTACACACATATGTTTGTTTACCTTGCGTTCCGAGATAGAATAAATAATTCTTCTCTTAAACCGGCGGATGGTGATTATTGCGACCAAGCATGATGTATTTTATGAAACGGCGGTGAAAGAACAGCTTCCGTCCGGGTTAACTTTGAAGTCAACCATCGGATACTTTTCCTTATCAGGCAGATTGTAATGCCACCATTCATGTTCAAGCGCCTGAAAACCGGCCTCTTCCATCATGCGGCGAAACATATCGCGGTTGGCAATCTTGTCGCCGTCTTCCGGCGCGTTCCACGAATATTTGGCTTTTTCGAGGTGGCGGCGAAAATCATCCCACTTTCCGTCGGCTATCTCTGCGGCATAGCGCGGTTCATAGGCATCAACAGCGCAAGGGAAAGCAAGCTCTTCCCCATTTTCATCAAGCAGCGTCACGTCTATGGCCGAAGCATGGCAATGCTGCGACTTTACCGGTTCCGCGGCAAAAAATCCGGCCATCGGAATAATTTCTTTCATGATATGGAAAGCCAGCGGCGGGCGATAAGCGTCACAGATTTTCAGCTTCAGCCCTTTTGATTGCAAAACCGGTTCCAGCTTTTGCAGGCGCGTCCAGACATCAGGATGCACAAAGCAGCGGTTGCCAAGGCCGACCTTGCCGTAGACATCCGTCTGCATCATATTGGCATCCGAGGCATACATCATATCCACCACAAAGACGCCGGCGGTTTTTACTTCAATCAAATCCATACTGTTTCCTTCCAAAACATTTTTACATTTTGATTTATAATCATATATTTTAGTTAATTAATAATAAATTGACGGCTTTATTTTGGCAGGCGCCCATTTTTTGTCAAGTTTTATAAAAATAATGCTTGCTTATTATAAAAATGCCCGTATAGTGGAGGAAGAGAATTTTAGCAGCTCTTCATGATTTTTGATATTTCCTTCAATAGATTTGGTTTAGAGTTGGCATTGCGCAAAAGGTGCAGTGTTTATTAGATTTTCTGACGTGTTAAACAATTTATTGAAAGAAATATATATGACGACTTTTCGCGACTTGGGGCTGCCCGGGGACATTTTGACAACCTTGGACAACATCCGTTTTACAACCCCTACCCCCATTCAGGAACAGGCCATTCCCGTCGCTTTGGCTGGGCATGACATTCTCGGGTCGGCACAAACCGGCACCGGAAAGACTGCGGCCTTTGTTCTACCGATGATTAAACATCTGACGGAAAATCCGGCCAGCACAGCCCTGATTTTGCTGCCGACACGCGAACTGGCGCAGCAGGTGCAGGACGCCTGCCGGCTGATGCTCGGCCGCCGGGCGGCAATTAAATCCGTGCTGCTTATCGGCGGAGCGGGAATGTCCGCGCAGTTGCGCGAGTTGAAACAAAGTCCGCGGGTTATTATCGGGACGCCGGGGCGCATTAACGACCATCTCGTCCGCCGCTCACTGTCCTTCAAAGACACTGATTTTCTGGTGTTGGATGAAACAGACCGCATGCTGGACATGGGGTTTGGCATTCAGCTTGACCAGATTGTGAAGTTTTTGCCCAAAGAACGCCAGACGCTGATGTTTTCCGCCACCCTGCCCGCCAATATCCTGAACCTTGCCCGGAAATATCAGAAATCTCCGGTCAGAATTGCCATCGGCACAACCAATCAGGCAGCCGCAAATATCCGCCAGGAACTGGTCAAGACCAGCGATACGGGCAAGTACGGCGAACTGCTCAAGCAGATAAAAGAACGCGATGGTTCTATGCTGATTTTTGTAAAAACCAAATACGGCGCCGAACGCCTGTCCCGCCGCCTGAGCAAGGAAAATGAAAATTGTCTGGCGATACACGGCGATTTGCGCCAGGCCAAGCGCGAGCACGTTATTGCCGATTTCCGGCAGCAGAAATGCCGTATTCTGGTAGCAACCGACATTGCGGCCAGAGGGCTTGACATTCCGCATATTCAGAGCGTTGTCAATTATGACTTGCCGCAGTGCCCGGAAGATTATATTCACCGTATCGGCCGCACGGCCAGAGCCGGCGCCGCAGGAACGGCGGTCAATCTGCTGACGCCTAAGGATGCCGCCAAATGGAAAGCCATTTACAAACTGATGAATCCGTCAAGCCGCGACAAAAAAATGTTGTTTGAGGGCGACGCTCCCGTCAGCGCCGAGCCTTTGGCTTCCCTTTCACCGAAAAAGCCCAAAGCCAAAATGGCCGGGAAAAATCCGTTTAAGCCTTTTGCCCCGGATAAAAAAAGCAGACGGCCGAAAAGCACCGCTTTGCAGGACAAGCGCAGCCGCAAGACAAACAACAGATAAGCTTTCAACACAAAAAATCCGGCAACAAACCAATGTTACCGGATTTTTTTCGAATCATTTCAAACATTAATCATGTATGCCCTGCTTTTCAGCGACGGGACGTCCAAACAAATTAATGAGCGAAACGAAGTAATGTTCTTCACGCTTGGTAAACGGACGTTTGGGATTGTCATTTTTCTGCCGTTTTTCAAGCATGCGCTGCAATGGCAAAAGAAGTTTGGCGCTCATGCCGCTGTCTGTCAATTCCTGCACATGGGTATGGAACATCATAAACGTTTTATCGCTTATCCAATCCCCTTTCATCATGAAGTCAAACATCAGCGGATGCGGAACAAATCCCCGGTCAAAGACCTCGTCTATTTTTGCAAACATGAATGAGCGCAGCTGCTGATATTCCAATCCGTTACCGTTTTCCTTATAAGTATTGCACATGACCAGCCCCATTTTTCCAAACAGTTCATAATCCATGTCTTCAGTCGTGCCCAGGACGTCAAAATCCATTGCAACCTCATAATACTTAAACGGAACCGGCATTTTTTTACTCTGCATATCAACAATGATTTTCAGGGTAAATTCAACCTCTTTCCGGCGGAAGACCAAAATCTGCTCTCTTTGCTGAATATCTGCAATTTCTCTTTTGACGCCGCTAAAGCTTTTTCCGCCCATTAACGCCGCATACGCCCGTTTGCGCAGTTTTGGGGTTAAAGACTTCAAAAAAAGCTGTTCGTCATGGTTCAACGCCCTTGTTCTCGGGATTGTGCCGCGGTCTTTGGCTTTGCGGCGCAAATCAGAAATCTCGCGATACACATCCTGCAGGCTTTTTCCCTCGCGAAAACGAGTATAGGCGATGCTTCTGTACTGCGGTTCCAATCCTTCGATGTACAACGTGCGAACCTGGTCGTCAATCGTTGCAAATTTTCTTTCCTGTTCCATATAATAAATTTAATAATATAATTTAGCCTTTTTATTATATGAAATTATTCACTTTTCTTCAAGAAAAAAACGAATCCTATTTTGCCTTATGGCGCAGGCTGCCCCACCAGTTTGCCAAACGGGCTTTCAACGTCAGGCCGTATGGCGCGAGAATCTCGCTGATGAGCGGCATATTGCCGACCCAGTTGCCGTCTTTGTCATGCTCGAGGACAACCAGCTCGTAAGAATCGTTGTCCGCCTTTACTTCCCAGCCTTTAATGTCGCCGCTCATAACCACATACAAAAGCTTGAGGCGCTTACTTGGATACAGTTTTTTAAGGCGGGAAACGGCTTTTTCCAGGTCAGCCGTCTGCGGCATGATTTCATCAAAATGCACAAACATAACAGAACGCGCCGCCGCCAGTTTTTCATACAGGCGTTTAATCCGCCGTTGGTATTTAACTTCCACTTTGGGAAATTCTTCCATGGATTTTTTGGTAAAATCATGTTGGAAGGTAACGCCGTTGGGCATTTCATAATGCACTTCATGATCTTTGGTGCCGATAAATTTGAGCTTATCCTTTTCTATCAGCCCGGAAAAGCCGTTTTCCAGAAAGGTGACGGTCAAGTCCAAATTCATCGGGCCAATCCAGTCATAGGGCATCGACTCAGTTTGCAACCCGTTTTTCCGTAAATTCCATGATGTGATGCAAACAGAACCGAATGGGACAAACAAATCAAATTTCTGCATGAAAATCTCCTGTTAAATTCTTCTTCCAACTTTAAAGGCGATTCTGAAAATTTCCCGTTTATTTTTTGAATTATCCCCCGAAATTTCCCAAAGGCTGCCGGGCTTGCGCTTTGAAAAAACTTTTTCCCTTGAAATGCGCGAAATAGAGGTTACACTGTTTTCAGTTTCACTCAACGACAAAAAGGATCAGAAAATGAAAAAATATCTGCCTGTCCTGATTATTGCCGCCGTTTTCTGCCTGTCAGGCGCCGGGCTGGCAAAAGACCGCACTCAGGAAGTTATTCAACAAATTCAGAAAAAGGACGCCATGGTCATGAAAACCGTAGAACTGGAATACAAGCAATTCGGCAACAAATATTTTATCCGCATCAATCCGGGGCAGCCGCTGGTTGAAAACCTTAAAGACTTTTGCCAAAAGAGAAACATCCGTCTTGCCACAATCAGCGGCATCGGTTCGCTGCAAAGCGTGACTCTGGGCTTTTTCAATCCGGAAAGCAAAGAATATAAGCAAAAAGAATTCAAAGAACCGCTTGAGCTTGCCGGCCTGACGGGAAACGTTACCATGAAAGACGGCGAGCCGCTGCTTCATCTGCACGGCACGGTCGCCGGGAACAATTACAAAGCCCTTGCCGGACATATTGTTGAGGCGCAGGTCAGCCTGACGGCGGAAATCGTCATCGAAACCACAGACGGCAGCCTGGAAAAGACTTTCGACCCGAAAACCGGCCTCAATCTCTTTGATTTCAACAAATAATTTTTACAAATAAAAAAAATATCTCAAAACAAGGGGCATCACGCCCCTTAAAATTTATAAAAAAACTCTTGACTTAGCGTATACTCTAAGAATTATGTTTATTACACAACCGTTTCAGCAAAGGAGAAAAAACGACATGACAAAAAAAGTATTGCTTATTTCAGCCAGCGCCCGCAGAGGCGGCAATTCCGACCTTTTGTGCGACCGCTTTGCCGCCGGGGCTAAAGATGCCGGCAACACTGTTGAAAAAATCTTTTTGAAAGACCATAAAATCAATTACTGCACCGGCTGCGGGGTTTGTAACAACACGCATAAATGTGTTCAGAAAGACGACATGGAACCGTTGATTCAAAAAATGATTGACGCGGATGTTATTGTCATGGCAACACCGGTTTATTTTTATGCCATGAACGGACAAATGAAAACTTTTATTGACCGCACCGTTCCCAGATATGAAGAAATTACGGACAAGGAATTTTATTTCATCGTTGCTGCCGCTGACGACAGCCATGCCAACATGGAAAAAACTCTGGAAGGTTTCCGCGGTTATCTCGACTGTCTTCCCGGCGCTGTTGAAAAAGGTACAATTTACGGTACCGGAGCCTGGAAAATCGGCGATATAAAGAGCAAACCGGCAATGGATGAAGCTTATGTCACAGGAAAAGGCATTGCCTGACAGCTTCTAAAAATAAAAAACAGCTTCTCAAAAATTGCGAGGCTGTTTTTTTATTATTATTGTTTCAGCAGTTGAATAAAGTCGGAATAGCGCACCCGCAATTCTTCTTCCTGACGCAGGGCGACCTCTTTCATAATTTTATTGGTGTACCATTCCAGCACATAGGCTTCAGGCGTTACGGTCAGGATTTCCGACGCCTCGTCATAAGCAAAATCCAGCCCGAGAAAAGGCGAACGGACTTCGCAGGCTTCCACCTGCCGATAATATTCTTTGGCAATCTTAAATTTGACGGGAACCGGCTCATAAGGGTTTCCGGCTTCTTCATTATGGATATTTTCCACGACGGTCATCAGGCGGATATAGGTCGCAATCAAAAGCGGATAAAAACTGTGATAAACCGGAAATTCACTCATATAGCCCTCTCTGTTTTTCCCGCTTTCCCAAGAAAAGCGCATTTTTGATAAAAAGACAGCCCGCTTTACGGGCAGGCTGTTTAATGGTAGCGAGGGGCGGATTCGAACCGTCGACACAAGGATTATGATTCCTCTGCTCTAACCAACTGAGCTACCCCGCCATCAAATTTCGTGTATTTTAATAATATGTATTCACGGTCTTGTCAACAAATATTTTTAATCTTATTCACTTTTTCCACACGGCGGCAGAACAAACCTATCTTTTATATTTAATTTGCGGCTGAAACAACCGTTTTCGGGGCAGATTATTCACCGACGGCAGATGCCGCCCTTGTCCTCCGCCGAATAAACAATTAATATTCCTGCGAATTTTGGTTTATAAATCGAGGAAATCCGCATGAAAACAAAATATCTACTGTCCGCCGCCCTGCTTGCCGGCGTTTTTGCATTTCCGGCGGCGGCTGCCGAAGACGGGACAAAAGAAAACACTGCCGAAACGGCCAAACCCGCAAATCAGCTCCGGGCGCATTTTAAACGCGTCGGGCTGGATATTTCCAGCACAGACGTCAGCAATGCCGATGCTTACAAAAATTCGCCGGTCACCCAGCTGAGCGCCGACAGCGAAACCGTCATCAAAGGCGTGTTTGACTTTGCCCTGGAATACGAAACACCGCGTTCGTACTGGGAAAACTCCCTGTTTATGCAATATGGCAAAACCAAGCTGAAACCGGCTGACGGACCGACAACCAGCAGCGAAAACACCGACCAGATTCTTGTTACGTCAAGCTACACGCAGAAAATGTGGAAATATGAAGAAGCCGACCTCGGCCCTTTCGGCAGCCTGAGTTATGACACGGAATTTACCGACAACGACGATGCCCCGCGACGCAAAATCATTCGCGGCAAAGGCGGTATCAAGCTTTTTAACGGCACTTATACCAAAGATTTATACATTGCGGCGGTCGGCGAATCTGATTTGACCTACGCTCAGTCCGTTGACAAGCTGGCTTGGGAAGTCGGCGGCAGTTATGATTATCCGCTGCGCGACGGCGTAAAATTTCACATTGAAGGATATTTCCGCGACTATCTGTCTTACAGCCGCTATCAGGGAACCGACCTGAAATACGACCTGAACATTGTTTCGCGCATGGATGTCAAACTCAACAACATTCTCAGCCTGTCGCCGTTTATTTCCTATCGACAGGCACAGTCACGCGAAGCCGATGTCAAAGGCAGCAACCTGATGATTGGTATCTCGTTCGCTTATTCAGACTTGTTTGACTTATAGCCGTCATCGAGAATCTCATATTCAACATCAATAATTTCCGGTCCCTGATGATGTGCAGGGCCGGATTTTTTTGATGCAGACGACGCTGTCCGGCGTTTAAACAAATCACCGGCATTTTGCGACAGAATTTTGTTCAGCTGCCACAAACGCCAGGCGCGCGCCCCGTAACCGGCCAGGAACAGAATCAAAATAACCGGCAACAGAAATGCAAAAAGATAAAGGGATATCCACAAAATTCCCGCTGCTGCAGCGCCCCACAACATCCATGATGCCAATCCCCTGATATTATTATTCATCTTCAAAAAATCCCCTGCACCGGTTTCGGTTAAAACAAAAATTTACTTTTACCCTATAGTATATAGTACATAAAATGATTAATCACAAGAAGAAGAGGAAATTTTGTTATGAAAAACTGTCTGTTTATTGAATATCCCAAGTGTTCAACCTGTCAAAAAGCCAAGAAATGGCTGGAAGAAAACGCCATTAGTTTTACGGACCGACACATTGCCGAAAACTGTCCAACTGTCGAAGAGCTGCGCGGCTGGCATAAACGCAGCGGTCTGCCGTTGAAAAGTTTTTTCAATACCAGCGGCCTGTCTTACAAACGGCTGGAACTGAAAGACAAGCTTTCATCCTTGAGCGAAGACGAACAATATCGCCTGCTCGCTTCCGACGGTATGCTCATCAAACGTCCATTGCTCATTTGCGAAGATAAAGCGTTTGTCGGTTTCAAGCCGGAAAAATGGCAAGCGGTTAAATAAATTCCGATTATGGTTGACTATAACGCTCAAGGTGGTATTCCAATGTCGGGATAATGTTTTTTGGAGGCAGAGCAATGTTGGGACATTTTAATTTTCAGGATTTTATCAGCGCGTTTTTCGTTTTGTTCGCAATTATCGATATGCCGGGTTCAATCCCGATTATTCTAAATCTCCGCCGCAAGGGAAAAGTTGTCAAGGCCGGAAAGACCGCCCTGCTCTCTCTGATGATGTTTTTCATCTTTTTCTATATCGGGGAAGCCTTTTTGTCTTTGTTCGGCGTTGACATTTCCTCTTTCGCCGTTGCCGGTTCGCTGATTATTTTCGTTATGGCTTTGGAAATGATTCTTGATATTGAGATTTTCAAAACCACAACGGACAGCCCGAAAGACAGCAGCTTTTTTCCGGTTGTCTTTCCGCTGATTGCCGGCGCAGGCGCTTTGACAACCATGCTTTCCATCCGTTCCCAATATGACAACATCAACGTCCTTGCCGCAATCAGCGCCAATGCACTGGTTGTGTTCTGTGTTTTGAAGCTGACAAAATACATTGAAAAGTTTCTCGGCGCCGGCGGTATTTATATGTTGCGGAAATTCTTCGGCATTATTTTGCTGGCCATATCTGTCAAGCTGTTTACAACCAACATTACTTTTATTATCGACAACATCATCAAAACAACAGACTAAAATGTTGCAGGCTAAGATAACAAAAAGGAACTGATTTTCTCAGTTCCTTTTTGTTATCTTAGCTAAAACTCAATCACCGGACGGACATAGGTGCGGGTAACATCATTTTTAAGATTTTGACGGATATACCCAGGTATATTGTCTTGACCTGTATTGAAAACCCACACATTACTGTCGTTATATTCTGATGATGATAAGATATTTTCATTATCTCTAATGCGATATGCTAAATCAGGTACATTTTTATTAAATGCACATAAATCAAAATTATTTAATATTCCCGCCGTAGGCAACATCCATTTTCCTCTTGTCGTCAGAGCTGCACTCGGCGCATAATTCAACACGGCATAAGCCGCAGGATAGTAGCTTGAGGCAGAATTACCGTGTTTGTTGGCAGCCTGAATAATCTTTGTCATATTGCCGCCGGCATCGAAATCCTTAATTGCCTGCTGTTGATTGGAAGACTGAAAAGCACCGGTAGCTACATACTCTGCAGACCATATAATATCTACTGAAATTATATTAAAACTCATCGCATAGCCGCAGTTATCTTTAACAGTAATAACCACGCCTATCGGTGTTTTGCCACTGACTTTATCTGTTGAACAAGTGCCATCACTGTTTAGGATATCGCCAATTTTACAGTTCTTAGCGTAGCCGGTACACTGTCCAAGCATTGTTCCTGAACGTTTTTCGCATTTTGCATTCTTCCATTCATAATCAAGGCCGCAAGAGCAGGAAGCATACAGATTATTGCATTTTTGTCCGCTACCTCCGATATAGCCCGTTCCCTTGCAGTCATATTTAAAACCATATTTTTCACAGACGCTTGCTTCTGATGACGGACAGACAAATGCATTGCCAAACGGGCATTTCAGACACTCTCCTTTGTTTGTTGTTTCTGTATATCCTAAAGAAGCACAATCGGTTGTCGCGACACATTGGGCTTGGATTAAGTTTGGAATTAAGGACAGACTCGTCCCTAAGAGTAAGAATTTAAAATTAATATTCATGTTGAACATCCTTTGTTTTGGAAGTTAAAACAAAACCCGCTTCACAAAGAAGACGGGCGGATGTTCGTAACCATATACACATAAATGGCTCAGTGCTTTCGCGCATAGCCTTATAACACTGACATCCGTCCCTAGCACTGTTGTAGACAGATATCAGCATAACCTTATTTAAAGTCGTAAATATGCTTAACGACTATGTGTATTAAAGGGTTACGACGCCCTCGGCGGCAAACACTGCCGCTTAAAATTAAGGGTAGCATAGAGCGGAATTTTTGGCAAGGAAATTTTGTGGCCGGTTCCGGTTGATATTGGCTGAAAACAGACTATATCAGAAATATTATATAATTATATGAAAGGACAAACGATGACAGATTTTTATGACGTAATGACCTTAAGACGTTCAAATTACAGTCTTGACGACCGGGTCGAACTCAGCGAACCGCAGATTATGGAATTGATTAACCATGCCGTAAAACAATGTCCTTCGGCTTTTAACTCACAGTCGGCACGCGTTATTGTCCTTTTTAACGAACATCAGCAGAAATTCTGGAATCTGACGCTGAAAGAACTCGAAAAAGTTACGCCTAAAGACAAACTTGCCAACACGGAGAAAAAAATCGCCTCTTTTGCTGCCGCTCGCGGTACAATATTGTTTTTTGAGGATGAGGACGTCATCAAAGGGCTGCAAAACAATTTTCCGCTGTATAAAGACAAATTTCCGGTTTGGTCAGAACAGGGAAATGCCATTCTGCAATATGCCGTTTGGTGCCTGTTGGCTGACAACGGCATCGGGGCTTCTCTGCAACACTACTCGCCGCTGGTTGACAGCTTTGTTCACAAGGAATGGCAAGCGCAGGAAAACTGGAAACTCATTGCGCAGATGCCGTTCGGACGCATTACCGGCGAACCCGGGCCGAAAGATTATCTCCCGCTGGAAACACGGGTTAAAATTTTTTCATAATTGCATGATGAAAACCAAAAAAACGGAGAGCCGCAACTCTCCGTTTTTTTATTCTTTTCCACATTAACATACCGCGACATAACGCTCCGCGCCGATATCCCGGCTGCGTCCGGTGCCATATTTGGCACTGCCGTCAACAAAAGCCAGAAATTCATCTTTAAAATCATTAATATCACCATAACCGCGGTCGCGGATAAAACAGTTGGCGATCATATAAATATGTTCCATTACCCCGATTGTCATGGATGACAGGATATTCAGCTTTTTCTGCATGATATTGATATATGCGGGATCTTCGCGTTTTTGCAGCGAGTGCATGCCCACCAGGCGACGGCGGATGCTGTTGATTGTTTTAGAGTTTCTCTCTATTTGCAGCCGGGCCAAGACGTCATAATAGTTTATCAGGCTCTCGCTGTCCGTCAGGCCTTTGATTAATTTATGGATTTCTTCCGAAGGGTCGTCTTTCTTAATTGTTCTCAACAAAAATTCAAACAGGGAATTCCTTGTTTTCTTTGCCAGTTCCAAGTCTTCGATAAATGCTTCTCCGAGCGTTTGATATTTAACCTCTACCATAGGCATTCTCCTTCATCCATAAACATAATTATATTATGTTTTATATTACCATAAAATAATGGCCGACACAACACAAATATGTAACAAAACTGTAACACTTTAGGTTAAGATGTCCGGTTTTTGCTTTGACATCCGCTGATAAATCAGCTAAAAACACAAAGTATTCCGGTTTGAGGAGAATTGTTTATGCAGTTTTTTGACATTTTTCTGGTAGCTCTGGCTTTGTCGGTGGACGCGTTTATCGTTTCCTTCTCATACGGGCTGGTTGTCAGGAAAAACAAAACCGCCAATTCTCTTAAACTCGGCTTAAGCACCGGTTTGGGACAGTGTCTGATGCCGCTTATCGGATGGTTTGGCACGAAATCGGTTTATCAGTTTATCGAGCCGGTCGACCATTGGATTGCTTTTGGCGTTTTTCTGGCTTTGGGACTGAAAGTTATTGCCGACTCTCTGGAAGACGGCTGTGGTGATGAAACCAAACATCTGCAAAAGAATTTGACCTTTAAAATCCTGTTGATGATTGGTATTGCTACCAGTATTGACGCTCTGGTGATGGGCGGAACTTTGTTTTTCATGGGGGCGGATATTTTTGTTGCCGCACCGGTTATCGGCCTGACAACCTTTATTTGCGCCGTTGTCGGCTTTCATTTGAATTATTTTTTCAAAAAAATTCCAACCAAGTACATGGAAATCGGCGCCGGGCTTATCCTTATCGCGCTCGGCTGCAAAGTCTTATATGAACACCTCAGCGTCTAATCCGTTATTACCTTGTTAATCATTTTTGCTTATACTGATGAGCAGGTTAGTGTTTAATACGGAGGGTATCATGAAAAAAACTTTCACGGCGCTTTTGTGTACGGTTATGTTTAGCAGCCTGTCAGCAACCGCCAAAGAAACAAATATTCAGGAGCTTGAAGCACCGGTTCCGGTCGTTGATGAAAGCGAGCAAAGTTATCAGAATATGCTGCACAAAAAGTTTGCCGAGATTGACGCCAACGGCGACGGAATCGTTTCGCCGGAAGAATATAAGGCTTATAACGACAAGATAGAACAACGGCGCCGGGAGATTATGGACAAGGCTTATCTGGACATGGATACGGACAAAGACGGCAAAGTGTCGGAAGCGGAATTTCTGGCACGCCTGAACCGCCGCCGGGAGGAAATCAGAAATATGATTAAGGGCGGAATTGCCGTTAAAAACAACGTTATGCAGGAAGAAGGCGCGTTACCGCCGGCTCCTGTCCCGGCAGACTAAAGAAAAAAGAGCGGCATATCTGTCCGCTCTTTTTGTTATTCTCCCTCATACCCCGGCAGGTGGGTTTTATTTTCTTCATAAAGCGCAAAAGCATCGTTAATAATTTGTTTGGCTTCCTCCGGTCCGAGAAACTTTTCAATAATCACTTCCTTATTCTCCAGCACCTTATAATCCTCAAAGAAGCGGCGCAGCGTTTTCAGGCAATGCGGCGGAAGTTCGTCAATATGGTTGTAATAAGAAAACTCGGGGTCATCAACATGAACGGCTACGATTTTGTCGTCTTTTTCCCCTTGGTCGATCATCTTCATTACGCCAATCGGTTTGGCACGGAGCAGCGACAACGGCACAACGGATTCCTGGCACAAAACCAGAATATCCAACGGATCGTTATCTTCGCAGTAGCTGCGGGGAATAAAACCATAATTGGCAGGATAATGAACGGCGCTGTATAAAACGCGGTCGACTTTCAGCATGCCGCTGGTCTTATCCAGTTCGTATTTCAGGTTGGAACCTTTGGGCACTTCAATAACGGCGGTGACTATTTCCGGGGCGTCCGTTCCTTTACCGACGCCATGCCATGGATGCAACATTGTTTATCTTTTCCTTTAATGTTTATCAAAACGGTGTTGGTTAATCTACGCAATTTAATGTTTCTTGTAAAGAAATTTATCTGAGATTTTTTTACATTTTGCAGACAATCAACGGCACGCGCATTTCCTTTTCGGTCAAGCCGGCATGGTGCGCTGTCAAAGACAGAGGCGGAACGCCCTCCGGCGTTTGATATTCGAGCATTATTTCGCCGGTGGCCAGCGCAACATAATCGCCGATAAAATCCCGCAGTTTGGGATGCTGCTTTCCCTCGCCCAGCCAACCGCCGTTCAAATATTCGTCAGCGGTCAGCAGTTTATAGTCTGCTCCAAATAAACGATTGAAATTTTCTTTAAACGCCTCTGATTTTCCGTCTTTCAGATAAAAAGCAACCGTTCTGGGCTCAATGGCGGGCGGCAGGCGGAGGCAGCCGTTAATTTCCGCCACTTCATTAAGCAGGACAGTTTTTTTGATATCCAGCAATCCATGGTCGGCAGTTATAACCAGCAGAGAATCTTTCAGGGACGCGCAAAGTTTTTGCACTTTTTGTTCCAGATTTTTGATTATTTTACGGGTTTCCGCGCTATAACAGCCGGTTCTGTGCATCGTATGGTCCGGCTCTTTGTGGTAGCTCAGAATAAACTTTTCTTCCGGCCGGCGGCAAAGCTCCTTAATCTTCAAACAGATATCGTCAAAATCTTTTACAGAAAAATCGCCCCAGGGAACGGCGACGCCATAGGCCTGATATTTCCCCTGCTCCCGGATTTGTTCATAAAGCTTTTTATAGGCCAGAAAATCGCGGCTGACGTTAACATCCAGTTGTTCCTGCGTATAAGAATCCCGATTGGTAAACAACTCTATGTTTTTGCCGTATTCTTTAAAATAACACTGCCAGCCGGCCATACCGTGTTCTTTCGGCGTTTTGCCGCTGTAAATACTGGTGGTGGCAGCCGTTGTGGTCGGCGGATAAACCGATGATATATCGGCAACAATATGGCGGCGGAAAAAGCTGTCTTCCGGCAAATTATGTTTCAGCATATCCATGCCCATGCCGTCCAAAACCAGAAGAATGATATTTTTACAGCGCCGTTCTGCCAGTTGTTCATCAAGCGGGGAAAGCGTTGAATGCCATTGCGGGCAGTCAAAATGCCGCAAGAACGAATTTGACAGGTTTACCAGGCTGTTATCATAATCGGGCGGACAGATGCTGTTCATATCCTAACTTTTCCTCAATTTTGAAAAAACATTAATATCACGATACCTTTGTTCATTTTTCGAAAAAGATTCCTGCCGCAGAACGCCTTCTAAAATATATCCGCACCTTTGAGCAACATTTGCAGATTTGACATTCAAAATATCCGTCTTTATCACAATACGGTTTATCCCTTGCTCAAAAAACTCTTTTTCCAGAAGGGAAACCGCTTCCTGCATATAACCTTTTCCGCAAAAACGAGAGGAAATCCAATAACCGATCTCCATAGACTTTGCATTTTTATTAATATTCAGGGCGGAAATCATTCCCATAAACTCATCAGTGGAATTTTTCAACGCAAAATCAAATTCTTTTCCGGAAATCCATCCGGTATCACACAACAATAAATACTCATAAGCCTCTTCTACACCATAATCGTCTTCTGCCCAATCCAACCACGGCTTCAATTCAGCCATACTTCCTTTAATTTCAGCCAAAGAAATCTGTGCTTGATGAAATGTTTTTTCAGGCCGTTGTAAGATAATTCGGTGACCGGTGATTTCTTCTCGAGGTTTCATTTTGCTCTGCTCCTTTATTTTTTGTTTATAAAGCCAGTATAATAAACGATTACCTTTTCATCAACTAAAACTTCATAAAAACAAATATAAAAAAGTTCTTGCAATTCTTTTGAGATAGCTTTATATAGTATTTCTGTATTCGGGATGTAGCGCAGCCTGGTAGCGCATTTGCATGGGGTGCAAGTGGTCGCTGGTTCGAATCCAGTCATCCCGACCATTAAAACAAAAAAACTGCCCTTGCGGCGGTTTTTTTGTTTTAAAGACCGCGGAGCGGGCGGATACGAAACAGCGACACGCTGGTTCGACTACCAGCAATAGGCGGGACGCGGGTACCGCCGGTTTTGCTATTGCAAAAATTGCGCCTGTGCGGCGGAGGGAAACGACGTCAATCCAGTCTTCCCGACCATTAAAATAAAAAAAACTGCCCTTGCGGCGGTTTTTTTTATTTTAAAGACCGCGGAGCGGGCGGATACGAAACAGCGACACGCTGGTTCGACTACCAGCAATAGGCGGGACGCGGGTACCGCCGGTTTTGCTATTGCAAAAATTGCGCCTGTGCGGCGGAGGGAAACGACGTCAATCCAGTCATCCCGACCATTAAAACAAAAAAAATAAAAACGGATACCGTAAGGTGTCCACTTTTTTTATGCCCTTATGCAGCCCAGAAACAGCCACTATTTCTGCCCTGTCCCCATTTAATGACCTAGTTGTCACTTTTAGTATTTTTGCCTCAAAAGTATACCTTTTCCCAAACATATACCAGGACCATGCCGTGCTTTCGATTTGTCAACTTGGCATCCGTCTCATTGAAAAAGCATAAATTTTCATACTTTCTCCCCCTTGGAGTTCTAATCCACTCAAGGGATGGTGCATTATATAACAGGCAAGTTAGAGACGATGAAGAAGGCAGGTGTAAAATTTAACTTTGCATGATGTATAAACAAGGCGATGACCAGATTTAACGGCCGCAGGACTTTACTCCCTGGCGCACAAGGATAAGCAAGCCTTTGATGAATTTATGTGTAAGAATAAATAGCTGTGTCAATTTATAGCATTATCTTTTTTTGAATGATTGATATTTAAAAAAATTAATTTAAGATGTAAAGAAAATGCTATTGGAGAAAGTAAATGGAAACGATTGTTAAAGAAGAAAAAGATGAATTTTTATATCCTGGTGACATTTGGTCGGGTATTTTGGGTAAGGATTATAAAAACAAAATTGAAGATTTTCTCAGAAAAACTATAGCAGAAGCCACTTTTAAGGATATGAAAATTATTTACAATAACATTTATACCTTTTTGGAGTGGAATCCCCCAAACTCACCAATGGCTTATAATTTAATACTTGAAGATATTGTTGAAAACAAACAAAGATGTCTCTCATATGTTACCGGATGCCTTTTTTTAGAAGGTAAAAAGCAAAAAATAGAAATTACATGTATTCAAGGTCACGAAGAACACAATCGGCTTGAGGGATATATGGGACTATCTTTTATTCCTCGTGCGCAAATTATGATGGCGTATAATCCGCTTTATGCCTTGCAATATCCTGTATTTCATCACATGAAGCCCAATAAAAGCGGAAAGTATAAAGTAAATGTTTGTGTATCAGGCCTCGCCCTTAGCATAAAAAAGACACCTCGCAAAATTATTAAAGTTGATAAAGGCGGCTATTATGAGACTTTATTAAGAGAATTTTTGGAAAAGCATCCTGACAAATCTCAAGAAGACCTTCCTTATGTTGAAATCGATGCAAGCCATGTATCTGCCTTATTTGTTAAAGACATTAAAGATGAATGCGAATTTGTATCTGATATTTATAGTATAAAGAAATTCAAATTTAATGATATTGATTTTTACAGGCTCGAAATTGAAGTTCTACGTGATATCGAAACCGACAAAGGGATGAAAGTTTACTTGTATGTAAACAAGGAATTACTCGGAAAATATGAACCGAAAGTAAAAGATAATATCCATGGAATGATGCAGTTAAGTGCATATATTGATGAAAAGGAATGCACCAAAATAATGGAAGAATCTAAGGAATCAGCGGAATTTATCACAGAAAACGGTAGAGTTGAATACAAACTTGAGGTTCCGGCAAACCAAGATGAATTTTCAAACGGGCTTGCATTTAGAGATAGTTTGGCAGTTCAAAATGGTATGCTTTATTTATATGAAGGCGAGCTTGTCTCGATGTTTACACCTCAAACAAAAATTCCGGTGGATTATATTTTTACCGATTTGTGTGGAAATATTCTGAAAATCGCACGCGATGTAAAGCCTTTGTCATACGAAAGGCATAGCTGCTTTAATACAACAGCTGTTATTGAAATTAACAAAGGTGAAGCTGATAAACTAGGTATTAAAGAAGGAGATATTCTATTAAATAAACATCTCATACCCAATTATGATTATGGTAAACTTACGGTTACCGATGCAGATCAATACTATAAGTACGATAAAGACCTGTATGCGGAAAAAGACGGAACTTTGTATTTTTATTCGTATAAATCGCATGTTTGGAACAATGCAAAACTTCAGCATCAAGAGGAAAATCTGAAAGATCGCATAGCAAACCGCCTGGATATGGGAATAGAAAAAGTTGTGATTTCAGCTTCTGAAGCAGAATATTTAATGAATAAGTATGAAAATGAACTGCGTTCGGATTATGCCAAAACACTTAAACGCTTCTATCGATTACGCGAAAAAATCTTTTACTCTCATGATGAAATAAACAATACCTATCAATTGTACACTTTCAAAGATGGCTGGATCGATGTGGATTGGATATATAATCCGCATAGAGTTTTTGCAATTAACCAAAAGATTGCTCTAAGAGTAACTTCTTCAGAAGTAGAAGAACTTATAAAAAAGTATCAAAAAGATGCCTCTGAGAACAATTATCAAGTTGATTTTGATATCTTGACAAGAATGCACTTTTATGATGATGGAGATCCACATAATGAATATTATTTGGTCCTCGGTGGCACTTTGTGGTGCATAAATGAGAAAAATAAAACATATCAAACATTTGATAATGTCAGTAGAAAGTGGACTTATATGGATTGGCTAGGAGATAAACTTGAACATGAAGTTGAATGTGCAAGACATCTTGGTAAAAAATTAGATTATGGTGAGATGCTTGAAACTTTGAAAAAACTAGGAAATAAAAAATGATAGAGATACAAGGGAAAAATAACTCTGCAAAGGTTTTTACTGAAGTTATGGATGATGTCTCCAAAGAGCAAATTAAGACCTTGTGCGATCAAGATTTTGTAAAAGACAGTCAAATCCGCATTATGCCGGACGTACATGCCGGTGCCGGTTGCACAATCGGAACAACGATGACAATTAAAGACAAAGTGGTTCCAAACTTGGTCGGCGTTGATATCGGTTGTGGTATGGCCACCTATGTCTTAAAAGAAAAGGATATAGACCTTAAAAAACTTGATGAATTTATTTATGCCGCAATTCCTGCCGGTATGAATGTTCGTGAAACCCCACATGAATACATCAATAATATCGATTTAGATGATTTATGTTGCATTGACCAAGTCAATAAACACAGAGCTATCCATAGTATGGGAACACTCGGCGGTGGTAATCACTTTATCGAAGCTGACCGAGATAACGACGGTAATATATATTTGGTGGTTCACTCCGGCAGCCGTTACTTAGGTAAACAGGTGGCCGAATATTACCAGGAAGAAGCTTATAAACATCTGAATAACAATTCTGGTTCTCAAATTGAAGAAACAATCGCCCAACTGAAAAAGGAAGGCAAACAAGCTGAGATACAAAGCACCATAAAAGCATTAAAATCTCAGGTTATTACAAACATTCCAAAAGCGTTGGCTTATTTGGAGGGCAAACTGTTCAACAACTATATTCATGACATGAAAATAGTGCAAAAATATGCCGTTTATAATAGAAGGGCCATGGCCGATAGCATTATTGAAGCCTTAGGTCTGCATATAACCGAAACTTTTACGACCATTCATAATTATATCGATACAGAAGCAATGATTTTGCGTAAAGGTTCGGTATCGGCAAAAGACGGAGAAAAGTTGCTTATTCCGATAAATATGCGCGATGGCAGTTTGATTTGTATCGGTAAAGGTAATCCGGACTGGAACTTTTCTGCGCCGCATGGTGCCGGACGGTTATACAGTCGTATGCAGGCGAAAAAGACATTTAATGTGGAAGAATTTAAAAATTCCATGGATGGTATTTATACAACTTCTATTAATGAGGACACGCTTGATGAATGTCCGATGGCCTATAAAAATATGGATGATATCGTTAAAAACATCACTCCGACTGCGAAAATTATAAAGGTTATAAAACCAATTTATAACTTCAAAGCAAGTGAAACAACGGATTTTAGAAAGAAAAAGTGATGACAAAGAAATATGATACATTTGATTATGAGATTAAGTACATAACATATGAGAATAGTTATACTTCAGGTTCTGAGTTTTTGCGTTGTGTTTTTATTATTAATGGTAAAGACATATTAGATATAGTAAAAGAAACTCTAATAGAATTTAAGGGATATCATCATACGACATTAAGTGATTTATTAGCATTCGACCTTGATGATGAACCATATGAAATTGGAAGAATTCATCCTTTGATATGTTCTTGTGACGAGTTAGGGTGTGCTAATATTACTGTCAGTGTGACTGAAAATAATGGCGGTATCATATGGAACTGTTTTCATCAAGGAGATGCATCTGATGAAGAAAATGATGTTGATACTCAAGATTTAGGACTTTCATTCGAATTCGAATCAACTGATTATAAGAGAAAAATTGCTGAAATTAAGTCACTAGCTTTGAAAAAAATAAACGTAAATGACTAATAAAATTGATTATATAAAAGAAGCTCAAAAACATTTAAATTATAACTTTGGGGATTTTCAGGTTTCTGCTTCGTCCTGTCAGCATATTGGGCAATCTGTGTTTCTCCTCAAACCATGACAATTTAGTGAAAATTTTATACAAAATTTCAATAAATCGCAAGTGCTTTGTTGAAAATATTTTTCAGCCCGGCGTGATGTTCAGCTAATCCCTCGTTTAATCTTAACAATTTGTAATAGATTATCAGTGTAAAATTCTCTTATTTAAATAATATATTAGAATAGTATAATATTTAGTTCCTAACTTTTAAAATTAACAATTTATAAGGAACTTTAATATGGTTTATGGATATATACGCGTCAGCAGTGACAAACAGACAACCGAAAACCAGGAATTTGAAATCAGAAACTTTGCCGACGACAACGAAATTCTGATTGAATCCTGGATTAAGGAAACAATCAGTTCAACCAAAGAACTTAATCAGAGAAAGCTCGGCAAGCTGCTCAAAAAGCTGCACAAGGGCGACATCATCATTGCCTCGGAGCTTTCGCGGCTCGGGCGCAACCTCTTGCAGGTGATGAGCATTCTGCATCACTGCATGAACCGGGAAGTTCAGGTTTGGACAATAAAAGACAATTACCGTTTGGGGAGCGACATCCAAAGCAAGGTTCTGGCCTTTGCTTTCGGCCTGTCCGCGGAGATTGAGCGCAACCTTATTTCACAGCGTACCAAAGAAGCCCTCGCCCGCCTTAAGGCAGAAGGAAAAATTCTCGGACGCCCCAAAGGGACTCGGGTTGTCAATCACAAGCTCAAAGGTAAGGAACAGCAGATTACAGATTTGCTAAACCGGCGGATTCCTAAAATAAAAATTGCAAAAATCATCGGGATTTCAAGAGTTACGCTCTATAATTTCCTGAAAAAACAATCCGCAGGACAATGTTAATTATAAACGAACTTCTATAATTAACTTTTTATGAATATATAAAAATAAAATTAAGATAGCAACAGTTTTATTGAGCTGTTAGCAAAACTAGATAAAATCTATTTATTTTCAATATATTATTAGCTTTCTTATCTAAACCTGCCAGTTCTTTCTGACAGGTTTAGAAATATAAAATAATGACAGTTATAGAAGTTCGATAATTGTTAACAGGTTTTGCAACCCATGATTTTAGGATATACGCAAATAACTGATGATGCCGGCGATATAAAACGACAAAATGACATGATTATGTCTTATGCCGCCGGGCATAGCATATCCCTGCAGACAGTTTACAGCCTGCCGTCAACGGAAAAGCTAAAAAAAGAAATCCTCAAAAAAGGCGATACTCTGATTATCAGCAATATTGCCCGGCTGGGAAATTCCATGTTTAAAATCAGAGATTGTCTGACATATTTTATGGAAAACGGCATTTCCCTCGTATCCGTCAAAGAAGCTTATATTTTCACGCCGGACGAAGTCGGGCAGCGAATGCTTGACGGCATTAATCTGGCTCTGGACATCAGGAAACACCTCCTTTCCTACACGACAACCAAATCCCTTGCCCGCAAAAAAGCCGCCGGCGTCAAACTTGGGCGCGCCAAAAACACATCCATGAAAAAACTGCTCGACGGCAAAGAACACGAAATAAAAAAAATGCTCGCCCGGGGCATGACCAAAGACGCCATTGCCAAACGCCTCAATGTCAGCCGTACTACTTTATACCACTTTTGGAAAAAGAAAAAGGAAGTAATATGAAAAAAAAACCAAGTGTAAAAATCCTTGTCGGCTATCACAAACCGGCAGTTTTGTTAAAAGATGACATTTTAACCCCAATTCATCTCGGCCGGGCTTTGGCAACGAAGGCTTCTAAAGACGGCGCTATGAGCGAGGAAGATTACCAGTGGATGCTTGACAACATGATAGGCGATGATACAGGGGACAATATTTCACAGCTTAATCGTGAATTTTGTGAAGTTACCGCAATGTATTGGGCTTGGAAAAATTATGACAAGCTCGGGAATCCGGACTATATCGGTTTCATGCATTACAGAAGGCATTTTATTTTTAATGAAAATTTCTCCTCAGAAAAATTATGGGAAGGATGTTATGAATATGATATTCTTGATGATAATTATATAAAAAACTGCGGATTAGACAGTGCAAGTATTCGCAAATACCTTGCAGAACAAGAATGCGATATGTTTACAACACCATATGTGTCTTCAAATCTTAGTGTTGAAAATCAACATCGAGATTTATTACCATTTTTAAATATTGATGATTTGCTGTTATCAAAAAAAATTACCGAAGATTTATACCCGGAATACAAAGAAGATATTAATTTATATTTTTCATCAAATAAACATTATTGGTATCACTCGTTTATAATGAAAAAAGAAGTATTTTTTCAGTATTGTGAATGGTTATTCCCAATCTTGCTAAAATTACATACAGAAATTAACTATACAAACTATTCTGTTATGAGAAAAAGGGCAATAGGTTTTATTTCAGAAAGACTGCATGGTGTGTTTATTACACATTTATTCGCTGAAAATTATAAGAAAATAAAATACATTCCTTTTGCAAAAGTTCATAAAACGGATTTTCCCAAAACTGTTTTTCCTGCATTTAACAAAAACAATACAGCACTCTGTTTTTCAACAGATCAGATTTATATACTTTATACCGGTGTTGCAATTAAATCAATTATAGAGCACTCAGACAGTTCTAAAAATTATGATATTATTATTTTGGTTGATAACGTTTGTCAGCGTGAAAAAGATAAAATAAAAGCTCTGATAAAAGATAAAACCAATTTCAGTATACGTTTCTTAGATATTGAAATCTATATAAAGCAACTAAATAAAAAAGAACTGTTTATTTGTCATCATTTTCAGCCAATAGTCTATTACAGATTGTTTTTACATAATGTATTGCAAAAATATAAAAAAGTCCTTTATCTGGATTCCGATATTATTGTTAAAAAAGATATAGCAGAATTATTTAATATTGACTTAAAAGAAAATATAATCGGTGCTGCAAAAGATATTGAGGTTATTCGCAGCTATCAAAATAATAAGGAAACAGAAAATTATATCAATCATATTTTAAAATTAAAAAATCCATATAATTATTTTAATTCCGGGGTTTTACTTTTAAATCTGGAAGAAATGCGAAAAAGAAATATCCAACAAATATTTCAAAATTTATTAAATAAATTACATATGCCTAAAATGCCTGATCAGGATATTTTAAATGTTGCTTTACAAAATAATGTTGAATTTTTTTCTGAAAATTGGAATTTTGAATATCATATTCCACTGGTATCCGTAAACTGTCCTTATGACATTCCGGCTCAATATATGGAAAAATATCAGAAAGCCAAAGAAAACCCCTATATTATACACTATACAGGACCGTCAAAACCTTGGTTCACTCCCATGCATTTATATTCAGGGGAATGGTGGCTTTATGCGCGGATGACGCCGTTTTATGAGGAAATTTTATTTAATAATCTGACTGCCCGGCAAAATAACAACAATATAGATTTTCGTATTGTCAAAAATATTATCGACCTGCCAAAGGATAAGTTAAAGCTTATTAGATATAAATTGCTATCAAAAATTTGCTTAGGCAATAAACGCAAAAAATATCGGCAAAAAACAAAAATTTTAA
>JAUNPO010000148.1 GCA_030536665.1 Pseudomonadota bacterium
GGGCGGACAGAATAGTTTGGTTAGCTTTGGGACGGAAAATCAAGGGGTTCTTCCTATTACAAAAAGTTCTTTGGGTGGTTATGCTTCTCCTGCCGGGGGAGGATTGGAGGCATCGGTTTTGACACCACCGTCTTATGGTGCGTCTGTTCCTAACCAAGGGCAGCAGTTTGCCGGAGGATATGGCAACGGTTATGCCCAGCCGGCTGCGGTGGCAGGAGTTAATCCTTTGTCTGAGGTTCGTAATATAGCTACGCCCCAGCCAGAGCAAGTGCAGAATGATGCGGATGTATCATGGGAGGATTATTTGAAATATGCCACAGCGGCAGCTTTACAGGGATATACTCTTGGGTTCTCAGATGAGATTTACGGACTGGGTGGCGCTTTGAAAGCTGGTGTTGATTCTTGGCGTGCAGGGCAAAATGTTTGGGACGGAATGAAAAACGGTTATATAGAAAACCGTGACGATGCCCGTGCTTATCTCAATGAAGCCAGAGAACGCGCGCCGAATACTGTTTATGCAGCTGAATTTGGGGCGAGCCTTTTTAATCCTTTAAGTAAATTAAAATATTTGCAGGTTTCAAAGAATCTTCCTCGATTGACAAAGATGGCAAGAAATATGCGGTCAAATATTGTTACTAGCGGAGTATATGGTTTGGGACAAGGAGAAGGAGATGTTGAAAATCAATTAGCAACAGCTGCAAAAGGTGTTGCTATGGGATTGGGAACAGATCTATTGGTTCGTGGGGCTAACAGATATATACCTATTTATACCGGACCAACTTATCGTTTACCTTTATATAATGCTACGGCATCTTTGGGTGTTGACAAGGCATGGAATTCAGTGCAAGATGAAGCTACTGAAATATTAAAAAAGGGATATCAAAATTATAATCTTAGATGAATATAATTTGCTATTTGTAAGATAAATATTTTAAGGATATGAGGATGAAAACAGGGGAAATAAAAGAATATATAATTGCCAAAATTAAAGATTTGGTATCGTATTTTTTCTGTTATTTTTCCCTGTTATATGTGATGTTAATTTTTTTGTTACTTACAGGTAAAAATTTTAATGAAAATCTATCTTCTGCGCATAGGCTTTATCTTATTAGTTGCCTTATTATTCCCCTTATTTTAGGTTGTATTGACTTTTTTCTTTTGTGGTTTAGAAAAGGGAAAGAAGTGGAATATCCAGAGTGGTGGGAAAAATTATTTGCAAATTTGTTATTTATTGCATTTTTCTTCAATCTTTATTTGCTGTATGTTTATAGTTAATAGATTTTCTGTGCTTTTTGGCCGCTTGTGTTGAACAGGCGGTTTTTTTATATCCGGACGGGAAGAGGGTTCTGTCCGTTCGGGCGTTTCTCTGCGGAGGGGCGCGTTTAACCGAAAGTCCGTCGGCATGGTGTCGGCGGGCGATTTTTTTTATTGAAAGGATTTTGGATAATGAGTGATTTTGAATTGTTTCAAAGTATGATTGATGCCTCAAAGGGCAATCAAAACAAAGATATGACGGCGCGGTTTTATGACCGTTCAGTCAAAACGGAGCGGATTGACGAGAACGGTTTGCCGGTTTTTGAAGACGTCTGTTTTGTGGAAATCAGGGTAAAGGACAGTTACGACGTGTATGACCAGCCGGCGACGGAAGAGAAAAAGCAGCGCTTTTCAGTGGAATACAGTCGTTATCTTGTCGGTAAAAAGCAGGTGGAAAGCGGGTCGCCGCTGGAGCAGTTTGCCTTTTTGACGGCAGCGGAAATAGACAGTCTGAAATATCGCGGCATTTTTACGGTTGAAGCGCTGGCGGAGCTGGATGAGCAAAAAGCCCGGGATTTGCACGTGGAAAAAGAACGCAGCCTGGCGCTTAAGTTCTTAGAAAAGGCGCGGGGAAATTCCGATATTGCGGCATGGCAGCAGAAAGAGGAGGCGCTGAAGCGCGAGCTGGCGGTTAAGGAAGCGCAGATTTCCCGCCTGAAAGCAGAATTGGACGGCCTGCGCAAAAAGATGAATGCCGGGTGGAAGAAAAACTTTTCGGAAAGAATGAATAAAGCGGATTAACCTATTGAATTTTATAAGCTTGAAAGGGGCTTTGTTATGTTAAATATTTTAGAAATATGTCAGGATGCGGCAAGTTTGGTGGCAACCCAAAAGCCCCAGGACCTGTTTAACGCCAATTCACAGCAGGAAGCGATTTTTTTGAGCATTGCAAAATCCACGCTGGACAGCCTGCGCCGTTATGGCGATTGGCAGGAGTTGACCAAGGAAGGGGAACTGAAAACGCATCGCAACAAAAAAGTTTACAATATCCGGGATTTTTGCCCGGATTTCTTTTCTCTGCTCAATAATACGGTTTATATCAAAGACCGGTTTGAAAAGGTTATCGGTTCGATAACGCCGGAGCAGTACATGCGCGAGCGTTATTTTAACGTACCGTCGATTTTTCTCAAATTTAAAATTCAGAACGGGCGGTTTGTGTTTTTGAGCGAACCGGCCGAAGGGGTTAAAATCGTCTTTAACTATCGTTCGGCCAATGTTTGTTATGATCCGACCAATGAGTTTTGTGAAAATCCCGAGAAGACCGAGATTACCAAAAACACCGATATTCCGTTATTTGATGAATATCTGGTGAAGCTCGGCATTGTCTGGCGCTGGTATAAACGTAACGGCATGCCGTATGAAGAGGAGTTTAACGAATATCAGCAGGAGGTTAAAAAGCGTTTTGCTTCCGGGCTGGCAACCAAGGATATTAATCTGGCTTACGCTTATAATGATGAGCCGGAAATTTCAGGAGTAATTGTCAATGCAGCAACGTCAGGTAAATAGGGGGAACAAGTCGCGCAACTATATTCTTCCCAGCCCGCTGGGCGGTTTGAATGCCCGCGACAGTTTGGACATGATGCCGGAAACGGACGCCATCGTGATGGACAACTATATTCCCGGAGAAACAAAAATTACGCTGCGCCGGGGTTTTTCGCGCTATGCCACAATCGGCGAGCCGGTGCGGACGCTGGTTGAGTTTCGAGCCGAAGACGGCAATAACCGTTTTTTTGCCTTTGCCGGTAATTCAATCTGGGACATCAGCTCCATTCGCGAAGCCGTTGATTTGAACAAGGATTTTACCAGTGCGGACTGGCAGACGGTACAGTTTAAAAACCGTCTGTTTGCGGTCAACGGTTATGACAAGCCGCAGACTTTTTACATTGATGACAGCGGTAAGGAAATTTGGGAAGATGCCGAATTCAGCGGCACAAATCTGGTTCCGGAGCTGCTGGTTAACGTTGCGTCATCCAAACAGCGTTTGTGGTTTGTGGAGAAGGGCAGTATGAAAGCCTGGTATTCCGAGGGCGTGAGTGAAATCAAGGGCAATCTGTTGTCCTTTGATATGACAACGGTGGCGCGCGATGGCGGTTATCTGGTGGCCGTTGCTTCATGGACGCAGGACGGCGGGCAGGGAATGGACGACCTGACGGTTTTCCTGACGTCAGAAGGCGAGGCGCTGGTTTATGCCGGCAGTAATCCTAATTCTGCTGATGACTGGACGTTGAAAGGCGTGTTTCGGATTGCCCGGCCGATAGGTTATCGCTGCACGCTGCAATATCAGGGCGATGTCATTGTCATTACCGAAGACGGCTATTTGCCTTTGTCCAAGGCTTTGCCGATTGAGTGCGCCAATAATTCGCAGATTGCCTTTTCTGACAAAATCCGAGGGCTGGTTTTGTCAAGGACACGCAGCAATGCCAACAAGTTTGGCTGGCAGGCGATTATTTACAATCGCGGCGGTTATGCGATTTTCAATGTTCCGGTCAATCAGCAGTTTGAGCAGCATGTCATCAATACCAATACCGGTG
>JAUNPO010000149.1 GCA_030536665.1 Pseudomonadota bacterium
TGCTGAACATAAGGGGAGGTGTTATCAATTTCAGCCGAGATGGCATATTTGGGCATATTTTCTTCCCCGGCTTTAATCGCGGAAGCATCTCCCGCCGGAATAACATTAATTTCCAGCGCCTGGCTGCGATTTCCGTCAAGGCTGACCGCCGGAATTAAAATTTTTCCCACCCCCTTAGGCATAAGGCCGATATTCCATTTTTGCAATTGATATGCTTTGCCGTTGTCATAAATATTTTGGAATTCCTGTTCCATTGAAAAAATATTAAAATCTTTTTTCAAAACGCTTAAATCCGGTGTCTTGTCTGTGTGTGCGCCAAGATATTCCAAGGTCAGGACGACAACTTCGCCTTGGGGAATTTCCGGCCGATTAACACTCGCTGTCAAAGTCCGGGCCATTGCTGGGGAGCTGGCCAAACAGGCAATTATTATTAACAGGGATAAAATTTTTTTCATCTTTTTTAATCCTTATACCGGTTTTTCAAATATTCCTTATAAATATATGCGCGAAGCAGACCGCCCGGGTCTTCGGGAATGTCCCGATACTGCTGCTCCAAAGCCTGAGCGCGTTCATCATACGCATTGCTGTCATCATCAGCCGCTTTGCCGCCGGCTGGAGCCTGTCTTTGTTGCTCAGGCTGTTCTTCTCTGGATTCTTCATCGGGACGGAAAGATTCGTTTTGTTGTTTCTCTCCTTCGCTGCTTTGCTGTTCTGACGGCGATTCTGCATTTTGTTTTTCGTTATTCTGTTCGCTGTTGCCGTCCTGCGGCTCTTGTTCCCGGCTGTCCTGATCGCCTTGCTGTTGTTGGCTTGAAGACTGTTGGCCTTGTTGATTGTCCTGAGCGTTTTGTTCATTTTGCTCAGATTGGGAAGAGTCTTGTTGCGCATTGTCTTCTTGCCGTTCGTCATTGTTTTCGCCGTTGCCGTCGGATTGTTGCTGGTTTTGTTGTTGCTGCTGTTTTTTCAGATAATCCAGATTGAATTTCGCATCTTCATGCTGAGGGTTTTGTTCCAGAACATTTTCATATTTTTTTATTGCCTCGTCGATTTTTCCTGATTTTGCTAAAGCATTGCCCTGATTATATAAGGCTTCGACAGTATTTTCCTTGGAAAATTCACGGTAAGCGGCATCATAATTTCCGCTTTTGTATAAGCTTGAAGCTTTCCAGCCGGGCTGCTGAAATTTCTGTGCCGCTGTCTGATAATCGCCCCGTTCAAAAGCCCGCTGTCCTTCCTGGTTGTCAGTCAGAAAAAATCCGGCCTGGGCGTTATGCAAGGTCAGCAGAATAAATCCGACAGCCAAAATGCCGCGCCTGAAAAAGTACAGACAGCAGAGCAGGGGGAGAATAACGAGATAAACGCCGTAATCCAGCCAGGTTGTCCGCATATTTTCGGCCTCTTTAAATTCCTGGTTTTGCTCTTGCTCCATAAAAGCGCTGATTTTCAGAATGTCTTGATCCCCGGATGAAATCTGGCTGTAAATGCCTTTTCCCTTTTGAGCAATCAACTCAAGCTGCTCCGATTTTTTCGAGGCTGTAACCAAAACGGAAACTTTATAATTGTTTTTTCCTGCCGTTTCCGCCGCTTTTAGCGCAGCGGCAAAATCGGTTCCGCCGTCGCCGCTGAATATCACAATGTTACCGTTTGCATAACCGGCGTTTGTCAGCTTTTCAGCCGCCAGAGAAATGGCCCTGTCCAGCCGTTCGCCGTTCAAAGGCATAATTTCCGGCGTAATTTCCGGCAGCAGGTTGTCAATAAGGCGGGCATCATCGGTAATCGGCGTAATCAGAAAGGGCTCTTGCGTATAAATAATCAAACCGGCTTGCCTGCCTTTCAGCAGTTTTAACAAATCGCCGATTTTGTATTTGGCTCTGGCCAGACGATTGGGTGACAAATCTTGCCGCGCCATTTCTGATGACACGTCAAGAACCAGCATAACCGGATTTTGCAGACTGAGATTCGGTACTTCGGTCTTCTGCCATGATGGTCCGGCGGCGGCTAAAATTGCACTGATAAAACCGATAAGAGCCGTCAGGGAGATAAATCTGGATTGGGCGGAACCGCTGCGGATGAGCAGAAAGTCCAGCAGCCTTTTGTCGCAGACTTTTTGCCAGGCGGATTTTACCGCCGTTTTTCCCGAAAATTTTGCATAGAAAAACAATGGCAGAAGCATAGCTAACAGCCACCACGGGCGGATAAAGTGAAAATTTTCAATAAACTCTTTCATCTATTTCCTCCGCCGGTATAACAGCAACAGAAAGGCAACAGCCATTGCCGCCGCCAACGGCCAGTAAAAGCGTTCTGCCGTTTCCCGAATGTACTGTTCGTCATTGCGGGAAGTTTCCATCCGGTCAATTTCTTCATAAATCCGTTCCAGAGATTTTGTGTCTTTCGCTCTGAAATAAGTGCCTTTTGTTTCTTCGGCGATTTCTGCCAGACTTTCTTCATCAAGTCCTGAACTGCCACCGATTTGAATACCGAAAAGCGTCATCCCCGTCATGTTGTCGGAGCCGACGCCGATAGTGTAAATTTTAACGTTTTCCTGCTTGGCCAGACGAACGGCCTGCGCAATAGACAAGCTGCCGTCATTATTTTCGCCGTCGGTCATCAGGACAATAACTTTTTTGTCCTTGTTAGGAGAGTTTCTGAGGGTTTTCAGTGCCAGTCCCAAAGCATCGCCGATAGCGGTTGAATTTCCGGCCATGCCGGCGTCCATGGACCACAAAATTTCCTCAACGGATTTCTTGTCAAAGGTAATCGGCGCCTGTAAATAAGCTCTGGTTCCGAATAAAATAAGGCCGATACGGTCATCAACGCGTTTTCTGATGAAATCAGTGGCTGTTTTTTTTATCGCGGTCAATCGGTCAACGTGCCGCTGCCCGATAATAAAATCTGGTTCCGTCATGGACGTTGAAATATCGGCAACCAGCAGAATATCGCGGCTTAACCCGGGCAAACGTATCGGTTCGCCAATCCACTGCGGGCGGGCTAATGCTGCCGTCAGAAGCGCCCAGACCAGATATAAAAGAAAAAAGGAAAAAGAAAAGAAAGCGCTGCGGCCGCTTGTCGAACGCCAGCCTCTGCCGCTTTGTGCGCTGATGATTTCAATGTCCTTTAAAAACGGGATTTTCAGAGCGTCGCCGTGCATTCCTTTGGCGCGAGGCATAAACAGGCGGAAAAGGAAAGGCAGGACGAGCAGCCAGAACATTTCGGGATTGGCAAAATGGTTCATAAGTTTTCTCCGATCCAGCTGATACAGAAATTCCTCAGCTCGCGAATTTCCCGCGGCTCGTAAGTATGCGCATTTTTGTTAAGATACGGGGCGTTAATCAAAAGTTCCGCAGCTTTGCCTGAAAGTTTCTTCCGGCAGTGCCGGTTAAGAAAATCAATCCATTCGTTGCCGAAAAGCGCTGCGGCTTCTTTATACTTCACCAAACAGATTCTCCTGAGGATTTCCGACATTCCGGCCGCGGCGGCAGCCGTGTCTGCGCCATAAGCTTCCAACAGCGAAAGGGCATATTGCTTTTTGCTCCGTTTCCGATATTTTCTGAACAGAACATATAAAAACGCAAGAAAAATGATTCCCGCCAAAATCACCCACCAGCCGTAAGCCGGCGGAAAAGCCGGGATGCTTTCCGGCAGATGTATGTCGCGTAATTCCGGTAAATTGTCTTGCATTTTTTTATCCTTGTTTCCTTTCTGTAAATTTAAGTCTTCCGCAGCAGGAAATCAATAGGAATAATAATCAAACATGCTTTATAAGTCTTTAAAATAAAACACCCCCGCGGTTATAAAAACTTTGGGGGATGATATCAGATTTTTGCATAATTCAG
>JAUNPO010000150.1 GCA_030536665.1 Pseudomonadota bacterium
TCTTCTATATTCCTACATAAATATAACTACTGCCTTTTCAGTAGGTTTTAAGTTAATAATATTATTTGTCTAAAAAGTATAAAACATAAATTAAAAAAAGACAAGTGAATTTTATTTGGAGACCGTGCGTTAAGCATTAGTGGTAAGAAACAGCGCTCTTTTCGTGGCGTTGTTCTGCTATATGGAGAAGGGGGCAGCGAGTTTTGGTGTTGTGTTTTCTTATTGTTTTTTTTGGGGGGGAGGATTTCCTGGTTTTAAAATTTGGTGTTTTTTATAAATCATGAAAAATATTTGCTTAAAATTTTAGTTGCTTTAATATGTTATTTTAGCAGAGTGATATGAAAGAAAGTCCGATTAAAATGAAAATAAGAAAAGCTGTTCCGGAAGATGCATTTGCGATTAAAACGGTGCATAACAAAACGTACCAAACCTCTTATCGCGGTTATGTGCCTGATGCGTATTTGGATAACCTGATTATTACAGACGATATTTTGCAGAGGACGCAAAAAATGCTGTCTTATACGGAATGTTATGTGGTTGAGGAACAGGAGCGCTTAATCGCGTTTGCCTATATTTTGGAATTGGATGAACGTATTTTTGAAATTAACGCCTTGTATGTCTTGCCTGAATATCAAAAATCGGGGGCGGGAAGTTTGTTGGTTAATTATGTGTGCAATCTTAAGAAAGCTAAGGCGTATAAACAATGCCTCGTATGGACGATGAAAGACGGCCCGTCTTTGGGATTTTATCATAAACGGGGTTTTCGGCCGACCGGTAATGAAAAAGTATGGAAATTTGACATACCGATTATTGAATTGATAAAAAAGATGTAGATACAACCCGCGGGACGGAAGGTGAGGGAAAACGGCGGCGTGTGCAAAGCGCGTGAGGAGAAAGCCGGATATGAGAACGGCGAGGGGCAGAGGAGGCGCGTTAGGCAGGTGAGCGGATGCGCGAGGAGGGAGGATAAGTTTTTTATGGGTTATCGGCTGATTGCCAAATTGACGCCGATGCCGATAAAGATAAAGCAAATCAGTTTTTTGATAATTTCTTTATGTGTCAGATTTTCCCTGAAACGGCGGCCAAAGATTTGGGTTAATAAATATCCGAAGATAATCACGAAAATGGGCTGTGTTGAGGAAATTGACGTTTCCATCAGGACAGGAATGACGGAAAGCGCAAAAACCGGCGCAAGGTTGCCCAGCTGCTCAAAAATTTCGATAAAACAAAATTTAGAAAAGTTTGTTTTGTATTTGGGGAAATTCTTTATGATGTCTTGCCGAGCAGTTTTGCTTAATAAAATTGTCCATCTGAGGCAAAAGGTTAATACGGCACTCCAAAATGCGGCTGATATCCAATCTGTCTGTTGGAGTATTTTTTTATAGAAAACATTTTCAAAAGACAGTATGACGGCCGTCAAAAGCATCAGCCAAAAGCCTTTGTTTATTTTTATGCTTTTACCGCTTTCGAGATTAAGTATCAATGATGCGACAATGATTATGCCGAGGCCGGTATACTGCGCCGGCTGTAAGATTTCATTGACAATTAAATACGCCCAGAACGGAATGAATATTTTTTCAAGAGAAAACAGTGCCGCAACAATGGAAGTATCGGTTGTTTTTAAGGCGCTGTAATAAGGGAAAAGATAGCCGAAATTTATTAAGCTGATTAAAATTGCGTAAGGTATGACAGAGGCTGGCAGAAATTGAACCGGCCCGATAAAAAACAAGGCTAACGGCCCCAGAATATTCGTTATGTTGGCATAAAAAATTGTAGTTGCTGTTTTCTTAAATAAAGTGCCGGTTATGTAGGCGTCAAAAATATTTGACAGGGCGTGTGCTGCAGGGCTGATGAATGCTGCCAATATTCCGATAATATACATATATCCTCTTGTAAATGCAAACCTTTTTCTTTCTATAATGATTTGTTTTATTTTTTGTTAATTTTCCGAGGGGCGGGGAGTTTTTTTTATTTTTGTATTGATAAGCAGGTTGTTTTATATTATTAAATAGTCAAATATCAGACTATCAAATATTTTACTGAATGAGTTTTATATGAACAGAGAAAAAGTCAGAGCTTATGTTAATCAGTATTGCCATTGGCGAGATGTGTAGTATTCGGCATATACGCAATGTGCGAGAAAGCATAATCTGACGACCAACGAATTGTTTGTTTTGGATATACTTTGGTTTGCGCCGGAGGGATGTTTGCAGTCTTATATTTGCGAGCGTAAGTTGTATCTCTTGGTTAAGTTGTATCTCTGAGAATAATATTCTTCGGTATCTGCCGGAAGCTGCCGGTGAATTTCCTGACCGTTTTTTAGTTTCCGAGGCAAAATGAGGTTGGAAGTCGTATGAGGAATTGTGCTGATAAAATTTTGCAGAAGGTTGGTTTTTCTGAAATTCCCGCGGAATTTCAGGGACGGCGTTTTGATGACAGAGATGTGCACACATGGTTGGAAGGCGTGGATTTTGACAAGGCTGCGGATTATTACGGGCTGAAAAAACATGATGAATTTATGTCCCGGTTTGGGGCGTATATGGAGGTTTTTTACAATAATCGCGATTTGCAGGCTGCAGCGTATCTGTTGAATCGTTTTCTTTTCTGCGGCGGTTATGGCTGGCCTGACTTTTTTGCCCGGCCGGCAACGGATATGCTGTCGGCGGTTGTTTTGTTATCAGGCTGGCAGCAACATACGGCCAATATGGTGCGCCGCCGGTTTGACGGAGTGCAGGTTGAACGGCATAGACACCGGATTTTTGAATGTTGTACAATCGGTCTGGATGTTTACGGCATTGACGGGGTGGAGCTTTCTCAGTTAATATGGGGGAGCATTTTTATCAATGCGCATATTGTTGAGCTGGGACGGCTGCAATATGAACTGAAGCGGTATGCTTATCGGTTGCCGTCTTTTCAGCCGGAACAGGAATTTTGCATCGGCATACATATTCCTCGCGGTGAAAAACTTGACGACAGTTTGGTTGAAAATTCAATAAAGTGTGCTAAGCGACTAATTCCTAAATATTTTTCTGAGTTTGGCGTGCCGCCTGTATATTTGATACATTCTTGGCTGTTATCCGAAGAATTGGAGGATTTTTTGCCGGTTGATAGCAATATAGCTTGTTTTCGCCGCCGTTTCAGACTATTGGGTGCTTCACCCCATTCTTCTATTGCGAAATTTTTGTTTAACAGTGTGTCGGCGCCTTTGGCAGACTACCCCGAGGATACTTCTTTGCAGCGCGAGGTAAAACGGGCGTTGTTGCAGGGGCGGCGTTTTTATGACGGTATTGGTGTTTTGAGATAGCCTTTTAAGAAAAAAATCCCCGGCTCGGCGGTGAACGTCCCTGATTGGGAAGGAAGTTCAGCCGGGAGGCGGGGATTGTGAAAAGATAAGCGCTTACTTCAAATTATAATTATTGATAAAAGAAGCAATGCTTTGGTCGGAAAATTGTTCCGGCAGGATGAACGAGGTGTATTTGAGCATTTTCATTTTTTTATATTGAAAACTATACTCTTCTTCATCCGTAAGCAGCCGTTTGCCGGTCCATGCGTGTTTTGACAGGCCGCAATCAAAATCAGAGAAGTCATTTGCAAATACGCTCAGGACATCTCTGATTACGTAATTCAGGTAGCGCCGCAACAGGTCGTTTTGTATCGGCGGCAGCGTTTCCGTCAGCAGTTTGTCCGCCTCATAGTATTCTTCCAGCGTTAGGTCTGTTTTGCTTTTGTCGTTAACGGCTTCTTCAATTGTTTTGACGTCCATGCTGTAATGCGGGTATACGCTGCCCCAAATACGAAAGCAGTATTTCAGCTGTCCG
>JAUNPO010000151.1 GCA_030536665.1 Pseudomonadota bacterium
AAAAAAGTGTATCCCCTAAGGGATAATAACGGAAATGTGAGATATGTAAAAATTCAGCATCATATCAACAGTAAACTTTGTTAAAACTGAGAGGGAGTTTAATACAAGAAATCCGGCGAGTCAAACAGAAATTTTTCTTTACGGCGAAAGTTTTTTTGTTGCTTATTTTTACAAAAAATATTCTGAAAACTATTTCGGTTCGCTGATTTCTCCGCCGGGCAGAGGCTCGGGGACACCTGTTGTCGACGGGAAAGTTATCGGCATGCCACCCAGACGGCGAACTGCCAGATAAGCAAAAGCCTGCGCCTCAATGGCATCACAATTCCAGCCGACATCACGCGACGTTTTGACCTCAATTTCCGGCAGACGGCTGCGAATAAAACGCACCAAAGTCGGATTGTTGGCGCCTCCGCCGCAGATAATCAGGCTTTTGGGCGCTTCCGGCAGAAAGAAGCTAATGGAATAAGCAATGGCTTCCGCCGCAAAGGCCGTAGCCGTGGCGGCGCCGTCCTCAAGCGACAAACCTTCCAAGTGCTCAAGTTTTTCGTTGAAAATATTGCGGTCAATGGATTTGGGCGGATACGCGGCAAAATATTTGTGTTTCATTAAGCTTGAGAGGACATGCTCATTCACTTTGCCGCTGATTGCCAATTTTCCGTTATAATCCATGTGCATGCCGGCATGCCTGAATACCCAGTCATTGACAGGGGCATTGCCGGGACCGGTGTCAAAAGCCAGCATTTCGCCATTGGCGCCAATCCAGGTCAAATTAGAAACGCCGCCGATATTTAAGACGGCAACCGGCTTTTCCATTTCCGCGCACAAAGCGGCATGATAAACAGGCACCAGCGGCGCGCCCTGCCCACCGGCCCTGACATCGGCAGCGCGGAACTGGCTGACAACCTTAATCCCGGTCAAGTCAGCCAACATCTGCCCGTCACCGATTTGACAGGTATAATGGTTTTCCGGTTCATGATGAATCGTGTGTCCGTGAAAGCCGATGACATCAACAGGTTCGCCTTCCCCTTCCAAGAATTCATTAACCACCATGGCATGAAAAGCCGTCAGGCTGTTTTCAACCAGTTTAATCCGGGAAGCGTGTTCGGGAGAATCGGGTTTCATGCCCAAAACGGAGCGGATGCTCTCTCTCAACTCATCTTCATAAGGCACGGTATAAGCCCGGCCGAACTCATAAACGTCCACGCCGTCGGTTTTGATTACGGCAATATCAACGCCGTCCAAAGACGTTCCGCTCATCAGGCCGACTGCCCGCATTGTTTTGATGACATCCATTGAAAAAAATTCACCTCCGTTATTGCACTATTTTATTTATATGTTAATATCCTTAAGACTTATTTAATTATAAAAACAAGGAAAGGAAAAATGAGCACATTCAAATCCCAATTTTTCAACATTATGGTTGAACGCGGCTTTTACAATCAATGCACCAACGAAGACGGCTTTGATACATATTTGTACGAATGCGAAAAGAGCGGAAAACCGGCAGTGGGATATTTGGGCTCGGATCCGACCGGCGACAGCCTGCATGTTGGGCATATCGTCCCGCTGATGATGATGCGCTGGTTTCAAAAATGCGGGCACAAACCTCTGACGCTGGTCGGCGGTGCAACGGCGCGTATCGGCGATCCCTCGGGCAAAGACAAGCTGCGTCCTTTTTTGAGTGAAGAAGTTCTGACAGAAAACATTAAAGGGCTGAAAAAATCTTTCGGCAAATTCCTGAAGTTTGGCGATGGCGCCAATGACGCGCTGATGGTCGATAACTGGGACTGGTTTAAGAATATCAATTATCTTTCCTTTTTGCGCGATGTCGGCACATATTATTCCGTCAACCGCATGCTGACCATGGAAAGCGTCAAGTCGCGCCTAGACCGGGAACAGCCGATGAGCTTTCTTGAATTTAACTATATGCTGCTGCAGGGATATGACTTTTGCGAATTATATCAGAAATACGGCTGCCGCGCGCAGATAGCCGGTTCTGACCAATGGGGAAACATTACCTCAGGCACGGAACTCGGCCGGCGCAAATATGATGTTGAGCTGTTTGGTTTTACCAGTCCGATTATCACAGATTCAAACGGCAAGAAAATGGGAAAATCAGAAGGGAACGCCGTCTGGATTAATGAAGAAAAGCTTTCTTCTTATGATTATTACCAATATTTCCGCAATATCGGCGACGCGGAAGTCGGCAAGTGCCTGAGAATTTACACAGACCTGCCGATAGACGAGGTCAGATGCCTGGAGGCTTTGCAAGACAAAGAAATCAACGAAGCCAAGAAAATTCTGGCTTTTGAAGCGACAAAGATTTGCCGCGGCGAAGAAGAAGCCCGCGCGGCGCAGGAAACCGCCACCAAGGTTTTTGAACAGGGAACTGCCGGCGGCGAGCTGCCGACGCTTGTTGTCAACAGTATTGAAGGAATGAGCGTTATTGACGCGTTTTTGCAAATCGGTTTTGTTGAGAGCAAAGGCGAAGCACGCCGTTTAATTAAACAGTCCGGCCTGAAAATCAATGACAAAGCGGTGACAGACGAAAACTACAAGCTCTCCGCTGCCGATATCGTCGACGGTCAGATTAAGCTATCTCAGGGTAAGAAAAAACACGGGCTGATAAAAGCGGCCTAAACACAAAAAAACGCCTTCTTTTAAGAAGGCGTTTTTTTATAACAGATTAACATTCAGTCTTTAATCAGGATTTTTTTGCAAAAACTGACTTTATCCGATTAATCATATTCTCCCGGACAGTATGCTTTTTCATTTGGGAAACCAGCCGTAAAGATTTCGGGCAGTCGTTTCTTTGCTCCAGAGTTTTAAGCAGCCGCTCCGCTTTGGATTGGTCTGACTGAAAACAAGCTGCCAACAATTGGCACAAAATGTCGTCAGGAAGATTTAGCAACTGTGAGGAAGTCGGATGCCAATAAAACCGCTTTTTGTCTTGAGCGCCCTCATTGTAGGCCTGCCAAAACTTTTTTTGTACTTCTTCTGACTGAGAAAAAACATACTTAACAGCCTCCGCACTGTAAATATCCCCCTCTTTCAGCATGAACAGAAACAACTCAAAATCCGTTTGAACGATATGCAGCTGCTGCGCTTCCGTTGTTTGGGAAAGATATTTTTTCAAAATATTTTTTTCATGTCCCGGAACATCAAGAAATTTCCGATACATTTCGACAACGAGCGGGATTGTTTCTCTGCTTATAGCTCCCTGGTTCCGCAAATAAAAATTAAAATAAGGAACCGTTTTTTCCGGCGCATAATATTTCATGACATACATATCAACCAGCTTATCATGCTTGATTTCAGCCAGTGACAAATCCACTTTATTCCGGCATAAAAGTTCTATTGCTTCTTCTTTTATTGCACGGGAACGTGGTGCACTCATTACAGCTTCCAATATCTGAAGAATCATCTGCCTCAAAGCCGCATCGGCCGTACTTTTTTGATACAAATCAATTAAGTAGCTTTGCGTTTCGATAAACAAACCATTTTCTTGAGCATATTCGTAAACAAAACTCATTCTCTCAAGCGGAATATGTTTTATCGCTTCCAGCTCAATATCTGTCACTCCCGGTTTAAGGCAAAGAGCTTCTTCCGGATAAACTTTAGCCAACAGCTGCAAAACATTTGGCGATAAACCGATTTCAGGATTTACCTCCAAAGCAGAAATACATTTTAGAATTTTTTCTCGGATGTCATCATTACTTTCGGCATATTTTTCCACGAAAATATTCTGATCATCGTACATTATCCTAACATTCAGGCAATAATTAATCAGCATATCC
>JAUNPO010000152.1 GCA_030536665.1 Pseudomonadota bacterium
TCGGGACCCGACGTTTGCACAGTTCTTTCAACATCCAGGTATTGGGGTGCTGCTCGTTGATACGGTTATAGCCGCTGGTGTTGACCTCAAAGGGTTGTTTGCGTTTATCCAGCGCCTCGATAATCTGCCAGCGGTACTCGTCATATTCCGGCTTGTCGGGAATTTTGATGACGCAATAATCAAGGTGCGCCATAAAATCGTAATAACCGCTGTTGATGGATTCGACGACATTGCGCCAATGGCCGCGAATACATTCGGCCAAAAAGTCCCGATCAAAATCGGCGGGAAGATATTTGAGATGATAAAGGTTACAGATAAAACTTTCATCCTTATTCATAACAAAATGATTGGTACCGATAAGATAATCAAAATCCAGCGCTTTTTGAAGCCGTTCAAAGCCACGGCGCCACTCTGCCGACTGAAAGAAATCGGCTTCTGCACCAACCAGAACATTAATTTTGTGGCGGCTGCCTACTTCACGGATTAAATCAATACTGCGCTTATGAATATCAATTGCCTTGTCAATATCAGCCAAAAACATAGGTTCGTGCGAAGTATCGACATTAGGGTGCCAAATGAGGTGATTGGAAACGCCAATGGTTTTGAACCCCATTTCTTCAGCACGGGAAATCATGTCCTCGGCACTGTTATGACCGTCAAAAAAGTTAAAATTGTTATTATGGGTATGATAAGTAAAATCCTGCATATTATTTTATTCCTGGCAGGGCAGGGATTTCTCTGCCATTTGCCGAAGCTGTAATGTTTATTCCCAGTTTTTGCATATTTTCCAGCAGGTCAGGATAACCGCGGAGGGCAAAACTTGGTTCATTGACAACGCTTTTGCCTTCGGCCGTTGCCGCGGCCAAAATTACCGACATGGTACCGCGCAAATCGGTTCCTTTGGCTTCTCCGCTGTGCAGGGACGAAGGATGAATATTAACGTAGAGGTTTTTGGCACTGGCCTGTTGTCCGCTGACAACGTCAAACTGATGATAATCAAACTCCAGACCGAATTTTGCCAGCTCGGCCAAATGCGCATACCGGCCGGGCCAAATCATATCTGAAATCACGGAAGAGGTTTGAGCCTGAGCCAAAACCGGCGTCCAAATCTGCTGCAAGTCGGTTTCAAAGCCCGGAAAAGGAGACATCTGCATGATAAAACCGTCAAATTTTTTTCTGTTCCTGAAATCCAGATTCAATTTAGTCAAATCAGGAGAAAAATAAATGCCCTTATCAAACATTCTGGTCAGCTGGCCAATCCAAGGACTGCAATGCTCAAAATTGATTCCCTCCAATTGAACTTCACCCCGCGTTGACAAGGTCAACAAAGCATAGGTTGCCGCTTCCAGACGGTCGGGAATAACCGAAAATTCTATTCCGTGCAAAAGACCGGTATTTTTGCCGTCATAAATCAGGCCGGTACGTTCATTACCCATCAGCCCCAATCCCATGTTTTGCAGCATATTAATCAGGTTTGAAACTTCAGGTTCCAAAGAGGCATTATACATCATCTTCAGCTGATTGGATCCGGCAACGGACAAAAGCCAGTGAAACGTGGCGCCATGGGACGGTTTGGCCGTGGTATAAACCGGACACAAATCGTCAGGTTCGGCAGACGGCAGCGTAAACGACAAATAAGAATATTTGTCATTGTCTTTGCTTTCGACCGCAACATGAGCACCAAAAACGTTTTTTATCAGTTCTTCATGAAAATCAGTCGGTCGCTTGCCGCCAAAGGAACAGCCGCCGGGCAGGCAGACCTGCAGATTGTTATATTCGCCGGTGCGTTTGAAACGCGCCAGCAGCGAACCCCAAAGATAGTAACTTGCTCTGAAATTGGCCGCCTGATGCGAAATGACGTTTTTGCCGATTTTTGCGGCGTGAAGACGGAGCCGACGCTCCCGCGGATTAAAACTCACGTCGACACCGATGTCCTGCATAATCTGTCCCATTTCCAAAACATCGGTAATATAAGGAACATTGTTTAAGATAACAGGTTCATCTGTTAACAGCGATGCTGCCATTAAACCCAGAATCGAATTTTTGGCGCCGCTGATTTTTACATGTCCCTGAGCGGGACGACCGCCGTTTACGGTTAATTTTTCGGGAATAAAAAAGTTTTCAGTCAATCAATATCTCCATTATTTCAAATGTAAAATATAACAGACGAGATTAAATTTTAGTAAATCGTTCCGTTTTCACGCCGATCAGATCATATACGTCTTTGCGGCACAGCTCGTCAAAATGACGTTTAATTTTATTGTATGAGGCAATCACGGAAAGCAGCTTATCATATGCGACGTTATAACGCACGGCAATGCTCCGATAACGCTGCTCGACCGTGCAGTTGTTTCCCAGATTGTTCACCGCGTCCGCCAACTGCAGCAAGTGATCATAGTCGTCATATTCAACTGTCGTCAGGTAGTTTTTGCAAAATATCATATCTTTGCGCGGATGCGGCATAAGTTCAATATCAAAATCTTTATCGACAAAGTTATGCGTGATGGAAATTTTTGCCAGCTGCGGCCATCCTTTTTGACATAAAAGATGATATCCGACAACGCCATGATAATCGCCGGTAGCATATTCGTCGACAATGCGCCCGCAATCGTGCAGCAACCCCATAACATAGGCCAGATCAGCGTTTAAATACGGTGTTTTGGAAGCAATTGTTTCCGCTATGATTGCGACACCGTGGCAATGACGGCGAAAAGTGTCTTCCATGTCGTCTCTGAAAGGATACGGCGTTTTATTGCGCTCGGCAATAACCCATTCAAAAAAATCAACGGCTTCGGAACGGCTCGGAAACGGCATATTCATCGGACTACCTTTTGACATATCCCAGAACGGCAGTAATTGCCGCCGGCGTAACACCCGGAATGCGGGAGGCTTCGCCGATGGTGGACGGACGAACCTTGGACAGCTTGGCGACCATTTCGCGAGAAAGTCCGCCGATCTTTGAATAATCTATATCTTCTTTAATTTTAAGGTTTTCGTCTTTTTTAAAAATTTCTATATCAGCCAACTGTCGTTTGATATAGCCGGCATAGCGCGCCTCTATTTCAATCGCTTCGTAGACAACCTCGGGCATATCTTTCAGTTCCGGCCAGATACGGACAATTGTTTCACGTGAAACGTCGTCATAAGACATCAGATTAAAAACCGTGCGTCTGGTACCGTCGCTTTTTACCTTTATGCCGTAAGTTTCAAGATTTTTCGGGGAGGTCAAAAGTTCCTCACAAAGGCGGCGATAATATTCTATTTGGGCTTTTTTAGTTTTAAATACACTGTATCTGTATTCGCCGACGCAGCCGATTTCATATCCTTTTTCGGTCAGGCGCCAATCAGCATTGTCCGCTCGTAAAAACAAACGATATTCAGAACGAGAAGTAAACATACGGTATGGTTCGTCAACGCCTTTGGTTATCAGGTCATCAATCATAACGCCGATATATGCTTCACTGCGGTCAACCGTAAAACAGCGTTTTTGACCGTTTGCCGCCAAAGCAGCGTTAACACCGGCAATCAACCCCTGGGCAGCCGCTTCTTCATAGCCCGTGGTTCCGTTAATCTGTCCGGCCAGAAACAATCCCGGAACTTTTTTGACGGCAAGTCGACTGTCCAGTTCCTGCGGATCAACATAATCATATTCAATGGCATAAGCATATTATTCTATTTCAGCGTTCTCTAGACCGAT
>JAUNPO010000015.1 GCA_030536665.1 Pseudomonadota bacterium
TCAAGTGTTTTTTTCAAAAACGCCAACAAAAAGTAAGGGCGGATATTCCGCCCTTTTCTTAAAGAATTTTTGCCACAATTTGTTCCGGCGTCAAGTCGTAACGTTTATAGAGTTCTTCCAGCGGAACCCGGTCGGTGAACTCCTTCTTTGCACCGAAATTATATACCCTGATGTTTTTATCACCTAAATAACCGGCCACTTTTTCACCAAAGCCGCCGTCAATAATACCGTCTTCCATCGTCACGACAACATCATGCAATGCGGCAAGATTATCCAGCAACTCCGTATCAAGCCGGCTATAAAAACGCGGATTGACAATTGTGGCGTCAATGCCTTTGTCCGCCAGCAGTTCCGCCGTATCTTCGGCTAATTTCAAGAAGTTTCCCAAACCTAAGAGCGCGATTTTGCTGCCTTTTTTGACCACTTCCGACTTGTTCAGAGCCAACGGCATTTTCGGCGCATATTTCAACTCCTGCGGCAGACTGCCCGGTGTACGGATGACAACCGGAAAATCCTTTTGCTCCATCGCCCAATCCAGCATTCTGAGCGTTTCTTCTTTGGTGGTCGGAGCCAGACAAACCAAATCGGGAATATTACTCATCAGAGGAATGTCAAAGATGCCAAGATGCGTAACGTCCATTGCGGAAATGCCGCCGTTTTCAATTACCAGGACTGCCGGACTTTTATTCAAACACAAATCCTGAGACAACTGATCATACGCACGCTGAATGAACCCGCCGAAAAACAATGCGACCGGTTTCATACCTGATTTGGCCATCGCCGAGGTAAAAGCAACGGCATGCTCCTCGGCAATACCGACGTCAAAATATTTTTCAGGATATTTTTGGCGAAACGTTCCCAAGGCCAAAGCGCCCGGCGTCGCCGCATTAATAACCGCCAGTTTGTTGTCGACGGCGGCTCGCTGCAACAGATAATCGGCCACAACGGTACCGTATGTCTCTTGCGGCAGCGTCACCGTCATCCGGTCAGTTTCCCTGTCAAACGGCATTACCCAGTGATGCGCCTCTTTTGCGGAAACCGCAGGCTGATAACCGCAGCCTTTCAGCGTATGGACATGAACCAAAGTCGGCCGGTCCGTATCTTTCACCTCGGCAAATACTTTGATTAAGTCTTCAATCTTGTTTCCGTTCTCAACGTAATAATAATCATACCCCAAAGCTGAAAAGATATTATTGGAGGCCTTGCCTTTAGTTGCTCTCAAAACCGCCAGATTACCGTAAATTCCGCCATGGTTTTCGGCAATCGACATCTGATTGTCATTAACCACAACAATAAAATTAGACTTCAGTTCTGCGGCATTATCCAGACCTTCAAATGCTTCGCCGCCGGAAAGGGAACCGTCCCCGATAACGGCAATCACATTGTTTTTGCCGCCCTGCATATCTCTGGCTTTGGCCAGGCCGGTCGCCAGACTGACCGAAGTTGAGGTATGGCCGACCGTAAAAATGTCATGTTCGCTTTCCTGCGGTGCCGTATAACCGGAAATCTCATCAAAGCGTTCATCATCCGTAAAACCGAAAGCGCGGCCGGTCAGCATTTTGTGCGGATAACACTGATGGCTGACATCCCACACAATCTTGTCGTCAGGAGAATTAAAAACATAATGCAAAGCGGCCGTAACCTCAACGATTCCCAGATTTGGCCCCAAATGCCCGCCTTTTTTGCTTACACGGTTAAGAATCCCTTCCCGTATTTCCGCACACAATTGTTCCAGATTTTTCCCCGAAAGCTTCTTAACGTCTGCCGGAGATTTGATTGTATTCAGCAAGTTAAATTCAACCATCCTAATCCTCATAAATTAATTAACAACTTTAGAAACTATAACTCTTAGAGTTACCTCAAAGTCAAGAGTTTATTTTGAAAATATAAACAAAAAATATCAACGCCGGCAATAAACCCGATCTCTGCAATAAGATTTTGTTTTAGTTTCGGGATAAAACAAAAACGGCCGAAATTCCGAATGAATTTCGACCGTTCTGTTGTTTTGAGAGCTAAAAGCCCAAATATTGTGCTTTTACACTACTTCAAGATTTTAGAAACTACGCCGGCTCCTACCGTACGGCCTCCCTCTCGAATTGCAAAACGAAGACCTTCGTTCATCGCAATCGGGTGAATCAGTTTCGCTGTCATACGAATGTTATCGCCGGGCATTACCATCTCCGTTCCTTCCGGAAGTTCAATCGCTCCCGTTACGTCCGTCGTACGGAAATAGAACTGAGGACGATAGTTGCTGAAGAACGGGGTATGACGGCCGCCTTCTTCCTTCGTCAGGATGTAGCATTCGCAGTTGAAGTCTGTGTGCGGGGTAATTGTTCCCGGCGCTGCCAAAACCTGGCCGCGTTCAACTTCTTCTCTCTTCGTACCGCGCAACAGAACACCGATGTTATCGCCGGCTTCGCCTTCATCCAGAAGTTTGCGGAACATTTCGATACCGGTACATGTCGTTTTTGCTGTCGGACGAATACCAACGATTTCGAGTTCGTCACCAACGTGAACGATACCGCGTTCTACACGGCCCGTAACAACCGTACCACGGCCGGAAATGGAGAAAACGTCTTCAATCGGCATCAGGAACGGTTTGTCTTTCGGACGATCCGGCTGCGGAATGTAACGGTCTACTTCTTCCATCAATTTGACGATTGAATCATGACCAATCTTCGGGTCGCCGTTTTCCAAGGTTACCAAAGCGGAACCGCGGACAATCGGGATCTCGTCACCGGGGAATTCGTAAGAAGACAACAGGTCGCGGATTTCCATTTCTACCAAATCCAACAATTCAGGATCATCAACCTGGTCAACTTTGTTCATGTAAACAACAATCGCCGGAACGCCAACCTGACGAGCCAGAAGAATGTGTTCACGGGTCTGCGGCATCGGGCCGTCAGCTGAAGATACAACCAGAATAGCACCGTCCATCTGCGCAGCACCGGTAATCATGTTTTTAACATAGTCGGCGTGGCCCGGGCAGTCTACGTGGGCATAGTGGCGGTTATCCGTTTCATATTCTACGTGAGATGTAGAAATGGTGATACCGCGGGCTCTTTCTTCCGGAGCCTTGTCGATCTGGTCATACGCGGTGAAGTTCGCGCCGCCCTTCTCGGCCAATACTTTCGTGATTGCTGCTGTTAATGTAGTCTTACCGTGGTCTACGTGACCGATCGTGCCGATATTGCAGTGCGGCTTGCTACGCTCAAATTTCTCTTTTGCCATTATTATAAATCCTAAAGTTTAATGTTAAGACTGATTCAAAAGGGGGAAGATATTGGAGCGGGTGAGGGGAATCGAACCCCCGTCATAAGCTTGGAAGGCTTCTGCTCTACCATTGAGCTACACCCGCTTAATCAACCTCATTTTGAGAGTACCCGGCTTGAATTAGAATGGTGGAGGGGGAAAGATTTGAACTTTCGTAGACCGAAGTCGACGGATTTACAGTCCGTTGCATTTGACCGCTCTGCCACCCCTCCATGTTAATCCAATCTCGGGTAGAGGATCTTACTATTCTGTGTAATCACTACCACGCAAATTAATAGCATTTGAGGGGAAATGTCAACACCTTTTTTTCATAAAAAGCTAAATTTGTTTCGATTTGTGAATAAAAAAATAAATATTCTTATTACTTTTTGTTAACAAGTCTCTGATTAATATATTAAAATCCAAATAATGAAAAACGGAGAATATTTATGGCGGCAATCGCTTTAACGGAGAGAAGAAATCCCAATACGACGGATATTGACCTGATGGACGGTTGTGAAATCGCCAAAACCATTAACAATGAAGATAAAAAGGTGGCCTTGGCCATTGAAAAGGTTTTGCCTCAGGTCGGCGCCGCGATTGAGCTGATTGCCGAAGCTTTTCGCAACGGCGGCCGTTTGGCTTATTTCGGAGCAGGAACCAGCGGGCGAATCGGTGTTCTTGACGCATCGGAATGCCGGCCGACTTTTGGGGTTGAACAAGGGATGGTCTGCGGCTATATTGCCGGCGGGGACAAGGCGCTGCGTTTTTCAGTCGAAAGTTCGGAAGACAGCGCTGAGCTGGGTTTGGAAGATTTGCGGCGTTTTGCGCCGAAAGCGGAAGACGTGGTTGTCGGGATTTCGGCGGGCGGCGGGCCGCGTTATGTTTTGGCGGTTTTGGAAAAAGCCCGGGCGTTGGGCTGCAAGACGGTCGGTATTTCTTCCAATCCGGAAGCAAAGCTTAAGGCGTTTTGCGACATTTTTATCAATCCGGTTGTCGGCGAGGAAGCGGTGACCGGATCGTCCCGCATGAAATCGGGGACGGCGCAGAAGATGATTCTCAATATGCTGAGTACGGGAGCAATGATCCGTATCGGCAAAACTTATGAGAATTATATGATTGACGTGCGGATGACGAATGAAAAACTGGCGGAACGGGGGCGGCGGATTGTTTCCGAGATTTCCGGGATTTCGCCGGCGGAAGCGCAGAAGTATATTGAAGCCGGCGGGAACAAAGTGAAGACGGCCTGTGTCATGGCTGTCAGAAACGTGTCCCGGGAGGAAGCGGAAAAGCTCCTTGAGGCAAACGGCGGTATTTTAAGAAAAGTTTTACAGGTGAAATAAATTATGGGAAATAAATTTAATAAAAAGACAGCGGGCGGAAATCAGGGAAGCGGTTTGCTTATTTACGGCCGGCATGCGGTGGAGGCGGCAATCGGCAATCCCGGGCGTGTCATTAACAGGATTGTGACAACAGCGGAAAACAGCGAAGTTTTGAAAAAACTGTTGTTGCAGAGCGGCAGGGATACGGCTCTTTTGAAAGTTGTCGAGCGCAAGGAGATTGACAAGCTGCTGCCGGCAGAAGCGGTGCATCAGGGAATTGCGGCGCAAGTGAAGCCTTTGGAAAATCAGCTTTTGGAAGATATTTGCATTCTGGCGGAAGGCAAAGACAGGTGCCGCGTTTTGATTTTGGATCAGGTGACGGATCCGCAGAATGTGGGGGCGATTATCCGTTCCTGCGCGGCTTTTGGGGCGGACGCGCTGATTATGCAGGATAAAAATGCGCCGGCGGAGAGCGGGGCGATGGTCAAGGCTTCCGCCGGAACAATCGAATTTCTGTCGGTTTGCCGGGTGACGAATCTGTCGCGCGCCATCGAGCGTTTGAAAGAAGCCGGTTTCTGGGTGGCGGGAATGGACGGTTATGCCGAGACGACCATTGACAAGATGAATAAAAACGGCCGAATCGCCATTGTTATGGGCAGCGAGGGAAAAGGCATGCGCCGTTTGGTTGAAGAATCCTGTGACGAAACGGTGAAGCTTCCGATTGATGCGCGGGTGGAAAGCCTGAATGTGTCAACGGCGGCGGCAATCACCCTGTATGAAATGAGCAGGGAATAAAAGCGGGGGCGGCTGTATGATTACGATTGAACTTAAAAACCTGAATAAAAATTTTGGCGAAATCAGGGCGATAAAAGATTTTAACCTTACGGCCGAAAAAGGGCAGATTATTGCGTTGCTCGGGCCGAACGGCGCCGGGAAGTCGACGTTGATGAACATGATTACCGGCTATCTGACGCCAAGCAGCGGCGAGATAAAAATTCTGGGTCGGAATATTGAGCAGTATCCGCTGGAGGCAAGGCGGAATATCGGTTTTTTGTCGGAAGGCGCGCCGTTGTATCCGGATATGAGCGTTGCCGCGTTTTTGGCGTATATGGCGGAACTCAGAGGTTTTTCCGGCAGGGAGAGGCGGCAGCAGGTTGAGCAGGCGGCGACAACGGCCAAGATTGAGCCGGTTATGGGGCAGAAAATCGAAACATTGTCTAAAGGGTATGTCCGGCGCGTCGGTTTTGCGCAGAGTATTTTAAGCGATCCTGAGATTTTGCTGTTAGACGAGCCGACAGACGGGTTGGATCCGAATCAAAAACAGCATATCCGCGGTTTGATTGAACAGATGGGGCGGAAGAAGACGATCCTTATTTCCACGCATTTGCTGGAAGAGGCGGAAACGGTCTGCAACAGGATTGTGCTGATTAACAAAGGGGAGATTGTTGCCGACGGAACGCTCTCCGAGGTTTTGAAGCAGACGAAGGCCAAAAGTCTGGAAAAGGCTTTTGCAAAGCTGACAACAACGGAAGATGAGGCGTGAAATGAATAAGGTATGGGTTGTTGCTAAAAATGAGCTGGCGCGTTATTTTTCATCGCCTCTGGCTTATGTTTATTTGGTCAGCTTTTTGCTGTTAAACGGTTCTTTCGCCATTTATTTTGGGCATTTTTTTGACAGGGGAAGCGCTGATTTGTCACCGATGTTTGCATATCAGCCGTGGCTTTATCTGTTGTTTATTCCCGGGATTTCCATGCGTTTGTGGGCAGAGGAGTTTCGCAGCAAAACCGTGGTGCAGATTGTGACAATGCCGGTGACGATAGCCCAACTTGTCTGGGGCAAATTTTTGGCGTCCTGGGGTTTTTGCGCACTGGCCTTGGCGTTGACTTTCCCGTTTGTGATTACGGTGAATATGCTTGGCACGCCCGATAACGGCGTGATTGTTTCCGGTTATCTGGCCAGTTTTGTTCTGGCGGGATGTATGCTGGCGATTTCGCAGACGATGTCGGCACTGACGAAAAATCAGGTGATTGCGTTGGTGTTGGCGGTTATTGCGAACCTGATTTTCTTTTTGAGCGGGCTGGAATATGTCCTTTCCTTTTTCCGGCTGTTTGCGCCGCTGCCGATTATCGACATGATTGCCTCTTTTAGCTTTCTGACGCATTTTAACACGATGATTGCCGGATTGCTGGAGCTGCGCGATTTGGTGTTTTTTGTTTCGTTAATCCTGTTGTTTAATTTTACGACGGTTTTGGCAGTCAGTTTCAGGACATCGGGAAGTTCGCGGCTTTTGCAGTCGGCGTCGCGGAATTATTATATTTTGGTGTTTGCGCTGCTGCTCGGCGGTTTTGTCGGCCTGAATCTGCTGGCCAACAATTTGCTGCGGCGCTTCCAGTATGATTTTACCGAAGAGCAGGTCTTTACCATTACGGATTCAACGAAAAACGTTTTGCAGAGCATACGGCAGCCGGTTACGGCAAAACTTTATTATTCTAAAATTCTGGAGCAGCGGAATCCGGCGCTGCGGCAGATGTTTGACAAGGTGCGGATTTTGCTGCGGCAATATGCGCTTTTGTCTGAGGGGAAATTTGATTACCGTATTTATGATCCGGAAATGCTGAGCGAGCGGGAAGATCAGGCGCTGGCTTCGGGGTTGCAGCCGCTGCCGATTATCGACATGAACCGCAATGCGTTTTTCGGCCTGAGCCTGACGGATGTTTTGGACAATCATGAAGTTATTCCGTTTTTTGCTATGGAGCGTTTTGATTTTCTGGAGCAGGATTTGACGGCAAAAATTTATGCCTTGAGCCATGCCAAGAAGACTATCGGGATTTTGACGCCGCTGGCACTTTTCGACACCATGCGCACGGATAATGAAGTTTCGCAGAAGTGGGCGTTTATCGACCAGCTGGAAGAGCTTTATCATGTCCGCAAGATTGAAACGACGGATGACATTGACGGCATTGACGCCCTGGTTATGATTTATCCGCGGAACCTGACGCAGAACGTGATTGCGAAGATTAAGGACTATTCGGACAAGGGCGGCAAGATTTTGCTGTTTGCCGATGTGGCGCCGGAGGCTTCGCGTTTGTATTCGCCGAGCAACAATGATTTGCTGCCGTCTGATTTGGGCGGTTTGGACGCGTTCTGGGGATTTAAGTTCAATACGGATGTGGTTGCGGCGGATTTGAGCAATTCGATTACGGTGGATGCGACGGACAATTATAAAACGAATCCGACTTTTACCCAAGATGTTTTGCAGTTTATTCTCAAACCGGCGAATTTTAACCGGCAGGCGGCGGAAACAAGCCAGCTTAAAGAAATTCTGTTTGCGTCGGCGGCGGTTATCGAGCCATTGCCGGGTGATGACCGCGTGACGTTTATCCCGTTGATGAAGACCAGCATCAATTCTCAGCTGATGCCTGCTTATGCCGCTCAGCGGAGTATTGCGCCGGAAGTGCTGCTGCAGAATTTTAAGGCCGATACGGCGGATAAGGTTGTGGCGGCAAAAATCATCAGCAGGGATGAAAAGCGCCCTTATGAGGTTATTGCCGTGGCCGATACGGATATGCTGTATGATTCTTTCTGGTCGCGGACGCAGCTGGTGTTGGACAGTCGCTATGTGGTTCCGGTGCTGGATAATGTCAATTTTATGATGAATGCGCTGGAAAGCCTGCTGGGGGAGAAAGTTAACCTTATCGGGCTTCGGGGAAAATCTTCTTTGCGCCGGCCGTTTGAAGACATTGAAAAAATGCGCCGCAACAACGAGCGGGCCTATAAAGTCGGCGAGGCGGAAATTTTCAGAAAAATTAACAAGGCAAAAGAAGATTTACAACAGATTTGGAACAAAAAGGATTTTGAAGAGCGGACGAATTTTAATGCCGACGAGCTGGCGGTGATTGCCGGTATTCGCAAGAATCTGGAGGAACTCCGGCTTGAACTCGGAAAAATCAGGGCAGAATCCAATGCCGAAATTAAGCGGATTGATTTGACGGTTAAGTTTTTCAATATTTATTTTATGCCGCTGTTGCTGTTGGCCGGGTTGGGCGGTTTGGCCTTGTTTTCACGGCGGAAACGGCAGGCGCGGCTGTCAGCCTTTAAGCTGAACCGTCCGGTTCTGCTGCTTGGCGCGGTTACGCTTCTGTTGCTATGCTGCGGTTTGTGGTCGGTTTATCGTTCTGACGTGAATTCCGCGGAAAAGATGGAAGGGCAACCGGTGTTTTCCGGTTTGGCCGACAGGATTAACATGGTGGAGAAAATTGTTCTGCGCAGTCATGAGCATGAGCTTAATTTTTATAAAAAAGACGGCGTCTGGATGTTGGACAATCCTGCCGATGTTCCGGTCTATCAGGCGCGAATCCGCAGTTTTCTCAGCGCATTGCTGGAAGCCAGATATTATGAACGAAAGACGGCCAATGCCGAGTATTTGAGGCGTTTTGATCTGAATCCGGTTGCGGAGGACGGTTCAAAGAATTTGCGGGTAGAACTGCAATCGGCTCAGGGGGATGTTATTGAAGGCTTTGAAGTCGGCCGTTATGATGTTGATATCGGCAGAGGCGCCAAAGCGGCTTACATAAAGTTTGACAATAAGTTTCAGGTTTGGCTGGTTGCGGTTGATTTTATCGATTTGTCGACCGACTGGCGGGAATGGACCTATTCGACGCTGTGGAATCTGCGCTTCGGGCGTTTGGCAAGCGTCAACGGTTCTAATAATGCCGAAGAGATTGCGCTTTTGATGAAGTATATTCTGAATACCGAACTGATCCGGCAGGCGGAAGTTTTGCCTTGCGCCGGAACACAGCAGGCAGAAGACGGCGATGTGTTGTTGGTGACTGAGGACGGCAGCGACGTGTGTTTGAAATTTTATCGTTGCGGCGAGAAGTTTTATGCGGCTTATGAATTTGTAAAGATAGCGGAAAATAATAATTTGCTATTTTTAGAACGTTATGCTAAAGACAAATTTTATGAGATATCCAAGGATAATATGGAGAAAATAAGATATGTCCTCAAAGCTGAGCGAAAAGGAAGCGCAAAATAGGCTGAAGCGGGCGGCCTCAGCGGCCAGCGTCGCTTTGGCGGCAGCATTGACGCTTTTGAAGGTGGCGGCTGCGGTTTATACCGGTTCTCTGGCCGTTTTGTCGTCGATGATTGATTCTCTGGCAGATATTTTTGCTTCGTCAATTACGTTTGTGGCGGTGAAGTTTGCGTCAATGCAGGCGACTGATGACCACCGTTACGGGTTCGGAAAGGCGGAGGCAATCAGCGCGCTGGTGCAGTCGGCATTTGTTGCCGGGTCGGGTATTTTTGTTTTGTATGACGGCATAATGCGCCTGTTTACGCGCAAAACCGTCGGTGATCCTGATTTCGGCATTGTCGTGATGGTTATCAGTCTGGCGGCGACAACGGCGTTGATTTTGTTTCAGAAGTATGTGGCCAAGCGGACGAATTCTCTGGCGATTGCCGCGGATTCCGCTCATTACACGGTGGATGTGGTAACGAATCTGGCGATTATTGCCACGCTGGTTGTGGTTAAACTGTTTGAAATTTATTGGTTCGATACGGTTACGGCGCTTGCGGTGGCCGGGTACCTGTTGCTCAATGCTTATAAGCTGGCCTGCGGCGCTGTCAGCGTTTTGACGGATGCGGAGCTGAGCGACGCTGTCAGAAAAAAAGTGTGCCGGATTGTTATGGAGAATCCTTTTTCTCAGGGGATTCATGATTTGCGTACCCGGGATTTGGGCGGCGCTTATATGTTTGAATTTCATTTGGAGCTGGACGGCGATTTGCCGTTATCGGCAGCGCATGAGATGACGGAAACGGTCGAGGATAATTTGCTGGATGAGTTTCCGAATGCGCAGATAATCATTCACCAGGATCCGGTGGGGGTTAAAGAGGAGCGCCTTGACCATAAGCTGCGTTATCGGCGGAAGAAAGAAAAATAAACGGAAGAAAACCGGATTTTGGGAGAAATCCGGTTTTCTTTTTAGAGCTTTTTGAGTATCTCCTGAATGATGTCCAGACGATAATATTTTTCAATATTCGGATTATCGGGAAAATGTTTTTCAACGCCCGAAGCCAGGATATTGGGCTGTTGGGTCAGGAAATTCCGGCCAAGGTTGATGTTGCCGGCATTTTTTATCAGGACGGCGCCGTAGCCTTTGGCGTCTTCAATGTTTTCGCGAATCAGGCCGCTGCGATGGGCAAAGATTTTTGTATAGGCGTATATGGCGCAGGTCATGCCCAGGATAAACAATGCGCTGATAAAATGGATATCAAGCCAGAGAATCACCAGATTGAAACAGATGATAACAGAGCTGAGAATTTTGGCGGCGATGTTCAGATATTTGTTTTTGAGTTTCAGGTTAAACAGCGGAATGAGGCAGAAAAAGGCCAGGCTGCAGCCGAAAAGTATGCTGAACGTCTGCAACGGACTGATTTGCAGCAGGGCGATGCCGGCTTCTCCCAAGAGCAACATGCCGCAGCTGAACAAAAGGTAGCCGCTGTTGATTTTCAGCGTAAACATTTTGAATTTTTTTACGGTGTCTTTGGCGACGCAGTTGTAGGCCCGTTTGATTTTCAAAGCGTTGGCTTTGTTGAATTCAAAGACGGCCTCATTGCCGGGAAACAAGGCGCGCAGGGCTTTTTTGTCACTGCGGGACAGAGTTGACAGGTTGTCGGTTTTTTTGATGAGTTGCAGATTATCGCCGTCTTTGGCAAAGTCGATGATGTTTTTTTTGAACAGTTCCAGAAGGAAACTGCCGAAAGAAACTTTGTCAAAGGTTTCAAACGCGAGATATCTCAGCAGCGGGGCGTTGCGTTTCAGGCTGTATTTTTGCCGTCCGGAAGTTTTTTGCATCAATTTCCAAGACACGAAATAAGAAATGATGATGGCGGCGAGAGCCAAAAAGCTGATGATAATGTCGCCGTAGTCGTCCAAAAACCAGGAGAATTTTTGATTAAAGTCCGGTGCAATGAAATCATTTTTGTTCATGGAAACGATTAGGTGCAGCCCTTCGCCGATGAAGAGGGGAACCGTGCTGATGAAGCCGACGGAATTACCGTGTCCCTGCAGGATGGCAACGTCGTTTTGCATGCTGCCGGGATAGCCGCGGAGGGCAATGGTGCCGAGAGGTTCCCGGCTGCCGGGCAGGGTTATGATGGCGCCGATGCGGCTGATGACAAGGTTCCAGGAGCTGCCGGAAACATTCCAGTAAAATTCATAAAAGTCATCATAGTCCCAGATGTTGCGGTTGATGACATAGCTGAATTTGTAAGTGTAAACGCCGGGGTTGAGAATGTAACTGTCTGTCGGTTCAATGACGATTTTTAAGCCGTTTTTTTCGAGTTTGTGCGGGATTTCCATGTCATTGACGGTTACTTTGTTCAGGTTGACGTCAACGGGTTTGATAATGCCGGTGCGGGAATAGGCGTAAGCGGGGAGAGCCCGGGACAGGCCGTTGTGGAGTTTTTGGCCGTTGGCGATGACCATTACGGTTTCTTCAATGTTGATTTGTCCGGTCGGCAGAATTTCAATGTCGGAAAACATATAGGGGATGTGTTCTTTGGCCGGGACCAGGGTTTGTTTTTTGGCGCCGGGGAAAGTGACGCTGACAACCGGAAAATCGGGAAGCTGCTGTTCCTGCTGCCATTCCTGCTGCTGGCGGCGGCGGTCTTGCGCCAGCGTTTCGCGGTTTTTTATCATGTCGCGATGCTGCTGGCGTTCCTGATCAGAAATGCGGTTGAGGGCGCTGTCGTATATTTTTTCAAAGGTGGACTTGTTTTCTTCATTCATTTGCTGAATGTATTCTTCACTGTGCTGGATGTCCAGAGAGCTGGAGTTGCTCAGGTCGTCGTCGTTAAAATTTGTGTCAATGATGACATTGTCGTTTAGCAGCCGGTTTTTGATAAATTCGCTGACGCCGCTCTGGTTGTTTAAATCAGGCAGGCGCGGGTCGGTTACGGCCGGAGGGGGCGTCGTCAATTGGCGCTGCTGCAGTTCTTCCGCGCTGTTGAGCTCAACGGCATCTCCCCAGGCGGTTTGCGCCGCGGCGATTATTCCCATGAAACAAATTGAAAGAAAAAGTTTTCTCATAAATTCAGCGCCTTTATTAACAAATAAAACATATTTGTTATGCTAACTTATATTTATTAAAAGATAATAAAGGAGATATCAGATGAACGATAAAAAGTTGGCAGTGGTTGTTTTGGCTGCCGGTAAAGGCTCACGGATGAAATCCGACTTGCCCAAGGCGATGATGCCGGTTTGCGGCAAGCCGATGATCCGCCATATTCTGGATACGGTCGAAAGCATGGGCGCCGACGAGGTTGTGGTTGTGACGTCCGTTGACGGGGATTTGGTCAGAAAGGAAATTGCACCGCATAAATATTGCATTCAGGAGCAGCAGCTGGGCACCGGGCATGCGGTGGCCTGCGCCAAAGAGGCTTTGAAAGGCTTTGACGGCAAGGTTCTGGTCGTCTATTGCGATCATCCGATTATCACCCGGCAGACTTTTGAGCGCGCCCTGAAAAAGCTTGATGACGGTTATTCCGTTGTGGTGCTTGGTTTCCATCCGGCAGACGCCGCCCGTTACGGCCGTTTGAAAATGAAAGGCGACGAACTGGAGAGAATCGTGGAATATAAAGACGCGAGCGAAGAAGAAAAAGCCATCGGTTTTTGCAATTCCGGCGTTATGGCTTTTGACGGCAAGGTTTTGTTTGAGCTGTTGTCAAAGGTAAAGAGCAATAATGCGGCCGGAGAATATTATCTGACGGATACGATTGAAATTGCCCGCGCCGAAGGGCTGAAATGCAGCGCGATTGAAACGTCGACCGAGGAAGTTGCCGGCGCCAATACGCAGGAAGAACTGGCGCAGCTGGAAAAATATCTGCAAAACAGAAAGCAGAAGAATGACATTTATTAAACATCATTGGTTTGGCTTGATTTTGTCGACCGTCGTTCTTATTTATTTTATCGTTTTCATCTTGGTTTTGGCGGCGCCGAAACAGGATAAGCAGCAGCGCGGCTTTGCCGCCTGTTCCGCCAAAATGCTGGAGCAGGTTCAGCTTTGCGGCAGCGGCGGCAGCTGGTGTATGCTGGAGGTGGTTGTGAATAATGGTTTTTGCAATGTCGGCGTTGTGTTTTCCGGGGTTGGCAAATGGCTTTCCGGCGCGCAGGAAACGCCATGGGCGAACTATCTCTATGACGATGAAACCGAAACGGAAAATCCGGACGAAGCGCTGCAGGCGTTTTATAACGAAAATCCCGATTTGGCCGGCAGTATGGATAAGCTGATTAAACAAAGCAGTGAATTGGAAAAGAAGGTACAAAAAAATGACTGATGAAAAAAAACTTCCCGCCTGGGATTTGTCTGATCTTTACAAAGGCATTAATGACCCCAAAATTAAAAGCGATTTGGCGCAATATAAGCAGCTGAATCTCGGTTTGGCCGAAAAGTATAAGGGTAAAATGGCAGAATTGCCGGCGGCCGATTTTTATGAGGCGGTTAAAACCTATGAAGCGGCTTCTGTCGCGGCCAGCAAACTGGGGATTTTTGCCTATCTGAATATGATTACGCAAATGTCTAACAAGGAAGCGATGGCTTTTTATCAGGATACTAACGAAGCAATGACGGAATACGGAAAGCCTGCCATTTTCTTTACGCTGGAAATAAACGCGCTGCCGGAAGACAAGTTTCAGGCGCTTTTGCAGGACAGCCGGGTGGCGTATTATGCGCCGTGGCTGAAGCGTGTCAGAATGTTTAAGCCCTATGAGCTTTCGGAAGATATCGAGGCGCTGCTGGCCGATAAGGCTTTGACTTCTTCCGCTGCCTGGGTTCGGTTGTATGACGAAACGGCCTCCAAGTTGAAATATGTGGTTGACGGCAAGGAATATAATGATGCCGAAATCAGTAAGCTTTTGCAGGATAAAGACCCGTTGGTGCGCGAAAAGGCGGGCAAGGAGCTGAATCGCGTCAACAAGGAAAACGGCGAGCTTTTTACTTTCATTTATAACATGATTGTCAAAGACGGCGCTATTGAGGATGAAAAACGCGGTTTCAAATCGCCGATTGCTTCCCGCAACCTGTCCAACCGGGTTGAGGATGAGGTTGTCGATACGCTGGCTGAAACGGTCAAAAGCAAGTATAAAGACATTGCCGAGCGTTTTTACAAGTTAAAAGCCAAGTGGCTGGGAAAGGAAAAAATCCAGTATTGGGACAGAAATGCGCCGCTGCCGTTTTCTGACGATAATATGTACAGTTGGCAGGAGAGCGTTGATTTGGTTTTGAAGGCTTATGGGGAATTTTCTCCGAAGCTGCAAGAGGTTGCCAAGGATTTTTTCACGCATAACTGGATTGATGTGCCGCCGCGTCAGGGAAAAAGGAGCGGTGCTTTTGCCATGCCGCTGCCAAGCGATTTGCATCCGTATCTGCTGCTGAATTTTGTCGGTAAGCAAAACGACGTGTTGACATTGGCGCATGAACTTGGACACGGCTGCCATATGCGGCTGAGTATTAAAGAAGGCGATTTGAACGACGATACGCCGCTGACTTTGGCTGAAGTTGCTTCGGTTTTTGCCGAGATGCTGACATTCCAGTCCATTTTGCGCAGTCTGAAAGACGATAAGGCGAAGCTATGTCTGATTGCCGCTAAGGTTAATGATATGATTAATACCTCCCTGCGGCAGATTGCCTTTCATTTTTTTGAAAAGAAAATTCATGCCGAGCGCAAAAAAGGCGAACTTTCTCAGGAGCGGATTTCCGAAATCTGGCTGGAAGTTATGCGCGAGAGTTTGGGACAATATGTGATTGTAGATGATGACAGCAAATATATCTGGCCGATTGTCAGTCATTTTTATCACTCTCCTTTTTATGTTTATGCCTATTCTTTTGCCGATTGTCTGGTAAACTCTCTCTACCAAGTCTACCGCGAAGGAACTGTTTCGGATTTTCCCGACAAATATCTGCAAATGCTTTCTCAGACCGGTGTCAAAAAATACGATGAGCTTTTGCAGCCCTTCGGCTTGGATGCGCATGATCCGCATTTCTGGCTGAAAGGGTTGAGTCTGATTGAAGAGTATATTGGCGAACTGGAGTCCCTTGATGAAAAAGTGCGCTCTGTGGTCATCTAATACAGAAACTGCGAGTAAAATGTTCGGTCATGTACTTCTTATGTACACTCCCTCGCATTTTCTCTGGTTTCTTATTATATGACTCACATATCACACTTTTAGTAAAAGTGCGCTCTGTGGGCGCCTAATACGGAAATCTCAGGTCGAAATATTTTATAAGGTTTAAGGCAGTACTGATTTATACTAGCAATGGAAAGACCTGCATTTTATGTAGGTCTTTCCATTTAGTTTCTTGAATCTGCTAATTTTTATCTTTGGGTGCGCTTATTTTTCGATATCTCATTGCGGATTTGTCGCGCAGAGTGCGCGTATTTTTCGGTAACACGTTCAGATTTTAAGGTCTTGTGTTTTGGTGCGAAGTTGTTCATACTAAAATTCGTAAGCAAGAGGATTTTTGAATTGAGGTTAATATGAGATCAGGATGCGTAAGGTGGTTTAGTTTGAGAAAGGGATATGGTTTTATTATTCCCGACGATGGCCGCGATGATGTGTTTGTTCATATTTCTGAGTTGGAAAAGGCCGGTATTGCTTTTTTGATTCCCGGTAAGGAAATTGGTTTTGAAGAGTGTTTTGATCGGGGAAGAATTATGGCATCAAATCTTAGACTACGAAAGAAATCATGATATTTTTAGCATTGCACAAATAAAAGGCTCTTGGAAAAGAGCCTTTTATTGTGTTGTGTTTATTCCATGACTTCCGGTTTGGCGCGTTTACGCTGAATCGGGTCAAGAATGCGTTTTCTCAGACGCAGGCTTTTAGGCGTGACTTCAAGAAGTTCGTCTTCCTGAATATAAGCCAGTCCCTGTTCCAAGGTCAGCTTGCGCGGCGGGATGAGGTCAATGGCCTCGTCTTTTCCGGCAGCGCGGATGTTGGTCAACTGCTTGGCTTTGGTCGGATTGACTTCAAGGTCATTCGGCTTGGTGTGTTCGCCGATAATCATGCCGACGTAAACCGGGACGCCGGCATCAATGAACATCGGGCCGCGATCCTGCAATTTCCACAAAGAGTAAGCAATTGCCGTTCCGTTTTCCGAAGAAATCAGCACACCGTTGCGACGGCCTTCAATTTCGCCTTTATAAGGTTCATAACATTTGAATAAACGGTTCATAACACCGGTTCCGCGCGTGTCGGTCAGAAATTCGGAATGGTAACCGATTAAGCCGCGGGACGGCGCGTTGAAAATTAGGCGGACTTTGTTGCCCAGCTGGGACGGAATCATTTCAACCAGTTCGGCTTTGCGGCGGCCGAGTTTTTCAACAACGGCGCCGGAAAATTCTTCGTCTACGTCAACAACGACTTCTTCAACCGGTTCCATTAACTGGCCGTTTTCATCTCTTTTCATCAAAACGCGCGGACGGGAGATGGACAGCTCAAAGCCTTCACGGCGCATGGTTTCAATCAGAACGCCAAGCTGAAGTTCACCGCGTCCGGCGACTTCAAACGAGTCGCTGGTATCTGTGCGGGAGATTTTTAAGGCGATGTTGCCTTCCGCTTCTTTTTCGAGTCTGTCCCAGATAACGCGTGAGGTTACTTTGTCGCCTTCACGTCCGGCAAGCGGCGAGTCGTTAACGGAAAAAGTCATTGCCAAAGTCGGCGGATCAATCGGCTGGGCGTGGATAGCTTCGTTGACGTCAAGCGCGCAGATTGTGTCGGCTACAGTGCCTTTGACAATGCCTGATACGGCGACAATGTCACCGGCATTGGCTTCTTCAAGCGCTACACGGGTCAGACCGCGGTAAGCCAGAATTTTGGCGATTCTGGTGCGTTCGACTTCTTCGCCTTTGCCGTTTAAAATCTTAACTGTGTCATTAACCTTTAATTTGCCGGAGTGGACTTTGCCGGTCAGAATGCGGCCGATGAATTTGTCTGATTCTAAAGTTGTGGCCAGCATGGAGAAAGGTTTGTCCGGTTCGCAGGCCGGTTCGGGAACATAGGAACAAATCAGTTCAAACAACGGAGTCAGGTCTTTCTTTTCATCTGTCAGTTCCTTAACGGCCCAGCCGTTGCGTCCGGAAGCATACAAAACCGGGAAATCGAGCTGTTCATCGGTTGCGTTCAGGCTGACGAACAGGTCAAAAATTTCATCCAGTACTTCATCAGCGCGGGCATCCGGCTTATCAGCCTTGTTGATAACAACAATCGGGCGTAGTCCGATTTTCAGGGCTTTTCCCAATACGAATTTTGTCTGAGGCATTGGTCCTTCAGAGGAGTCTACCAGCAAAACAACACCGTCAACCATAGACAGGATACGTTCGACTTCGCCGCCGAAGTCCGCGTGTCCCGGTGTATCAACGATATTAATTCTGGTTCCTTTCCACTCAATGGAAGTGCATTTGGAAAGAATCGTAATTCCTCTTTCCCTCTCCAACTCATTGCTGTCCATAACGCAGGTTTCAACTTTCTGGTTATCTCTGAAAGTACCGCTCTGTCTTAGCAGGCCGTCGACCATTGTTGTTTTGCCGTGGTCAACGTGAGCGATTATGGCAATATTTCTCAAGTTCATCTTTTTTTTCTTTCCTAAAAGGTCGTCATGTCGTAAATCCGGCTCCTTATGTACTATTCGTTGTACACTGCGTCGCCGAATTTACTTCCAGCACGGCCTTTTATGAAAGAAAAAACCGCGCCGGTAAAGGTCGTCATGTTGTAAATCCGGCTCCTTATGTCCTATTCGTTGTACACTGCGTCGCCGGACTTGCTTCCAGCATAACCAATCTTCATAGAAAAGCTATGCTGTTCTAAGTTGCCCTTACAATAGCAAGTTAATTTTAATTTTCAAGAATTTACTGTAATTTAATTTATTTTTTTTCAGGTGCAGGAGTCGCATTAAATGCTTGTTAATCATTTCCGGTAATACTGTTGGCATAACTCTATTATTTAACTTATTATAACATAAATTATCATGGCAACACTCATTATTATTTTAGTTTTAGGCATATTGTCGATTGTCGGGCAATATTTGTTGGTTCAAAAATTCGGAAAAAACGCATTATTATCAGTGGTTAAGGCAGTTGCTTATGTTGCAGTTGCGGTTCCGTGCTGTTTGCTGGTTTTTCTGAACCCCGGCCTGTTTAAGGATTTTGAAGGACATTCGCTGGCCGTTATGGTATCCGTATTTACTCCATGGATTGTAGATTGTATCCTGGGAACAATGTTTGGAGGGTATCGGTATGAACATTGACGTATTTAGCAAAAAGAAAAGGCTCATTCTGTTTGTCGGGAATAGAGCCTTTCTTTTTTAGTTTATTTTTTATTTAGAGCGTTTTGCCGTATTTAACCAAGTTGTTACGGACATAACCGCGCAGGGATGTTTCCGGGCGGGCGCCGTAATGACTGATGATTTCGGCAGCGGCCAGACCGCCGATCATGGCGCAGGTTCCGAGGCTGCGGCCGTTAATCAGGCCGAACAAAAAGCCAGCGGCATACAAGTCGCCGGCGCCGGTCGTGTCAACCACGTTATCGACCGTTTCCGATTCGACAAAGGTCTTAACGCGTCCGCTGACAATAACCGACCCTTTGATGTTTCTGGTGATGGCGGCGATGTCGACCAACGGTTTGATTAAGTCAAGGTTTGCTTCAAAATCATCGTTTTCAAACAAGGCGTTTAATTCGTCTTCATTGCCGAAAAGAATATCGACATGTTTGCTGATTAAATCCATAAATTCGGCACGGTGGCGTTCAACGCAGGATTTGTCAGACAGGCTGAAAACAAAGTCACGGTTATATTTATGCGCGATTTCCGCGGCCTTGATAATGGCTTCTTTGGCGTTTTGGTCTTCCCACAGATAACCTTCAACATAAGTCATGCGCGAGGATTTGATGATGCTTTCGTCGATGTCTTCAACGCTCAGGTGTGTGGATGCGCCGAGGTAAGTGAACATGGAGCGTTCGGCATCGGGCGTAACCAAGACTATACTGCGGCCGGTTGAGGGGCCTTCATTGAGCGGCTTGGTGAAGAAATCAATGCCGGCGGCGCCGATGTCGCGGCTGAAAGCCTGTCCCAGTTCGTCGTCGTGAACTTTGCCGATAAACGCGCAGGCCGAGCCCAGAGAGGCCATGCCGGCGATGGTGTTGGCGGCGGAACCGCCGGAAACTTCGCGTTCCGGCATAATATCCTGATAAATTTTTCCGGCGGAGAGGGCGTCAAGCAAAACCATGCCGCCTTTGGGCAGGTCGCGTTCGCTTAAAAATCTTTCTCCGACTTTTCCCATGACGTCAACGATGGCGTTACCGATACCGACAACATCATAAAAAGTAGACTCGTTTGGTTTGGCGTTCATTATTATCCTCATATTATAAAATCTTTTACGTTACTACAAAGTAATACAAGTATATTTAAATGCAATAAAAAAAGGTGTATAAAGTTTTTAATGGTTCGATTTCTTGGAGAAAAATATAAAAAAACCGCTGTTTGAGCAACAACGGTTTTTTGATTAATCAAAATATCATTAGTCGTTGGCATTCGGCCATTCTTTGGCTTTTTCAGCGTTGAATGCAACAACTTCGGCATCAGCTTCATCATCTGAGCAGATAGCACCCTGCGGGCATTCGGAAATGCATACGCCGCAAGAAATGCAGGTATCCGGATCAACAACCATCTGGCTGTCACCTTCATGAAATGCGTCAACCGGGCAAACGGAAACGCAGGCGCGGCATTTGATGCAAGAATCATTAACAACAGAAACCATATTTATATCTCCTAAATTTCGGTTTGTAAAAAACCGGCGGTTTGTTTTCAGACCACAATGTACTCACACTTGATTTTAAAATCAAGTATTTTATTGCCGGGGGTTGCGAATTGCCTTTCCGTGTCCCATATATTAAGTAAAATATTTGATAACGGAGGTAGAAAATGTCTGATAAAATGGAGTTTAAGGCGGAAGTCAATAAACTTTTGGATATTGTGATTAACTCGATTTATTCTGAAAAGCAGATTTTTTTGCGGGAATTGATTTCGAATGCCAGCGATGCCTGCGACAAACTGAAGTACATGGCTTTGATGAATCCCGATTTGGCAAAGTCGTCAGGGGCAATGCGTATTGTGCTGACGCCGGATGCGGAAAAAAATACCTTAAAAATTGCCGATAACGGCATCGGTATGAATCGCGATGATTTAATCAATCATTTGGGGACAATTGCCAAGTCTGGGACGGCTGATTTTGTGAATAATGTGAAGGACAACGGTTCGGATGTAGATTTAATCGGCAAGTTCGGTGTGGGTTTTTATTCTGCTTTTATGGTCGCCGACAAGGTTGAAATTCTGACGCGCAAGGCCGGAGAGAATGAAGCCTGGCGCTGGTCTTCCGACGGTATCGGCGGTTTTGAAATCGGCAAGGCCGAAAAAGAAGGTAACGGTACGGAAATTACAATCTTTTTGAAAGAGGGCGAAAAGCAGTATACGGATACGATTTATTTGCGGCAGATTGTGCGCTTGTATTCCGACCATATTAATTATCCGATTGTCCTTAATCTTGGCGGAAAAGGCGGCGAAGAAACGATTAACAGCGGTTCGGCGTTGTGGGCGAAGAACAAGGCGGAGATTACCAAGGAACAGTACGCAGAGTTTTATCATCATGTTTCCAAGAATTTTGACGAACCGTGGATGACACTGCATTTTAAAGCCGAAGGAAATATTGAATATACCGGACTTTTGTTTATTCCCGGCAGCCAGCCTTATGATTTGTTCCAGCCTGACCGGAAAAACGGTTTGAAGCTTTATGTGAACAAGGTGTTTATTTCGGACAAGGTGGAAGAACTGCTGCCGAATTATCTGCGCTTTGTCAAAGGTGTAGTTGACAGTTCCGATTTGCCGCTGAACATCTCTCGCGAGATGTTGCAACAAAATCCGATGATTGCCAAAATCCGCAGCGGCATTGTTTCCAGAATTCTCAAAGAGTTAAAAAAGCGCAGTGAGAATTTGGAAGACTATATGAAGTTCTGGGAAGCTTTCGGTATTGCTTTCAAGGAAGGAATTTATGAAGACTTCAGCAATCGTGATGAAATTGCCGGGTTATCTCGTTTCTATTCGGTCAAAAATCCGGAAAGGACGTTGTCGCTTGATGAATATGTGGCGGCAATGGGCAATGAGCAAAAGGCCATTTATTATATTACCGGCGATGATGTTCGGGTTTTGGCGAATAATCCGCAGCTTGAAGCTTTTAAGGCCAAGGGAATCGATGTTCTATTGCTGGTTGATCCGATTGATGAGTTTTGGACTCAGGTCTTAACATCGTATAAAGACAAGCCGATTAAGCATATTTCCCAGGCGGAGGAAAATTTTATCATAGAACGCAAAGAGAGTATCAAAGCCAAAGATGAGGATTTGAAAAAGCTGACGGATTTTATGGCTGAAATTTTGAACGGCGAGATTGCCAAAGTGACGACCACGGACAAACTGACAAACAGTCCGGTCAGCCTGACCGTGGAAAACGGGCAGATGAGCATTCATCTGGAGCGGCTGATGCGCAACCACCAACAACAGACGGCTTTTGCCAGCATGCGGGTTCTTGAGGTTAATCCTTATCATCCGCTGATTGTCAAACTTTCCGAAGCCGTAAGCGATGACGGTTTGAAAGCCAAAGTTACGGAAATGGTCAGGGTTTTGTATGATCAGGCCTTGATTGCGGAGGGCGAAGCGATTAAGGATCCGTCGTTCTTTGCCGAGCGGCTGAGTTCCTATATGTTATCCGCTTTTTAAGAAAAAGGGCAGCCTGTTAAATGCAGACGGCCCTTGTTTTTGGTTTTATCGTTAAAGTTATTTACACTCACCGTACCAAGTTCCGGCATTGTCTTTGCAGCGTTGGGTGAAACTCTGCCCGGCTTTACAATCCGCCGCTGTTTGTTCATAAGGGCATTTGACAACGCAGGAACTGCCATAGGTATAGTTGCCGCAGGTACAAGGATCAACGGCTATCGTTCCGCTACTGCATTGAGTTTTGCCATAACAAGGCCCTTTATTGCCTTCACAGCTCATTCCTGTACAAGGAGCCTTATAATCAAATCTGTCTCCTCCACTTGTTTGACAAGCAGCCTTAATATAATACCACCCCGGTTGTACTTGGTCTGTAATTAAGCAAACCCCACCGTTTTCTCTAACTTCTCCATAATTACAACTTTGAGAAACACATTTATCAAACCATTTAAAGCCGTCACATGAGCATGGTGTTGTACTGCCATCACTTTGGTATCCGTCATTATCAGGACATTGCTTCTTACCATAGCATTTACCGTTGATACCTTCAACGCGACCAGTACATGTAGCATAAAGATTGAGAACCTTTCCTGTTTGTGTTGTACAGTAAGGACGAACATAGGTATAGCTGGGATGATATGCTGTAACATAGCCACCAGCGGCTGCCATTCCATCAATACACGTTTCCTTTACCAAACAGGTTTCGTAGAAAGTTTTGCCGCCGGAAGTGCAGGAAGCGCCGGAACCGGTTTTAGTGTCGCCGCAGTAAACCTTGCCCGGACAGTTGCAGTTTCGGTCCTCCGGGTCGCAGA
>JAUNPO010000153.1 GCA_030536665.1 Pseudomonadota bacterium
TGTCAGAAACCAAACCAGTGAACAATGCGGTTCCACCACCCGCTTTTCGTTATCCGGTTATCCGTTTTTTCCTTATTCAGAAACGTTTTATAAAATCCACAAGAGCCAAAGATATCTATATAAAGCTCATAAGACTGCGGACAATCGGTTCGTTCCAGAAAGCTTTTTTCTGTTTTTTTCCACCAATCGACGGATTTTACCTCCTCTCCGGCTGCTGCGATAAAAATATCCAGATATTTAAGGATATTCTCATCACTGCATTGTGTAAAAAGTTCATGCAATGCCGAAGGCTCTAATTTTTGGAGATTTTGCTTTATAAAGCCCCAAAAGCTTTTTTGATAATCTTCATCCTGAGAAAAAACAAAACGCAAGTTACCAAGGAGGCGCCCATCGTCTTGTTTCATTTTCAGAAGCAACACCTCCGGAATTTCAGCAGCTAACTCGGCTTCCTGTTCAACATTAAGCAATGGTAGCATTTTATTGATTATTTGCTCCACTGGACTCAAGAAATACCCAAAGCAGCGAGGACTTCTAAAGAAGAATTTTAGAAAAAGAACCAAGGTTTCTTTATAAAAATCCATATTTCGACATCTTTGAAAATAGCTGACAATATCTTCCAAAGGATAATAGTCCACGAGGCTGCCCTCAACTTCCTGCGGCAGTTTTTTGCAGTGAAGTTCAGTCAGAGGCTTTTTTTCCTTGAGCCAAATCATGTAAGCCTCAGGAACGGCATAATGTTTTTCGAGAAAATTGTTTAGGACTTCGCAGCAAAAGTCGCAAACGCTATCATTTCTTTGGGTTATATCAAGCTGTTGTTCCTGATTATATGTCTGACAAAGAAATTGCTGCGTCTGCGGATATAAACCGTCATGCCCTTTTGTATCCTTTAAGGAATCTGCATAACAATTAAAGGGGAGCGAGCTTATTCTCAGACCATGGCTGTAACAGTCATTGATTATCGTCTGCATTGCCGTCAGCTCCAACTCTTCCGTCAAAATCGGTTTCTTTGCGGCTTCCTCAATCAGCCAAGGCACGATATTTTCCTGCTTTACCATGTAGGCCAATATCTCAGGAAGCGTTTTTCCATAATATTCCTTAATCAAAATCTTAAAACAACTCTCGATATGATTTTTGGCATTTTTGGTATTCGGCGGAAAAATATATTCCGGGCTGTCACAACACAATCCTGTTCCCACGGCAGTCAAACCGTCCAGAAAAAATTTCTGACTTGTTTGCGATAATCCCGATGTCCGGACATAGTCGCAGACGTTTTCCCATTCACCAGCTTTAACCTGACGAAGAATCCATTTGGTTTCATTTAAATTTTTCATAATATAAATATTTAATATTAAATTTGACATAAAAATACTTTTGTGTCCATAAATATACAATCCATAAAAAAATAAGTCAACAAAAAAGCTCTGAGTCAATGCTCAGAGCTTTTTTGCTTTACTCCCAAAATTTCCACCATGGCTTTTCGTAATGATATCCCTTGGGACCACATTGCTGGCGGTATAAATTCTGAGAAAGCGGACAATCCTTGCGCGCAAAAAAATCTTTTTCTCCTTGTTCGCTCAGAACAATATCTCCAATATTGTAGGAAATACAAGCATCCAAGAGATTTAAGATTTCGTTATCCGGGCGGATTTTGCAGAAATAGTTATATGCCTGCCCTCTTATCCGGCCTTTGCCTTTATCAAGAAGCTGCCAGATTTTGTCTTGAAATTCCTTATTCTGACTGAATATAAAATCAATCAGGGAGGGATTATGAATGCCTCCGTTAACCATTTTAGCCAGAGCCATGTCAGGATGGATTTTGATAAGTTCGGCTTCATCTTCCACACTGACACTATACAAAATATCGGCTGCAAGATGTTGATAATCTTTCAAAATCATGTCTTTGAAAAATTTCACCCACGCAAGCGCATTCTCCTCTCTTTTTCGGCGCCGACAATAGTCTATCGCTTCTTCAGGCGCGTAATAATCCGAAATTTTCAGTTCGGCGCCAAGCGGCAGGGAATATTTCTGCCCCGAGAAATAAACCAAATCCAGATTCGTTTTGAGCATAAGCATTCCGACTTCATCAATAATCGTCAACTTACTCTTCCTTGAAGAAAACAGATGTCGCAACAGTACAATAATTTCCCCGGCATCATCCGTTTTATGTTGTTTTTCCAAAGAAGAATAAAACGAGCATAATGCTTTCTGCGTTTCCGGAAACAAACCTTCTGAAACAATATAGACTTTTACAATGTCGTATTTTTTTTCTTTCAGCGCATAAAAAATAACATTATGTTCAGTTTCAGCATCGGGACAGCCGTATTGGGCATCAAGGATAAGCTGAGGGAATTCAATGCTTATCACTTTCCAGACACAGTCAGGCATCATCTTATGCTTAAAAATCCACAAAAACAACTGAAGCACATCATCTCTTGAGGTACCGTTTTCATACTGCTCATAAAGGAAGGCAAGGCTTTCTTCCTGTAAGCCGTTTTTTTTGGCATAACCGCTGATTAAATCCCACTTTCCTTGAGAAAACTGACGTTTAAGCCATTCAAGCTCATTAAATAATTTTTCCATAATCTTAAATATTTAGTATGACACAATAATAATTAATTAGGCGCATGATAACACAGCATGTTTTTTTGTCAATATTTTTGACTTTTTCTGTTGCATCCTTACGTTTCATGTGTTATTTTTATGCAAAATTTATTAATTTATTTGTATTATGTATAAGTATAAAAGCGAAACATGGGAAATATCCCATATTGAAAACAATGTCATTTATTACAAAAGCCTCAATCCTCTGAACAGCAAAGAACGGCAAATCAGAATTGACGAGAAATTTTTCAACAGAAAAATTCCCCTGAAATTTTACTGGCCGTGGCAGAAAAACAAAAGACATTTTCTGACTTTGGAAAAATGTGACGACGAAATTATCGGCGTGTTGGTCGACAGCAAGCCGCTTTATCATTTGCAGCCGGAAGATTATCCAGAAGACATGAAAAAAAGGATTGAAGAAAATCGTCAAAGAGAAACCAGATTTGCCAAAGAAGCGCCGGAAAAAATGAGCGCTTTACGTCAGGAATATGTTTCTTTGCCGATTTTTATCCGCGCCCGTTTGGATTATTTTGCCGACACGATGAATTTGTCATATAAAAGTTACGTCCGTTTGCAAAATGAAGTGAAATTCTGCCGTGAAATCGTTAAAATTTCAACGTTACCGGGCATACAGCTGCTTCCCGAAATCAGGAACTGGCTTATTGAAAACGATTTTTGTTCCGGCAAGGAAAACCTTCCGGAAGATTATCTGGATTTTTTGAAAAACGGCAATAACATGCTGTTTTTTGATACGGCAATTGCCAATGATGACATTAATGAAGACAATTTTTCAGATTATATTGAAAAATTGAAATTCTATACCTTGTATTCTCCATGGTTTGAGTTCAAGATTACTCCTTTTATGATGGAAGAATACTGGTCTTTGAGAAAAAATAATTATGTTTAACTTAACAAAAAACAATTTTTATGAAAACAAGAGAATTTACAACAATTATTAACGGCTGGAGAGCCAATGTCCGCGTTCAGAACAACCGTTACAAAGTGCAACAGAAAGTCGCCGTATCGACAAACAACAAGCGGCGTTCT
>JAUNPO010000016.1 GCA_030536665.1 Pseudomonadota bacterium
TGTTTAAACAGTCCGAACTGATAGTTAATGCCGTAGCCAAACCCCGGCAGGCCGAGAGAAGCCATCGAGTCCAGATAGCAGGCGGCCAAACGTCCCAAGCCGCCGTTGCCGAGAGCCGGGTCGTATTCCGCGTCAAAAATTTCTTTCAGGGAAATATCGGGGAAACCGTCAATCTTGATGTCTTTAATGATATCATATAGGCCAAGGTTATGAAGATTGTTTTCCAGAGAACGCCCGATGAGATATTCAATGGACAGATAATAGATTCGCTTGGTGTTGACCTGATTGTAACGGGCAATTGTTTCGTACATCTTGTCCATGGCAAACTCCCTGACAGCCAGGGCAATTGCCTGCAAAGCTTCGTCTTTGTTTATCTCGCAGGTTCTTTTGCCGATAAAATACTTGATATAATGCTCAATCGAAAGTTTTAATCGTGCCTTGTCGATTTCGTTAATGATACTGTTGGCGGCATCTTTCTTTTTCACGAGATTTTCTCCTAAAGTTTACAAACATACAGATTTATCCCAAGCATAAAATGGAATTGTTTGAAATATAGTTAATATGCACTATTTTTGAATTAAAGATATTTTGTTATCATTTTTTTTAGAAATTTCATTGCATAATCGCAATAACACTATAATATGCACTTATAAGTAATAGGAAAAGGTGAAGGAATGAAAAAGACTTTTTTGTCGGCACTGTTGGTTGCGACGGCTCTGACGACATCTGTTGCTCCGGCTTCCGCCGAAGATATTTTTACGGCAATGAGTTCGGCTTATAAAACAAATCCGACCCTGCAGGCGCAGCGCGCAAATCTGCGTTCTGTCGATGAAAATGTGGCTATCGCCAAATCCGGTTTCCGCCCGACGATTTCTTTAAACGGCGGATATTCGGATTCTGATATTCATGACAATTCTAATCCGCTGAATGACGAAAGACAGACGACAACCGTTTCGGCTCAAATCAGCCAGCCGTTGTTTAACGGTATGCAGACCGTCAATTCCGTAAAGTCGGCAGACAGCTATGTTCGCTCGCAGCAAAATAATCTGATGAATACCGAGCAGAATGTTCTACTGGAAGCGTCAACAGCCTATTTGGACGTTTTGCGCGATACGGCGATTGTCAACTTGCAGAAAAACAATGAAAAGCTTTTGAAAAAACGTTTGGATGAAACAATGGAACGTTTCAATGTCGGCGAAGTAACCCGTACCGACGTTTCTCAGGCGCGCGCCCGTTACTCCAGTGCCCAGGCCGAACGTATCAGCTCTGAAGGCGATTTGGAGGCTTCCAAAGCCGTCTATGCCAAAATCATCGGTAATGAACCGGATAAACTGGTTGAACCCGGCAATATTAATGAATTTTTGCCCAAGACTTTTAAAGAAGCCTATGATTATGCCAAAGTGTATAATTATACGATTCAGCAGGCAAAATTCTTGCTGGATTCCAAAACCTATGACGTTGCTGCAAATACCGGCGCTTTGTTGCCGCAAATCAGTTTGGACGGTGTTGCTTCCCACGGTAACAACGATGGCGGCATATATGACGACAATAAGGTTGACAATCTTGAGTGGGGCGTCAACATGACCATTCCTTTGTATGAAGGCGGCGCAACCCGAGCGAAGATTCGCCAGAGCAAATATTTGAAATGGCAGGCACAGGAACTGGTTTTGGAAGCTGAACGCAAAGTCCTGTCTGATGTTAAAAGCGCTTGGGAATATAAGAGTTCCAACGAAGCCCGCATTAAATCGATTAAAGATCAGGTCAAGGCCAATGAAGTCGCTCTTGACGGCGTGCAGAAAGAAGAAGCTTTAGGCAACCGTACCATTCTTGACGTCTTGAATGCTTATCAGGAGCTGTTAAATTCTAACGTGGAAGAAGTCAAAGCCAAGCGTGATTACTATGTGGCTTCCATGGAACTTCTGATGGCTATGGGCAAGTTAACGGCTAAAGATATGAAATTAAATGTTGACTTGTACAACGCTAAGAAACATTATAAAGAGACAAGAGATAAATGGTTGTCCTTGTCTGTTGAAAAATAACGTATAACTATTATGGATAAACATCATGGCAGATAATATTCCACCGCAAGAAGAACTTTCTATGGAAGACATTCTCTCGTCAATCAAGGGAATTCTTTCCGATGACGAAACGTCTCACCAAAAGCCGAAAAAGGAAGAGGATGCAGACGACGAGATATATGACTTGTCTGCCTCTATGATTGTTGATGTTAATGCGGAAAAAGGGCAGAATGTACCGCAGCCGGAAATAAAAACGGAAAATGTCGAAACGGAAGAACGCTTTGATATTTCGCCGGTATTGTCTGACGACAGTGACGATATGGATTTGAAGTTGCCTGAAATCGGCATCCCGGAGTTCTCCGATGCCGAACAGAAAGAGCTTGACCATATTGAAATTGCGGCGCCCGGTTCCGATGAGGAAGAATTGGAGATTTCCGGCCAGAAGTTTGATTTCTCGGCTTCTCTCAATAACCTTGAAGGCGAAGGGGAGATAAATCTGGAAACTCTGCCGGAACTGGAAGAGGTTGAAGATGCCGAAATACCGTCCTTGGCAGAGCATTATGCGGAAACGCCGTCTTTTGAGGCTGATACCCCTGTCGAAAAAACGGCGGAAACGGCTGTTTCTGACATGAATATCCAGTCTTCTCCCGATATAATTGATATTGAGTCTGATCCTATCTATCTTGAAGAGGAAGATAAATATATCCCGACTTTGGATAATCCTGTCCCGGCGGCTGAAGATGACGAAGTTATCGATGTCGATTCTGAACCGGTTTATGAAGAAACCGAACCTGAAGAAAAAGACGAAAAGTCTGCTGTCCCGGATGTTTCTGCCGATATTATTGATAATTTTGCCCGTATGTTCTCAGAAAACAAGACCCCGGCGCCTGTTGCCGAAGCCGAACCGCAAACCAGGGTCGGTATGGCATCCCTGACGATTGAGGATATGATAAAATCAGTTATTGCCGATAGTCTGAAACCGGTTGTCGAACAGGCTGTTCTGCGTGTTGACAGCGATATCCTGGCTTATGCAAAACAGGAAGTTTCCACCGCCGCCAAAAAATGGGTTGATGAAAATCTGGCGAAAGTTGTTGAAGACGTTGTCAGAGAAGAAGTTAAACGAGTGATGGCAAAGGTTGGTTCTTAAGGCGTTCCGTCGAACCGGCCTCGCATGATTAATGCTCTCAAACGGAAGTTTTGGGAGCATTTTGCGGTTTACATATGCCGAATTTAATGTTAATAATCATTCAATTATCAAATTTAAGTGGATTAAATAGATGTTAGAGAAAAATTATACGCCTAAAGACTTTGAAGAAAAAATTTATGCCGATTGGGAAGAAAGCGGTGATTTCAAGCCGGATATGCGCTCGGACAAAGACGCTTTTGCCATTGTTATTCCGCCGCCGAACGTCACCGGCGTTTTGCACATGGGGCATGCATTGGACGATACCCTGCAGGATATTTTAATCCGCTATAACCGTATGCTGGGCAAAAACGTTTTATGGCAGCCGGGAATGGATCATGCCGGTATCGCTACGCAAATGGTTGTTGAACGGAACCTTGCCAAAGAGGGAATTACCCGCCACGATTTGGGGCGTGAAAAATTTATCGAAACCGTCTGGAAGTGGAAAGAACAATCTGGCGGAACTATTTGTAAGCAGCTTCGCCGCCTCGGCGCGTCCTGCGATTGGTCGCGTGCCCGTTTTACAATGGACGAGGGGCTGAGCTGCGCCGTTCGCAAGATTTTTGTAAATCTGTACAAGGACGGCCTGATTTATAAGGCCAAAAAGCTGGTTAACTGGGATTCTAAGTTTATGACCGCCGTTTCCGACTTGGAAGTTGTCCAAAAGGAAACCGTCGGCAAAATGTATTATTACAAATACCCGATTGAAGGTTCTGACAATGAATTTGTTCACATTGCCACCACGCGTCCGGAAACCATGTTCGGCGATACGGCTGTTGCTATTTCCAAAGATAATGAAAAGCTGAAACACCTGATTGGCAAAAATTGCATTATCCCGATTATCAACAAAGTTATCCCGATTGTGGCCGATGACCATGCCGACCCCGAAAAAGGAACAGGCGCGGTTAAAATCACGCCGGCGCATGACTTCAACGACTTTGAAGTCGGCAAGCGTCATAATCTGCCTTTGGTCAATATTTTGAACCCGGACGCAACCTTGAATGAAAATACGCCGTTTGCCGGCATGACGACGCTTGACGCCCGCGCCAAAACCATTGAAAAGCTGACCGAACTCGGCTTTATGGAAAAGATTGAAGACCACCCGATGGTTATTCCTTACGGTGACCGCTCCGGCGTTATTATTGAGCCTTTGATGACTGACCAGTGGTTTGTTGACGCGCCGGTCTTGGCCAAAGAAGCTATTCGCGTTGTTGAAGAAGGCGATATGGAATTTGTTCCGAAGTCTTATGAAAAAACGTATTTTGAGTGGATGCGCAACATTCAGCCATGGTGTATTTCGCGCCAACTGTGGTGGGGACATCAGATGCCGATTTGGTATGGCCCTGATGAAACGATTTTCTGTGAAGAAAATGAAGAGGAAGCTCAGGCCGCCGCCGATAAACACTATGGCCGCCATGTTGAGCTCCGTCGTGAAACGGACGTTTTGGATACTTGGTTCTCTTCCGGTTTGTGGGCGTTCTCAACGCTGGGCTGGCCGGATAAGTCTGAATATCTGGATACATTTTACCCAACTTCGGTTCTTGTAACCGGTTTTGACATCATCTTCTTCTGGGTTGCCCGCATGATGATGATGAGTATGTATATGATGAAAAAGGTTCCGTTCAAAAAGGCCTATATTCATGGCTTGGTTCGTGACGAGCATGGCCACAAAATGTCCAAGTCCAAAGGCAATACGGTTGACCCGATGGAAACCATTGAAAAATATGGCGCGGACGCTTTGCGCTTCTTTATGGCGGCAATGGAAACCCAGGGGCGTGACATTAATATGTCGGAATCCCGCATTGCCGGCTACCGTAATTTTGCCACCAAGTTGTGGAATGCGGCGCGCTTTGGTGAAATGAACGACTGCCGTACGGTTAAAGCTTTTGATGAAAACGGCGTCAAACTGGCAACAAACCGTTGGATTATCGCCAAGGCCAAAGAAGCAACCCGCGAGGTTACCCGCAACCTGGACGCCTATCGTTTTTCGGATGCGGCCAATGCGGCTTACCAGTTTGTCTGGGGAGCTTTCTGCGATTGGTACATTGAAATGATTAAGCCGATTCTCTATGGTGAAGACGAGGCGGCCAAAGCGGAAACCCGCGCGTCCTTTGCCTGGGTTCTTGATCGGATTTTGGTTATCCTGCATCCGTTTATGCCTTTCATCACCACGGAATTGTGGAATAATACCGCTGAGCGTGATGTTAAACTGATTAAAACCTCTTGGCCGAAATCGGAACAGATAGATGAAACGGTTATGCATGATGTTGACTGGGCGATTGATTTAATCAGCGCCATTCGTTCGTTGCGTGCCGAAATGAATTTGCCGGCCGGTGCCAAACTGACGGTTTATCTGAAAGATGCCAATGAAAATTCACTTAAAAACTTAAATGAATTTAACACGATTGTCTGTTCTTTGGCACGTTTGGAAAAACTCGAGGCTTTCCATGGCGAAGCAACGCCGGATATGGTTCAGAGCGTTTTCCGCGAAGGAACGATTTTGCTGCCGTTAAAAGGCGTTGTTGACTTTGCCGCCGAAAAAGAACGCCTGCGCAAAGAGCTTGACGGCTTAAACAAACGTCTTGACGGTTATGCCCGTAAATTGGGTAATCCGGGTTTTGTTGAAAAAGCGCCCGCCGCGGTTGTTGATGAGGAAAAACGCCGCCAGTCGGAAGCGCTGGAAAGCAAAGCCAAAGTTGAAGCCGCCTTACAGCGCATCATCAACTTATAAGAAAAAAACAAACCTCCCCGGAAGTTATAAAAATTTCCGGGGAACTTTTTTAAACTGAATATTCTTTCCCCTAAGTAGGGCACAATCTAACAACAAGCAACGTCATCCTCAGGTACACTCTCCGAGTGACATCCGCCCGCCTTTATTGCCTGTTTGTCATTTTTTTCTTAATCCAATAAAATTAGTATTTGATTTATACTTTCATTCCTGTTATAATAACAAAAAAATACAGGAGAGTTCAACATGAATATTAACTTTAGATTTTTACTTTTAGGGACAAGTCTGTCCTTAATCCCCACAATAACAAATGCCCAATGTGTCGCTACAATCGACTGTGCAACCTTGGGATATACTGAAACAACAAACAAAGGCGGATGTTTAAAATGCCCCTTTGGCAATACTTATGCCTGTTTTAGTGGTGGATGTACGGAATCTGGATTTATACACGATTGTACCGGCGCCAATGAAAAACCATTGGGCAATACCTGCAACAAAAAATATTATTCCTGTTCTTGTACTTTCGGCTATGAATGGAAAAACGGCAAATGCGAAGAAAAACAAGTTCCGGACACAGCAAATTTAGGCCAGTGTACAGGTTATGCCAAAAACTGCAAAATCGGTGATATCTTAAATAGTGACGGAACCTGTAGTGAAAGTAAAGAAAATAATAAAACACCAATAGGTGTAGTTGTTTATATTGGACAGGATAATTGCGGACAAGCTTTAGCATTGGCATGTTTGGGAAGTATGCCATGGTCAACAAAGTATGTTGACATTGCAACTCTGCCTAACTATACAGATATAGAAATGTCTTACTCCGATTTTGATAGTTGTGGTAATACACATAAAATTATCCGAGAGGTTATACAGGAAATTATTCAAGCAGATACAGCTTCAACTTATCCCGCTGCTTGGCAATCAACAAAATATGCACCTGCATCTTTAACAGTAACAAGAGGTAAGTGGTGTCTTCCTGCAGCTGGTATTGCCAAGGTAATGATAGATAATTACGATAAGATTAATTCAGGGCTGATAAAGGCCGGAGGGGAAAAGTTAAATAAATATTATATTAATTGGTCCTCATCTGAAAGTTCAAATGAAAGAGCATTAAAATGGTCTTATGCAGATGGATATGTTGATACGTTTAATGGAGATAAAGGATTTGCCTACTACGTTCGTCCGGTAATTGAATTTTAGCCTTTACAAATATAAAAGACAAAAAAGGCATTTCTTAGCAATAAGAAATGCCTTAATTTTTTACTTCTTGTTTCCGAGAAGTTTTAAGATTTGCAACAGCATGTTGATAAAATCAAGATACAGCGATAATGCGCCGAAAATGGCAATCTTATGCGCTTCTTCGTCAGAATAACACCGGTTCAGTTCTTCTTTTATTTTTTGCGTATCATAAGCGGTTAGTCCGACAAAGACAACAACAGCGATGATTGAAACGATAAAATCCATCATTTCCGAACGCAAAAACAAATTGACAACAGAAGCGATAATAACGCCGATAAGAGCCATAAGCAGCAAACTGCCGATACTGGAAAGGTCTTTTTTGGTTGTATATCCGTAAAGGCTCATACAGCCGAATGTAACAGCCGTTATCAGAAAGCACATCAGAATACTGCTTTCTGTGTATACCAGAAAAATAGAACTTAACGAAGCACCGAGTAACACTGAAAAAATGACGAACAAACTTTTCATTGCCCCAATTCCCATGTCGGCAGCTTTTCCAAAAAAGAATACCAACAGCAGCGGAGAGAGTAAAACAACCCAGCCTGCGACAGATAAACTTGTTTGCCCTGCCTCGCCGACCTTATAAATAAGGCTGTAAAATTCGGGAATATAAGCAAACAATGCGGCAACAACAGCCGAGATCATTAACCCCAGAAACATATAGCCGTAAACTTTGTTCATAACTTTTGTTCTTGTTTCAACAGATGCTCTTGTAAAATAATTTGCCATAATTTTTATTTTTTTAGTTAATAATAGATTTAACAACTGAACTATACCACAACCATGAGAATAAGTCCATCATATTTTTGATAAAAGGCTTTATTTTTGTCTAAATATATGGTAAGATACTTTCCAAGTGGAGGAGGAAAGTTTATGGCGTCCGAGTTTAGGGTTGCCGAATACAAACAGCGGCAGATAGTGAGTAAGTATTTGGAAAAGGCGTTTCGCGGCAAAAGCCCCGCGCAAGAAAAACGCCTGACGATTATCACCGGCTTACCCGGCAGCGGCAAATCGACCACTGCTGCTAAACTGGCTGCAGAAAATAAAAATACGGTCATCATCGGCAGTGATGATTTTTATGCCCTTTATCCCGGTATTTTTAATCTTTATAAAAAATACCCCTCCAGCCTGAATACCAAGGAGGAAAGCGCCCAAGAGCATCCTGATGTAGAAAATTTTGTCAGTGAAAGTTTTGAGCATGCCATAGCTTCGGCCATGGGGCAGGGGTATAATCTTGTTATTGATGCCCAGCCGAACGATTCGCTTTTGGTTTATGCCGAAATTGCCCGGGATTTAGGCTATAAAGTTGATGTCAAGTTTGCCGCAGTCCCCAAACGTCAGCTCGAAACAAATATTGTGTCCCGCCATGTGGCCGGTGTCTACAAGTTTGAGCAGGCATTGGAAGGAAAGTTGCCGCAGACCGGCGCCAATGTCCCCCACCATTTTTCCCAGCTGCGCGTTCCCAAAGATTATATAGACAGTGTCAAAACCTTGTTAAAAAGAATCAAAAACAGCGATGCCGGACTTGAAGTGCTGAATGTCATGAACAATCAGGTTTTGTATCCGGTTGAAGGAAAAACAGACCCCGCTGCCGCCTTTGAAAACGAATTAAACCGTCCGTTGACTGAAAAGGAGAAGCTGCGCCAGAAATCGGCGTTGTCCCGTATCCGCTTGACAATCCGGCGCCTCAGGCTGCGTCAGAACGAATGGAAGACAACAGAGCGCCCGGCTGAAAAAGGATATGATGCCGGAACCGGGCATATAGCTTATTACCAACACGTCGTCAACAATCTGGAACGCTGACAGATACAAAAAAGCGGAGAACTTATCTCCGCTTTTCTTTTTTTGCCTTTGAAAAATTATTTTTTCAAAATAGATTTACCGGCATATTCAGCCATATCGCCGAGTTCTTCTTCAATACGAATCAACTGATTGTATTTAGCCATACGGTCTGTACGGGACATAGAACCGGTTTTAATCTGGCCGCAGTTTGTCGCAACAGCGATATCGGCAATGGTTGTGTCTTCTGTTTCGCCGGAACGATGGGACAGAACGGCTGTATAACCATGACGGTGAGCCAAATCAACGGCGCGCATTGTTTCTGTCAGCGTACCAATCTGGTTTACTTTAACCAAAATGGAGTTGGCAACGCCTTTTTCAATACCCATAGCCAAACGTTTCGGGTTAGTAACGAACAAATCGTCGCCGACCAACTGAACTTTTTTGCCCAGAGCTTCAGTCAACATAGCCCAACCTTCCCAGTCGTCTTCAGCCATACCGTCTTCAATGGAGAAAATCGGGAATTTTGCGCACAAATCTTTGTAGAATTCAACCATTTCTTTATTGGTGTAAGATTTGCCTTCGCCCTTCATTTCATATTTGCCGTTTTCATAGAATTCGGAAGAAGCGGCGTCCATAGCCAAAACAACGTCTTCACCCGGTTTGTAGCCGGCGCCTTTGATGGCTTCGACAATGAAAGACAAAGCTTCTTCGGCAGATTTCAGGTTCGGAGCAAAACCGCCTTCGTCGCCGACATTGGTGTTGTGACCGGCAGCTTTCAGGTTCTTCTGCAAAGTGTGGAAAATTTCAGCGCCCATACGGATAGCTTCTTTAACGGAAGATGCGCCGACCGGCATAATCATGAATTCCTGAATGTCAATCGGGTTGTCAGCGTGCTTGCCGCCGTTGACGATGTTCATCATCGGAACCGGCAGAACATGAGCCATTGTGCCGCCCAGGTAGCGGTATAACGGCAGGTCGCATTCTTCGGCCTGAGCCTTGGCAACAGCCATGGAAACGGCCAAAATGGCGTTTGCGCCGAGCTTGCCTTTGTTTTCAGTGCCGTCGAGTTCAATCATAGCCTCGTCAATTTCAATCTGGTCATCAGCTTCCAAGCCGGCCAAAGCATCATAAATAGCTTCGTTAACGTTGTTAACAGCCTTTTCTACGCCCTTGCCGCCAAAACGGCTTTTGTCGCCGTCACGAAGTTCAACGGCTTCATGCACGCCGGTAGAAGCGCCTGACGGAACGGCAGCGCGCCCGAAAGCGCCTGACTGCAAAACAACGTCTGCTTCAACAGTCGGATTGCCGCGGGAGTCAATAATTTCTCTGGCATGAATATCTACGATAGCACTCATTTTTTTCTCCTAATATTATTACAAAATAAACTGCCTATAACTTCCTGCATTTTAATAAGAATGTCAAGTAAAGAAGTAATTTACCGGGCAGTTTCTTTAAGTTATAAACAATATTTTCCTCTCACCGGGCGTATCGGAAAATACGGGATAATTTTTTATTGAAACTTTTGTGTAAACACGTTAAATTAGAAAAAAACAATTAAAGGAGCCCTCTGATGTTTTCTGAAAAATGGCATAAAAGATTTATGGAAGTGGCAGAGCTGGTTGCAACCTGGTCAAAAGACCCCAGCACCAAAACCGGCGCGATAGTTGTCGGTCCCGACCGGGAAATCCGTGCTACCGGGTATAACGGTTTGGTTCGCGGCGTAGACGATAATAAACCGGAACGTTTGGAACGCCCGACAAAATACGATTTTTTTGAACACGCCGAACGTAACGCGATTTACAATGCCTGCCTGACGGGAACGTCGCTTAAAGGCTGTGTTATGTATGCCACGCACGCGCCCTGTACCGACTGTGCCCGCGCCATAATTCAGTCGGGAATTAAAATAGTTGTGACGCATGAAATCAAAATTGATAAAACCACGCCGCAGAATACCTGGCGCGACAAGCTGGATTTTTCCCGCCAGATGTTTGAAGAAGCCGGTGTCGAATATATAACGCTGCCCAAAGAAAATTAAAAAACAGGGCTTTAAATCTGCCGCAAGCTTCATATATTAGTAATAAATACAGTATGCAGTTTGATGATATGGAGTTATAAAATAGAATGAAAGTGTTAATCGCTGAAGATCATGTACTGTTTCGGGATGCCTTGGCTAATCTGTTGAAGCAGATTGATGCTGCCGTTTCGATAACCGGAGTGGCAAAATATTCAGAAGCCTTTGCGGAACTTGACAGCGGTAATGTCTTTGACTTGATTATCCTTGATTTGGATTTGCCCGACAGAAATTGGGAAGACGGGTTGAACCGGCTTCGCGAGAAAAGCGGTGACACCAAAATAGTGGTTGTTACGGCCAGCGAAGACTGCCAGACAATGCGCCGTTCCGTGGCTGCCGGTATTGTTGGCTATATTCCCAAAAGCCTTGATCCGAAAATTTTACACGGTGCAATCCAAATCATCATTGACGGCGGCACATATATTCCGATTAATGCCGTCAACTGCCAGTCTAACGAGTATAAAAGTGCGGCGCCGGCGTCCGGCCGTAAAAATGATGACGGTTTGGCGCAAAGAATGTTGACCAATCGCCAGCAGGAAGTCTTAAAATTGATTGCCGAAGGGAAGTCCAACAAACAGATTGCCTATGAAATGAATGTTTCGGAAGCAACGGTTAAGCTGCATATCAATGCTTTGCTGCGCACGCTGAATGTCAATAACCGGACACAGGCGGTTATCACTGCCCAAAAACTGGGAATTCTAATCAGTTAGCGGTGAAAAATAATCTCAAACAAAAAAAGGAACTGAAAAAATCAGTTCCTTTTTCAATATAGCCTGTCTGTATCTGGATTATCAGGCCGTTTTCTCGCCGTCATGACATTTGCAGTCATCATGAGCGCAGTCTTCCTTATCGCCTTTGATAAATTCCGGTTTTGCGCCGTTGTTAATAACATCCGCGTTAATGATAATCTCTTTGACATCTTTCATGTCCGGAATATCATACATCAGTTCAAGCAGATTGCCTTCCATGATAGCTCTCAGGCCGCGGGCACCGGTTTTGCGCTCAATCGCCTGTTTGGCGATGGCAACCAGAGCATCATCGGTAATCGTCAGTTTGACGTTTTCCATTTCAAACAAGGTGACATACTGCTTAACCAAAGCATTTTTCGGCTCGGTCAAAACCTTAACCAAAGCTTCTTCGTTAAGGTCGTTTAGCGTCGCAATAATCGGCAAACGGCCGACAAACTCCGGAATCAAACCGTATTTTAACAGGTCTTCCGGCTGAACATCTTTCATAATCTCGCCGATTGTGCGGTCTTCGGGAGCTTCGACTTTGGCGCCAAACCCGATAGAAGTTTCATTGCCGCGGCTGGCAATGATTTTTTCAATCCCGGCAAATGCACCGCCGCAGATAAACAGAATGTTGGTGGTGTCAACATGCAAAAATTCCTGCTGCGGATGCTTGCGCCCACCCTGAGGCGGAACATTGGCAATCGTGCCTTCAATGATTTTCAGCAGAGCCTGCTGAACGCCTTCGCCGGAAACGTCGCGTGTAATGGACGGGCCGTCTGCTTTGCGGGTAATCTTGTCTATCTCGTCGATATAAACAATGCCGCGTTGCGCTTTTTCAATGTCATAATTGGCATTTTGCACCAGTTTCAGAATAATGTTTTCAACGTCTTCGCCGACATAACCCGCTTCGGTCAGCGTTGTCGCGTCGGCAATGGCAAACGGGACGTCAAGGATTTTGGCCAAAGTCTGAGCCAGCAGGGTTTTACCGCTTCCGGTCGACCCCATTAAAATGACGTTAGACTTTTGGATATCAACATCCTTGTTTGTCTTTTTGCTGTTTAAGCGTTTATAGTGGTTGTACACGGCAACGGACAGCACTTTTTTGGCATAGTCCTGACCGATAACGTACTGGTCTAAAAATTCTTTTATCTTAGACGGGGTAGGGAGGTTTTCGGCACTGTTTCCGCCTTCTCCCGGTGCCATTTCGCTTAATTCGTCGGCAACAATGTTGATGCAGACTTCAATGCATTCGTCGCAAATATAAACGCCTCTGCCGGCTACCAGCTTTTTCACTTCATCCTGACTTTTGCCGCAGAATGAACAGTATAAAGTCTCGCCTTTGTCTTTGTTATTGTCTGTTGTATCACTCATTCTTCAATACCTTATTTAGAAATTTCTGCGCGGTTGGCGACAATCTGGTCAATCAGCCCGAATTTCAGGGCTTCTTCGGGATTCATAAAATTATCTCTGTCCATGGCTTTTTCTATGACAGCCAGTTTTTGTCCGGTATGCTTGACATATAAACCGTTCAGCATTCTTTTCATCTTCAGGATTTCGTTTGCCTGAATTTCAATATCGGAAGCCATGCCTCTGGCACCGCCGCTGGGCTGGTGAATCATAATGCGGGCGTTCGGCAGGGAAAATCTTTTTCCGGCCGCGCCGCCTGTCAGCAGCAGGGAACCCATGGAGCAGGCCTGCCCGATACACAGCGTGCTGACATCGCAGCGGATATACTGCATTGTGTCATACATCGCCATACCGGAAGTAACCACGCCGCCGGGAGAGTTAATATACATATAAATATCTTTTTTAGGATTTTCAGCTTCCAGAAACAGTAGCTGCGCGCATACCAAAGATGAAACTTCATCATTAACCTCGCCGCTCAGAAAAATAATTCTTTCCTTAAGCAGGCGTGAAAAAATATCAAAAGAACGTTCCCCGCGGGAAGTCTGTTCAATCACCATCGGCACCAGCGTATTGTCATACACTTCCATAGCGCTTCTATATGTCATTTTAAATCCATCCTCTTATTTATCAAAAAAAACGTAGCATTATACTAAAAGTAAATCCTTAACAAACCTTAAACTTAACCCAAGGTAGCATATTAATCTCGGCGATACAATAGTTTTTTCAGTAAGAATAAGGATTGCTGAGAGAAAATAAAACATTGCAACTATAATCTCTTCATGCTATGCTTAAGCTTAAGCAGCGGAGTTTGCTGCTCAGGGCGTCGAAACCCTTTGTAAAGATAGTCGTTAAGCATATTTGCGACTTTAAATAAGGTTATGCTGATATCTGTCCGGATATGTGCTAGGGGACGGATGTCGGCGTTATAAGGCTTTGCACGAAAGCGCTGAGCCGTTTTAGACCTAAAATATCCCCTTACAGTCACATTCAGCACCGGCGAAAATCTTATAATGCGCCGTGATTTTATGCCGCCGCTACTTATTGCTAACGGCAAATAAAATTACAAGCAGGATGAGGTTTTCACTGGTGTCCGGAGGATTTGCCTTTAAGAAGCCCTTACCGCACAAAACGCCTTGTCAATACAGCCGGTATTGACTGCGTTGTTTTGCTGGTAATCATCTTCTTAAAGAGCAAACTGAATATGGCTGTAAGGGGATATTTTAGGTCCTTATACGGTTTCGAACATCCGCCCGCCTTTATTTCCTGTTTGTCATTTTTTTTCTTAGCTCAATAAAATTAGTATTTGATTTGTCATTTCATTCCTGTTATAATAACAAAAAAAATACAGGAGAATAAACATGAATATTAACTTTAAATTTTTACTTTTAGGGACAAGCCTGTCCTTAATTCCCAATTTAACAAATGCACAATGCGCGGTTACCGATTGCCAACAACTGGGCTATACGTCATTAAAATCTTGTGATGGCGGGTTGAAATGTCCTTTTGGCGAATACTGGGCTTGCCCTTGTGATGAGGCTTATAAATATACTTGCGCCGGAAGCAACGAACAGCCGGGAACAGACAAATGTGGCGAGAAATATAAATCCTGTACCTGCGCTTCCGGTTACGAATGGAAAGACGGTACCTGTGAAAAAATCAGGCCAAAGTGTAAAATCGGTTGGTATTATTACAGTAATAATACCTGCAATGAAGATATTATTGCCGGAAGAGAAATTATCGGTGTTGTTTTTTATCTCAATCCTGACGGCATCGGCGGACAGGCTCTGGCAATGCAATATGCTGGTCGCGATTATTGGTCTGATGAAGATGTAGATATTCCGGGACTGGAAAACAAAGCGTGTGTTGAACAGCCGGGATATCGGCCAACATTAGACTGTTCAAAAGCAACGAATGATGTTTCAAGCTGCGCTAATACAAAACTAATTACGGAATCTTGTGCAGAAAGTGCTTGCAAAGCGGCGTGGCTGGCTAAAAATTATGTCCCGTCAAATGCACCGGAAACAAAAGGAAAATGGTGTCTTCCTGCATATGGTGCAGGTAGTGGAATGTGGAATAATTTCCGGCTGATTAATCAAAAATTAAAAGAAGCCGGCGGCGAGGAACTTAATAGTAGTTTTAATTGGTCATCGACGGAAAGCTCTTATGCGGAAGCTTTTGGTTGGGATTATTCTGTAAACCAATATGGCTCGCAAGTAAAACATGGCGGCGGTGTTGGCGGGTATATCAGACCTGTTATAGAATTCTAAAAAGTTAAGGCTCTCAGTCGAGAGCCTTTAAGCTTACTGGGCGTTAACCAGAACAATTTCAACGCGTCTGTTTTGTTCCCGTCCGGCCGCCGTAGAGTTGCTGGCAATCGGATTGGACGAGCCGTAACCTGCAGAATGCAGTCTGGAAGCGGCAACGCCGCGCAGATTCAGATAACTGGAAACAGAGCTGGCACGGTTAGCGGAAAGTTTATTGTTGGTTGCCGCGGAACCGGTATTGTCCGTATAACCGGAAACATAAACGTTTGTCTGGTTATATTCGGTCAGAACTTTGGCAATGGAATCCAAAACCGGTTTGAAACCGGGCTTAATCGTATATTGGTTGGTATCGAAAGTAATGTTGCCCGGCATAACCAGATTAACCTGCCCGTTGACAACCTGAACCTGAACGCCGGTGCCGACCAGTTCCTGACGCAGCTTGCGCGCCTGAATGTCCATATAGCCGCCGGTTGCTGCTCCGCCTGCCGCGCCGATTCCCGCGCCGATTAAAGCGCCTTTTTCACCGCCGACCAAAGCGCCGATACCGGCGCCGGCAACTGCGCCGATACCTGTTCCCCATGCCGTTTTGGAAACTTTGCTTTCTCCGGTATAAGGGTCGGTTGCGCAGGCGCTCATCAAAGAAACCGCCGCCAGAGTTAAAATAATTTTTCTCATTGTTTTTCTCCTGATAATTAAATTAAGCGCACCATAACACAAAATTGCAAACAAAGCGTAAACTAAAATTGGCACGTAAATTGCATATAACCACATAAGTTAATGTGCAAATTTTGGGGTCATGAGAGCATGATTTTATGTAACACTAAGAAAATAGCCGCTTTTGCGTTGTTTTTGTCAGCGGTTTTCCTGAATGCCGGAGAGGCTTTTGCCGCTTCCCGCATCAAGGATATTGCCGATTTTGAGGGCGTGCGTGAAAACCAGCTGGTCGGTTATGGGCTGGTTGTCGGTTTGAACGGTACCGGTGACAACATAAAATCCATTACTTTCACCAAAGAAAGCTTAATCAGTATGCTTGACCGGATGGGAATAAATTCCCGCGACGGGCAGTTAAAGTCAAAAAATATTGCCGCTGTCATGGTGACGGCCAGTCTTCCGGCGTTCGGACGTCAGGGCAGCCGTATTGATGTTATGGTCAGCGCTCTCGGCGATGCCAAAAGCCTGCAGGGCGGTACGTTGGTTGCAACGCCGCTGGTCGGTGCCGATGGCGCGGTTTATGCCGTGGCTCAGGGGCAGATTGCCGTCGGCGGCTTTACCGCGAGCGGTGCAAACCAGACGGTAACCAAAGGCGTGCCGACCTCAGGGCGCATTGCGAACGGCGCGATTATTGAAAATGAAGTAAATTTCTCTCTGGACAGCCTGAAAACCATTCGCCTGGCTTTGCGTAATCCTGATTTCACCACTTCCAAAAGAGTGGCTGCCGCTATCAACGCCATGCTTGGCACCCCGGCGGCAAAATCCGTTGACCCGTCAACCGTATCTCTGGATGTTCCTGAAAAATATCAGGAAAATATTGTCGATTTGATGACTAAAATAGAACAGCTTCAGGTTCAGCCGGATCAGGCCGCCCGCGTTGTGATTGACGAAAGCTCAGGCATTGTCGTCATCGGCAAGGATGTCAAAATCAACCGCCTGGCTATTGCTCAGGGAAATCTGACCATCAAAATTTCAGAAATTCCGTTGGTTTCCCAGCCGTTGCCGTTTTCAGGCGGTGAAACTGTTGTCAATACGCTGACGGATATTGAAGTGGATGAAAGTGTGGAAAGTAAGCTCAGTGTTTTGGACACAGGTGTAAATCTGCAGGATTTGGTTAATGGTCTGAATGCCCTCGGCGTCAGCCCGCGCGACCTGATAAGCATTCTTCAGGCCGTTAAGGCCAGCGGGGCGCTGCAGGCAGATATAGAGGTGATTTAACATGGAAATAACAAATCAGACATATCTGCCGTTTGATACGACGGCGCTGAATGGAAAAAGTTCCGATGTTAAAAAAACGCAGGACTTGCAGCAGGCGCGCGAAGCTGCGGAAGATTTTGAAGCTTTCTTCTTGAGCAAAATGACCGAAACAATGTTTGAAGGCATTTCGACAGACGGTATGTTTGGCGGCGGCAACAGCGAGAAAATTTACCGTTCGCTGCTGATTAACGAATACGGCAAAGCCATGGCCAAAACCGGAACGGTCGGCGTTGCCGATTATGTCATGCGCTCAATTCTTGAAATTCAGGAACAAGCCGGACAGGCTCCGGCCGGACAAACACAGGAGGTGTAATATGGAACAGGAATTTTCACCCGCGGACATCAATACGAAAATCAATGAGTATAAGGAAGTAATCATGCACTTTGCCGCATTGCTTGAAAATGAAAATCAGGCGCTCCGGGCTTATAACATTGATGCCGTAACCGCCTTGCTGGAAGAAAAAACAAAATTGGTGACGTCTTACAGGGCAATGGTCGCTTATTTTATCAAAAATCAGGAGAAATTCAAAACAGCGGACAACGAAGCCAAACAGAGCCTTAAGGAGCTGTCATTAAAGCTGGATGCCCTGATGAAAGAAAATGACGCCTTGCTTAAAACTAAAATGGAAACCAGCCGGACTGTTATGGATTCCATTGTCCGCCTGGCTAAAGTCACCAGCGCTTCAAGTTCAACCTCTTACGGGGCTCAGGGAAAATATACCCCCGTCGACAACACGCAGAACGCGCTTGCCGTAAACCGAACATTATAGGAGATAGTGTCATGTCAATGCTTAATGGTTTTGCCACATCAATTTCCGGGATGAAGGTTGCCCAGTCCCAGCTTGATATCATCGGGCGCAATATTGCCAACGTCGATACGCCGGGCTATACCCGTAAAACGGCGCAGCAGAATTCCGTCGTTCTGGCCGGTTCGGCCGCCGGTGTCAAACTCGGCAATGTCGAACGTACGGTCAATGAAAGCCTGCTGAAAAGTTTTCTGGCCTCAAATTCGACAGTCGGCAGCGTTTCCGTCAAAAGCGATTATCTCAGCCAGATGCAGACAAACCTCGGAACGCCTTCCGGTGAAAATTCCATAGCCATGAACGTGTCTGACTTGCAATCGGCGTTTAATAATTTTGCCATTGATGTTATGTCGGCATCCGGGCGCTATAATTTGTTGAATTCGGCTCAGACGCTGACATCGCGGTTAAATTCTCTGACTTCTGCCGTCCAGAAACTACGCGGCGATGCCGATGTCCAGATTTCCGCAGATGTTGAAACTGTCAACGGCCTGCTTGATAAAATTGACGATTTGAACGAGCGGATTGTCAAAAACAAGGTCTTGGGTTATGACGGTGTGGCAGATTTGGAAGACCAGCGGGATCAGGCGCTTCGCGAATTAAGCGGCTACATTGATATTAACTATTATCAGCGCGACAGCGGCGAGATTGTCATCCAAACCAAAAAGGGTGTCATGCTTCTGGATAAGGATCCACATTACCTGTCGCACAATGCCATCACGCAGGCCGGGCCGACCAGCGGATATTCCGACGGGGCGATTTCCGGGATTTTTGTGGATGGCGAAGATATTACCGATAAAATTACCGGCGGAGAAATTGCCGGCTTGATTGAGGTGCGGGATGAAACGCTGTCTTCTTTACAATCTCAGCTTGATGAGTTGGCCGGCGTTATCAAAGATCAGGTCAACCAGGCGCACAACCGCGGAACGGCATTCCCGAATACGCCGTCAGAACTGACCGGAAGCCGTGATTTTATCGATTCGGCAACCCAGCGTATCAAAATCGAAAACGGTGATGTCCGCATAACGATTTTTGATGAAGAAGGCAAACAGGTCAGTACCGGTTCGCTGATTGGCGATATGGGGTTCAATCCCGACGGCGATACCGTTGATAATATGATTAAGTCTATTAACGACTGGCTGCGCTCTCCCGATGGTGCCAATCTGCCGCAGGCCAGCGCCGGTGTCGACCAGGACGGGCATGTTTATATCAATACCGGGGACAGCAATTATTCTCTGTCGATTCGCGATGAAGCCGGCTCCACGCCGGGAAGCGAACAACAGGATGTCAGAATCAAATTTGACGTCAACGGCGACGGCCATTATGACCGGACTGCGGAAGGTTTCTCCAATTTCTTAGGGTTGAATAACTTTTTCTCCTCCAGCCAAAATGAGGCGGTTTATGATTCCAAGGTCTTGAGCATAGATTCCAACCTTGGCGTCCAGGAAAAAGTGACGCTTGAATTTTCGGTTGACGGAAAGGGCAATCTTGGTTCAATCAATATTTATCCTTCTGACAGTCTGGAAGATATTGTCAACAAGATTAACAGCAACCCGGCGCTGAACGGAGAGTTAAAAGCCTCTCTTGTTCCCAACGGCAACGGCTATATGCTGCGGATTAACAATGTTTCCGGCGGGCAAATGGAAATCAACGAGGTTCCCAAAGCCGGCGGAACGACCACAGGATTTATTGACCGCTTGGGGCTGAAGCCGTCCAATGCCGGCATGTCGGGAAGCATTTCCGTCCGTGATGACATTGCTTCCATGCCGGGACTGATTGCCGGCGGTTCGCCTGAATTTGACAAGTCTTCTGGTGAATATGTCCTGAATGCCGCGGCTAATAACATAGCCAATGAAATGGGCAAGATTTTCTCTGAAAATCACACTTTCGGTCAGGCAGGAACGATTGCGACGACAACGACAACCCTGTCGAATTATGCGGCAACCTTTGTCGGCAGCATAGCTTCCGGCGTAAGCGATGCCGAAGCCGCCCTGTCTTATCAGCAGGAACTGAATAACTCCATCACGACGAAGGAAGCTGAGTTAAGCGGCGTTGATATTGATGAGGAATTGGCGCAGCTGATTATATTTCAGAAAAGTTATGCCGCTTGTGCCCAGTCTTTTACGGCGGCTAAAGAAATGTTAGACATTCTGCTCGGTATGATGCAGTAAGGAGGTTTATGATGAGAGTTCCTACTTATAATTCTTATATGAATATGCTAAACCAGACGATGAATACAAAATCTTTGTTGGATTTGTATAATTATCAGACCATGACCGGCATCAAAGCGCCGAATTACTCAGGCTTTGGTATGCAGGCGCATACTATGGTCAGTCTGGAAGCAATGCTCGGCGTTACCAGCAACTTTATGGAAAATAACAAGCTGGTTCAGGTCGAAGTTGACGCTATGGCAACGGCTACGGATTCTATTCAGAAAGCGGTCAATGATTTCAAATCAATTCTGACCAGTGTCAGCGGTATGGATTTGGAAAAAGCTTCTCCGGATATTACCGGCGGCGAGCTGATTTTTACCAGCGATGATAAAAATGATTATCTCGGCAAAACCATAACCGTTGACGGAACGCAGTATACATTTGCCAATGACGGTAACGGAAATAATATTGATATCAGCGCCGCGACAAATGCCAATGAAATTATGGCGGCTCTGCAAAACAAGTTGCCGGCAAACGCGGATTTTAAGTTTGAAGACAACAAGTTTACTTTTCCGCTTTATACCATTGACGGAGAGTCTTCGATTATCGGCAGTACAGGTGTTGAAACCGGCGAACCGCATGTTATGAGCGATGAACAGTATAACGAAATAAAAACATTGCAGAATCAGGCATTTGCAACATTGCGAATGCTGGTGGACTGTTTAAACACCAATGTTAACGGCAAATATATCTTCGGCGGCGGAGAAAGCGGCAAGGCGCCTGTTAATTTTCCTTTTTCCAGCTTGGAAGAATTTCAGGCCTATTATGACGGTGTTAACATCAAGTACCCGTCCAGCAGCAGCGCGGCGTTAAATAACAAAGTTCTTGACGCCAACGATACCGGAGATTTGACCTTGGCGCAAACCGGCGGCAACACCGGAACAATTACGGCAGCCAATGCCGGGGCTTTTTTAAGCCAGGCTGTCAGCGCCAATGATAAGACGACCGGCGATTTAAAATTTGATACTTTTAATAATACGATTACGGCGACGGAATATGGCGCATTCAATACCATTAATGCCGGGGATACGTTGGTAATCGGCGGCAACGGCGCCGGGGCAAATGCCAAGGTTTATGTTGTAAAATCTGTTTCGGAAGACGGCAAGACCATAACTTTGGACGATTCGACGCCGGTTGAAGCCGATATGACAATTTCGCCGGATAACACTGATCCGGCCAAAACGGTCAACTTCAGTACGTCTTACCCGATTGGTTCCGTTATCAATATGGAGGGTTTTGACAAGAACATTGCGTCGCAGGTTCAGGTAACCGGCGTCAGCGCCGATGGATCAACCTTGTTTGTAACGGCCGATCCTTCCCGTTTTCCGAATACGACCATCGCTGCTTCCAAAGATTGGAGCCTGGTTGGAAATTCTTATTATCAGGGTGGCACGATGGATTCTGAAAAAGTCATTTCTGACAATCAGTCCATTGTTTTTGATGTCAACGGGGCGGATCCGGCGTTTGAAAAGCTTTTCCGTTCTCTGTGTGAAATTGCTCAGGGCGGACTGATTGATTCCGGAGATCCGACCAAAGGCGAAGCTTTGGATCCGAACCGGACAGCTGACCGCGTTGAAAATGCGATTGAAACCTTGCAAAGCGCGTTATACAGCTCCGGTTTTGGCTCCACGGAAAATAATGCCGACCTTTACACCGTATTGGCCAAAACAAATTCCAATCAGGTAATTTTGAATAATGTGACCACCAACCAGAAAGCAATGTCCGCCAACCTGCAGGACAGTATCGGTTCCATTAAAAATGTTGACCAGACGGAAGCCGCCATTAAGTCATTGATGGCATATAACAACCTGAACGCGTCTTATGCCGTGCTGCAGAAATCAATGGAATTGTCTATCCTTAATTATCTGTAAAAAATATGACTTCCTTTTACATATAAGAGGAAGTCATATTTTTAGTTATGAAAATTATCACTTACATTCGCCGTACCAAGTTCCGGCATTGTCTTTGCAGCGTTGGGTGAATGTCTGTCCTGCTTTACAATCCGCCGCCGTTTGTTCATACGGGCATTTGATAACACAAGAGCTTCCCCAAGTCACACTGCCGCAGGTACAAGGATCAACAGCAATTGTACCATTAGTACATTGAATTTTGCCATAACAAGGACCTTTGTTGCCAAGACAGTCTATTCCATTGCACATGCCCCAGTATTTTATAACCTGTCCTGATTGTGTTGTGCATTTGTTTTTGACATAATAATGCTCTCTGATAGAACTTCCAGCGCTAGCACCACATGCACCGCCATTAGCATTTAGCCCATCATTATTACAGGAATCGTCACATACATCAAACCACCTGCTACCACCGCATACACAAGGTTCTGTACTGCCATCTTTTTGATGGCCAAGATTATTTGGACATTGTTTTTTCCCATAACAAGAACCTTTTACACCTTCCAATTCACATTGACAAGCAACATAAAGGTTTAAGGTTTGTCCTGTTTGTGTCGTGCAATAAGGGCGAATGTAGATGTAAGAATTGCTAGATGGACCAATATAGCCACAACTAATTTGTTTCGCAGTACACGTTTCCTTTACCAAACAGGTTTCGTAGAAAGTTTTGCCG
>JAUNPO010000154.1 GCA_030536665.1 Pseudomonadota bacterium
GTTTGATAATATCGGCGGCACCACCCTGAATCGGCGCGTTAATCGCCGCACGCTCGGCATTGGCAACTATGCGCTTGTTCTGATCATTAATGCCCATGACCGAACATTTGCGGCCGAACGGAGTAACGACATAACCATGCCGGTGTGCAAAAAGAATAGTGTCATCCATATATTTCTTAATTTCCGGCATTTGCGCAAAATAAGCGTCAATATAGCGTTTGGCTTCATCGCTGCTGACATCTATCTGTTTGGCCAGTCCGTATTGCGAAATGCCGTAGACAATGCCGAAGTTAATGGCTTTGGCATGGCGGCGCATATTGGCGTCAACCTCCTCATAAGGCACGCCGAAAACTTTGGCCGCGGTGGCCGCATGAATGTCTATTCCCTGTTCAAAAGCATGTTTCAGCCCTTTGACATCCGCAACGGAAGCCAGCAAACGCAACTCGACCTGAGAATAGTCAGAAGCGATAATCTTGCAGCCGGGACCGGCAATAAAACATTCGCGGATTTTCCGGCCTTCGTCACTGCGGATGGGAATGTTCTGCAGGTTCGGGTTGGACGAGGCCAAACGCCCGGTATTGGCCACCACCTGCGAAAAGGTCGTATGAACGCGGTTGTTTTTATCAAGCAGTCCCAACAGCGCATCAGAATAAGTCGACTTTAATTTACTGATACCGCGCCAGTCAAGAATTTTGGCGGCCAGAAGATTGCCGTCGGAAGCCAGATTTTCCAAAACGTCTGCACCGGTCTGCCAGGCGCCGGTCGGGGTCTTTTTGCCTTTGGCGCCGAGTTTGCCGAACAAAATTTCGCCAATCTGCTTGGGCGAGCCGATGTTAAATTCTTCGCCGGCAAGTTGGTAGATTTCCTGCTCAAAGGTTTTGAGCTTGGCTTCAAACTCTTTGCTGAGATTAATCAGCCCCGGCGCGTTTACCATAATGCCGTTTTGTTCCATCCTCTTCAAAATGCTTATCAGCGGCCGGTCAAAATCTTCATAAACCGAAACCATTTTCTCGTTGATAAGACGCGGTTTCAGAACATTGTAAAGACGCAGTGTGATATCCGCGTCTTCGGCGGCATAATCCAGCGCCTTGTCCAGCGGAACCAGGTCAAAAGAGATTTTATCCTTGCCGCTGCCGCAGACGTCTTCATAACGAATCGTCTTATAATCCAAAAACAACTGTGCCAGTTCGTCCATTCCATGGCCGTGACCGGAGCTGTCCAGATCATAAGACAGCACCGCCGTATCTTCGACCGGGCCAAAAGGCGCATCGGAACCGATAACCTGAGCAAAAAAGTGCATATCAAACTTAATGTTATGTCCGATTTTCAAGACGGACGGATCTGCCATCAGCGGTGCCAGATAACGCGCAACGGTTTCAAAAGAGAGCTGGCGTACTTCTTCTGCGGCCGGCGCTGCAAACAAATCCATATTTTTACCGGCCGGCGCCGATCGGTGACGAAGCGGCACATAACAGGCTGTCCCCTCTTCAACCGCCATGGAAAAACCGACAATCTCGTCAAAAGACGGGTTGAGACCGTTGGTTTCGGTGTCAAAGGCAAAATAACCGCGTTCTTTTATCATTTCCGCCCATTTTTTTAAGCCCGGTTCGTCCAGAACCAGTTCATAGCGTTTCTCAACGGGTTTAAGTTTAAATACAGCGTTCACAGCCTTATTATCATCACAATCCGCCATTGTTGAACAGCGTTCTTCCACCCAGCGCTGCAAACGGGGTTTAAGGCTTTTGAAACCATATTTGTCAACAAAGGCTTCCAATGTGTCAAAAGACGGGCGGCGGCAGTGATAATCTTCAATATCATGTTCAACCGGAACATCGTTTTTCAGCGTAACCAGCTGCAAAGATATTCTGGCGTTGTCAATGTTGGCCAGCAGGGTTTCGCGGCGCTTGTTCTGCTTGATTTCGGCGGCGCGGGTCAGCACGCCCTCCAACGAGCCAAACTCTTCAATCAGTTGGGCGGCGGTTTTCAAACCGATGCCGGGAACGCCCGGAACATTGTCGATGCTGTCGCCGGCCAACGCCTGAACGTCAACGACCTTATCGGGATAGACGCCGAATTTTTCCTTGACGTCTTCCGGCGAGAAAAACTTGTCTTTCATGGGATCGTAAAAAGTGACGCCGGGGCGGATGAGCTGCATCAAGTCCTTGTCCGCGGAAACCACCACAGCCTCATAGCCCTTTTCCAGCGCTTTGGCCGCGTAGGTGGCAATCAGGTCGTCGGCTTCAAAGCCTTCCATTTCCAACTGGTTGAGGTTCAGGGCCGAAACGGCTTCGCGGATAATCGGAAACTGGGGTATCAGTTCTTCGGGAATTTCGCGACGGGTACCTTTGTAGTCGGGGAAAATATCGTTGCGGTAGTTTTGGCGTTTGGCATCAAACAGCACCAGACAATAATCGCAGTCAATTTCTTTGGTCAGACGCAGAAACATATTGGTAAAGCCGTAAACGGCATTGACCGGAACACCTTCCGGAGACGTCATGGGCGGAAGCCCGTAAAAAGCACGAAAAATATAGCCGGAACCGTCGACAAGGCAGACTTTTTTAGTCATAAGCGCTCACTTTTCAAGAAATTGAATCAATGAAAGAAATATAGCACTTCAACGAATGAATTAAAGCAAAAATTATTCGCCGATGGATAAAAAGAAAGACCGTTCAAGATTGTCCACGGCGCAGACATCGGTTTTGTAGACGTCTTCATAATCTTCAACATACTGCGCCAGCGCCTTTGCAACCAACTCGTCAAAACTCTGACCATTTTTCTTGGCAATTTTAGCGATTTTCTTTTGCAAATCGGCATTTATTGAAACGGAAACATCGGTCATAAAATCTTCCTTAACGATTGTGTGCTATGTAATGAACATTGTTTTAAAATATTTTGCGAATCGGCGCAAGAGTCAAAAAGGCGGGAATCGTGGCAAAAGCTAAAAAAAAGAGTAAAAAGGCCAAGAAAAAAGAGTCAAAACAACGCATTAAGAATCGGCACCTGATATTAAAAATTTTAGCAGTGCTGGTGATAACTTTATTAATGTATATCGGCTATTGTATTCTCACCCTGCCGAATATGGATGAGGCCATCAACCGCACCAGTCAGCATTAAACGGGAATTGCCGCCGAGAACGGCAACGAGATAACCACTTTCGGCAGCGTTTATTCCGAAGTCATTCATGTCGACGAGCTGCCGCAATATGTGCCGGACGCCATCATTTCCACCGAAGACAGACGGTTTTACAGCCATTTCGGTTTTGACGTTATTTCTTTCACGCGGGCAATGCTGACCAATATGTTTTTGTGACGTTACGCCCAGGGCGGCAGCACCATCACCCAGCAGGTGGCCAAAAACCTGTTTCTAACTCCCAACAAAAACATAAAGCGCAAAACGCAGGAGCTGTTGCTGGCTTTTTGGCTGGAGTACAAATTCAGCAAAGAACAGATATTGACCCTGTATTTAAATCGCGTCTATCTCGGTTCCGGAACCTACGGCATTGAGGCTGCCAGCCAGAAATATTTCCAGAAATCCTCCCGTGACCTGAACCTCAAGGAAGCGGCGGTC
>JAUNPO010000155.1 GCA_030536665.1 Pseudomonadota bacterium
AACTGGCCGCGCCGTCGAATGTCGATGGCATTATGCCGGTCGAAATCTCCGAGGAAATGCGCCGTTCCTACCTTGATTACGCCATGAGCGTTATTGTGGCGCGTGCGCTCCCGGATGCCCGCGACGGCTTAAAGCCGGTACACCGCCGCATTATCTACGGTATGTACGAAAACGGCTATGATTATAATAAGCCTTATCGTAAATCCGCGCGTATCGTCGGTGATGTCATGGGTAAATATCACCCGCACGGCGATGCCGCGATTTATGAATCCATGGTTCGTATGGCACAGCCGTTTTCCATGCGCCTGCCGCTGGTTGACGGGCAGGGTAACTTCGGTTCCATGGACGGCGACAGCGCCGCGGCCATGCGTTATACCGAAGCCCGCCTTGACAAAGTGGCTCATGCCTTGATTGAAGATATCGACAAAGACACGGTTGACTTTGTTCCGAACTATGATGAAACCCTGCAGGAACCTTCTGTTTTGCCGGCGCGTTACCCCAACTTGCTGGTTAACGGTGCCAACGGTATTGCCGTCGGTATGGCCACCAACATTCCGCCGCACAATCTGGGCGAGGTTTTGGATGCCTGCTGCGCTTATATTGACAATCCGGAAATTACGATTGATGACCTGATTGGCATCGTTCCCGGACCTGACTTCCCGACCGGCGGCCTGATTTTGGGCTACGGCGGGGCGAAGTCTGCTTATTATACCGGCCGCGGTTCTGTTATGATGCGCGCCAAATGCACCATTGAGGAACTGCGCAAGGATAAGGAAGCGATTATTGTCCACGAGATTCCTTATCAGGTCAACAAAGCGGCGATGATTGCCAAGATTGCCGAATTGGTAAAAGACAAAAAGATCGAGGGCATTTCCGAAATCCGCGATGAATCTGACCGTCACGGTGTCCGTGTGGTTATTGAAATCAAACGCGATTTCCAGCCGGATGTTATCTTGAACCAGTTGTACAAATTCACGCCGCTGCAAACCAGCTTCGGTATGAATATGCTGGCGATTAACGGCGGCCGCCCGATGATGATGAACCTAAAGGACATCATCTCGGCGTTTGTTGACTTTCGTGAAGAAGTCATCCGCCGCCGCACGATTTTTGAACTGAACAAAGCCCGCGACCGTGCCCATATCTTGGTCGGTCTGGCTATTTCCGTTGAAAATCTTGACCCGGTTATTGATTTAATCCGTACTTCGCCCAACCCGCAGGAAGCGAAAGAAGCTTTGCTGGCAAAAGCCTGGCCGGCAGGAGAGGTTGAAGCTCTGGTACAGTTGATTGACGAGCCGGACAGAAAGGTTGAAAACGGTTTTTACCACTTGTCTGAAGATCAGGCGAGAGCGATTTTGGACTTGAAACTGCAACGCTTAACCGGCCTGGAAAGAGATAAAATTCACCAGGAATTGTACGGTTTGGGAGATGAAATCAAAGAATGTCTGTCGATTTTGGCTTCCCGCGAAAAACTGTTCGGCATTATGCGTGACGAATTCATCGCCATCAAAGACGAATATGCCACCCCGCGCCGCAGTAAAATTGAAGATATTGAATATGATACCGATATTGAATCTTTAATCCAGCGCGAAGAAATGGTTGTGACTGTTACCGAGGCCGGATACATCAAACGCGTGCCGCTGAATGCTTATAAGGCGCAGAAACGCGGCGGCAAAGGCAAATCCGGCATGGCGACGAAGGAAGAAGATTTTGTTACCCGCCTGTTTGTGGCCTCAACCCACACGCCGGTGCTGTTCTTCTCCTCCAAAGGACAGGTTTATAAGATGAAGGTTTACAAGCTGCCGCTCGGCTCGCCGACATCAAAAGGCAAACCTTTCATCAATCTTTTGCCGTTGAGCGAGGGCGAAAACATTACGACGATTATGAAACTCCCCGAGAATGAGGAAGAGTGCAACAATATGTCCATCATGTTTGCCACCTCGCAGGGCAATGTCCGCCGTAACTCGCTGATGGACTTTGTAAATGTCCAGTCCAATGGTAAGATAGCCATGAAACTTGACGAAGGCGACAAGCTTGTCAATGTCCGTATTTGTACGGAAGAGCAGGATGTTATGCTGGCGGCCAAGGGCGGAAAATGTATCCGCTTCCCGGTAACCGAAGTCCGCATGTTTGTCGGGCGTAACTCCACCGGTGTCCGCGGCATTAAGCTGGCGGCGGGTGACGAGGTTATCTCCATGTCTATTCTGAACCACAGCGATGCCTCATCTGAAGAGAGAGATGAATATGGCCGCGTTTCCTCCGCTCTCAAGCGTATTCAGGCGGAAAGAGGCGGCGACGAGCCGGTCAAATTTGCTGAAAGCGGCGTTGAGGTTAGCGTTCTGACGGCTGAAAAATATGAGGAAATGAAAGCCAATGAACAGTTCATTCTCTCTGTAACCACCACCGGCTACGGCAAGCGCACCTCTTCTTATGAATACCGCGTCACCGGTCGCGGCGGTCAGGGTATTGCCAATATGGAAATGTCTGCCCGCAACAAGGAAATCGCCAGTTCCTTCCCGATTGAGGATGACAATCAGATTATGATGGTTACTGACGGCGGCAAGTTAATCCGTATGCCGGTGGCAGATATCCGTATTGCCGGCCGCAAGACTCAAGGCGTTATCCTGTTCAGAACGGCGGAAAACGAAAGCGTTGTTTCCGTTACCAAACTGGAGGCTGACGCCGGCGACGATGAGGAGCTGGAAGACGAAACCGGTTCTGAGGTTTTGGGTGACAGCGTTGCCGATACGGATGAAATGTCCGCAGCGGACGAAGTTACCGAACCCGGTGTCGACCAGGCCGATTAAAGCTTGTGAAATAGAAAACATTAAACCCCGGAAATATAATCCGGGGTTTAATGTTTTCAGTAGTTTTTCTTACTTACATTCGCCATACCAAGTTCCGGCATTGTCTTTGCAGCGTTGGGTGAAACTCTGCCCGGCTTTACAATCCGCCGCCGTTTGTTCATACGGGCATTTGATAACGCAGGATGTTCCGTAAGTTACACCGCCGCAGGTACAAGGATCAACGGCTATCGTTCCACCAGTACATTCTGTTTTTCCATAGCAGGGTCCTTTTTTTCCTTCACAACTTATACCATTGCACGCGGCATAATATTTTATGACATTTCCTGTTGAGGTCTTACATTTATCTTTTACATAATAGAATCTGTATTCTCCAGTCATTGTCGAACAGAACCCGCCATTGGCGCTTAAACTGTCACTGTTACATGTTTCATTACAAACATCGAGATAGCGAGGATCACAGGTACATTTAGAACTTCCTGGTCTATCATAGCCGTTTCCGTTTATACAAAGAACTTTTCCGTAACAAGGAGCTCTAACGCCTTCTGTTGTTCCAATACAATATGTGTAGAGGTAAAGTTTAACACCTTTTTGAGTTGTACAATATTCACGAACTTTATAACCTCGATACCTGATATTTTCCCTACCATCTACATCGACAAATCCACCACCTTTTTCTCCAGGCATACACGTTTCCTTTACCAAACAGGTTTCGTAGAAAGTTTTGCCGCCGGAGGTGCAGGAGGCGCCAGAACCGGTC
>JAUNPO010000017.1:0-3595 GCA_030536665.1 Pseudomonadota bacterium
CGCTTCGCTCGTCACACCCCTCCTAGCCTCCCCTACCTTAGGGGAGGAACTAAATAGTGCCCGCGGGTGTGCAGACGGCAAGTGTGGACAGTCATCGGCAAGGTAATGTGTGTCGTGTGTGTTGGTACCAGACTTAGGGATACCTGAATAAACATTAACAGAAGCACAAACATTATCAGCTCCATACCAAATCAGGCAAGAAGTTGACAGCAATATTACTCGGGAAATATTTCTCATCGTATCCTCCACACTTGTCATCACAAAGATACTATAACATAAAAATCTCTAAAGTTCAATAACTAATTTTGATGAGATGAGAGAAAAATGACAAAGCGGCAGGCACAAGGCGCACGCAGTGCTTCCTTATGTACCATCAACCAGCGGCGAACCGATGGGGTGAAGCTGCCCCAGCTTCCATCGCGCCTCATTACGTACAGGACAACCAACAGCTAACTTGTGCCCGCGGGGGCTCCCCGCCGCTCACCTCGCAGGTGTGCCCTAACTTCAAAAAAAATCCTCGGAAAATTCCGAGGATTTTTTGAGTGAACATATTATTTTGTTTTTTTCTGTAAGTCTTTAATCAAATCATCAACACCGTTCGGCGCTTTTTTGATATATGCCGAATATTCATTGCGTGCCGTAATCGCTAAGCTGACATTTTCAATAATGATATCAACGATTTTGTAGCTGTCACCGGTTTGTTTAACACGCCAAACGACTTTCGCCGGAGCCCCTTGATCCATGGGAACTTCTGTGTTAACAAAAACCTGATTGGCGGAATTAGACGGTGTCGTTCCCTGAAAAATAAACTTTCTGCCTTTAAATTCATCAAAACGTTTGGACCAGGTTTGAATGTTCAGTTCCCGATAAGCGTTGATGAAAGCTTCGCGCTGTGCCGGAGTCGCCGTTCTCCAGTAACGCCCCAGAACAAATTGCCCGATAAATTTCAAATCAAGCGCATTGTTAAACAGTTTTTCAAAACGAGCATCTTTTTCTTTTTGCGGGATATTGGCATTAATAATATTTTCAATACCGTCTTTCGTAACATTTTTGACAAACTGCTCGGCGCCGTTGGCATTAACGTCTGCCTTTGCGGAAAAAGCGTTAAATAAAAAGCCTAAAGCCAATACGGCTGCAATTAAATATTTCTTCATAAAAACTAACTCCTTAAACCCGTTTGTTTTTTCTATGGATTAACTAATAATTCCGGCTTTTTGCCAGGCATCCGGTGATGAGCAGCCGGTTTTACCAAAAGTTCTTTGACAACGTCTTCCTCTTCTTCCTCAATGCCAAAATCAAAGTCGTAAGTTGCGGCCGGGGAGGCGGACACACTGCTGGCGCAGCCTTTGTTTTGTCTGTTCTGCATATAAGCAGATTTCATCGTTGCGTAAAAGTCTACGGAATTTCTTTCCAAGTCTTCATACATGTCTACATTTCTTTCCATGAGAGAAATAGCCTGCATTGCAGCATAACTGTAAGAAATTTTGGAATTAATGTTTGCATCATGGTTGGTTGCCCAGAAAACCGGATCCATGGCAAAACCGAGAGACATGCCGACAGCGGCACGCGGCGTAGATGAACCGAAAAACGGCAAAACAATGTATGGCCCGTCAGGAATACACCATGTTGCAAAGGTATCGTCAAAGGATGTCGTGTCATTCGGCAGCCCCCAGCCTTCGGCAACGTCAAACATACCGAGCAAACCCAAAGTTGAGTTGATTACAAAGCGGGACAAAACGATACCGCTTTTTTTGAGCTCACCCTGAAGAAGATAGTTGCCCATTGAAATCGGTTCTCTGAGATTGGCAAGAACGCCGCTGATGCGATTGCGGATAAAAGGTGTCGTAACAGCGCGATAGCCCTTGCTGACCGGTATCAGAACATAATCGTTAAAGCCGCTGTTGAAAGAAAACATTGCCCGGTTGTAACTTTCGAGCATCCCCTCATCCTGAGTATAATCGTCCATGGAGTCATCGGCATAAGCATGGCCGGTTGTGAGGGCTAAGGCGAAAACTGCGGCAAAAAACAGATTTTTAAACACCGGATAATCCTTTCTGGTTTCTAAATACTTAAATATTTTGGTACAACATACAGTATTTTTATTATGAAATCAATAAGAATAATTAACAAAAAATTAAGATTTCGCAAGACATATTAAAGATATCCCCTTTTTTTATGGACTAAACAGTATGTATATTTTTCATATCTCTGATATTCACTATTCCGCGGACAATCCGGAAGGCCAGGCCAAGTTGGCGAAAATCATTGAATCGATTAATTCTCAGGCGGTTAAGCCGGATGTTGTCGTTGTGACCGGAGATTTGGTCTGGAAGGAACATAATGAATATTACGAGCCCTGCTTTCAGGCATTGAATAAACTCAATGCGCCTTATCTGCTGATAACCGGCAATCATGATTCGTCCGCAGGTTTAATTGACGCAATAGAAAAATACCTTCCGGCGCATCCCCGTCCGGAAATGGATAAATATCTGCAATATGCCGTTGACGTTGATTTTGTAAAGATAATTGCCTTGGATACGTTTCGTCCCGGCCATGGCGGCGGCGATTTTAACGAAGAAAAAGAACGTTGGTTTATTGAGCAGCTGGAAAACAATCCTGATAAAAAACCGGTTGTCGTCTTGCTGCATCAGTTTACACTTTCGACAGGCTCCGGCTTTTTTGACCTGCACCCCGGAAGCTGGTTTGTCCCGTTTAACAATATTATCAAAAAATATCGTTCCACCGTTAAACTCGTTCTGTGCGGCCATTTGCACAATTCCCTGCATTCTGATATCTTCGGTGTGCCGATTGTTTCCGGTTTCAGCACCAACTGGGCGGAAAGTCTGTTGAATTATAAAAAAAGCACGCCGGAACGCGACGCTTCCCGGCCCTTGGCTTATTTAATTCACAAGATTGAAGAAAACCGCATTACGACTTATACCGTGACCGTGCCTTAGGAATGTTACAAACTGGTAACCTTTTGTGTTTTGCATAAATTTATAAATTGCCCTAATATCCTCCTCAGTTGAAACATTTATGAGGAATGAAAAATGAATAAACCGAATTGCGCAATCAATTTGTTTGATGTCCAGAGCTCGCAGAAAGTCATCGGACAGGAAAAGTTTCTTAAGGCATTTGAAACGATTTTGACACACGGCGGTTACTGCCAGGGGCCGGAAACAAAAGAACTTGATTCTAAATTAGCAGCGTTTTCAAAGTGCAAACATTGCGTTACCTGCTCATCCGGCACAGATTCCCTGATTTTGCCGCTGATGGCCTGGGATGTAAAAGAAGGCGATGCCGTATTCGTTTCATCTTTCACCTTTGTTGCTTCAGCCGAAGCGCCGGCAATTTTGGGTGCAACGCCTGTATTCGTAGATTCTGATCCTGAAACCTGGGATATGGATCCGAAAGATTTGGAAAGAGCTATTGAAAATGTCAAAAAAGAAGGCAAACTGAATTTGAAGGCTGTTATTGCCGTAGATATTTTCGGTAACCCCTGCGACTATGACGAGATTAAGCGTATTGCCCATGCTAACGGCATGAAAGTCTTGTCTGATGCGGCTCAGGCTTACGGTTCTGAATATAAAGGCGT
>JAUNPO010000017.1:3605-22622 GCA_030536665.1 Pseudomonadota bacterium
ATATCGCCGACATGACTTCCACGTCTTTCTATCCGACCAAGCCGCTGGCTTGTTATGGTGACGGCGGCGCCGTATTTACCAACAGTGACGAAGAACGCGATTTGATGGTTTCCTGCCGCGTTCACGGTATGAGTCCGGAAGATCACTATGACAACGTCCGCATGGGGTTGAATGCGCGCATGGATTCTTTCCAGGCAGCTGTTGTTTTGCAGAAACTGACGGTATTTGAACAGGAATTGATTGACCGTGAAAAGGTTGCCCAGCGTTATAACAATGAATTGAGCAGCTACTTCGGCAAGCAGAAAGTTCTTGATAACTGCAAATCTGCCCGCGCTTTGTATACCGTTACTTGCGCCAATAATGATGACCGTGATGAACTGATGGTTTTCTTGAAAGAAAACGGCATTCCTTGCGGCGCTTATTATCCGCGCCCGGTTAATACCCAGACGGCATACCAGAAGTGGAACACGCGTTCATTGCCGGTTTGCGAAAAACTTTCCAAGACTGTTTTGAGCATTCCGATGCACCCGTATCTAAGCGCGGAAGCTCAGGACTATGTCATCAGCAAGATGAACGAATTTGCCGCTAAGAAAAGCTCAAAAGCAGCTTAATTAAAGGTAGAAAAGACTGATAAAAACCGGAAGTTTTTGCTTCCGGTTTTTTGATTCTTATTTATGCGGAATAATTCAAAAGCCCTATGTAAAAACATCTTGCTAAAAAGACGCCCCTATGCTACCCTTAATCTTAAGCGGCAGAGTTTGCCGCTGAGGGCGTCGAAAACCCTTTAATCTTATCAGTCGTCAAGCATAACTGCGACTTAAAATAAATATATGCTGATATCTGTCTGCTGTGCTAGGGACGGATGTCGGTGAATAAGGCTCCGCCAAATAAGCCGAGCCGTTTGATAAGATTCGGTTTTCGAACATCCGCCCGTCTTCTTTACGAAGCGGGTTTTGTTTTTAACCTTAAAACAAGGATGTTCAACATGAATATTAACTTTAAATTTTTACTTTTAGGGACAACTCTATCCTTAATCCCAAACGTTTTATATGCGCAATGCGCTGAAACCGATTGCCTCAAACTAGGCTACACCTCACTTCAAAAATGCGATAATGGCTTAAAATGTCCGTTTGGCGAATATTGGGCTTGCCCGCAAAAACAGTGTGATAATTCCTATCAATACACCTGTACCGGAACTAATGAACAAGTGGGAACGGAAAAGTGTGGTGACAAATATAAATCATGTAATTGTGCTTCCGGTTATGAATGGAAAGACGGAAAGTGTAAAGAAAAGTTAACGCCAATTCTTGGCCAGTGCACCGGTTATGCCAAAAACTGCAAAATCGGACAGATATTAAATAGTGATGGTACTTGTACGACAAACAAAGTCAGCGGCAAAACACCGATAGGTGTCGTTATCTACATCAGTAGTGACAGAAAATGTGGACAGGCTATTGCACTTGATTTTATTAATAAAAATAAGTGGAGCAGCTCTTTGGACGATATCTCTGCATTACCTAATTATAGGACTGTAGGAGATGCTATTAGTGATTATGACAGTTGTGGCAATACCAAAAAAATAACGCAAAAAGGAGCGGCTGATATTTATCCTGCTGCATGGGCTGCTGTTGATTACGCGCCTTCAGCAGCTCCTGAAACTAAAGGAAAATGGTGTTTGCCGGCTGCTGGCATATGGAATAGTGCATTTATCAATTTTGATATTATTACTAGTACATTAGCCATAATTAGAGCCAAACCTTTAATGCAAAATTATTGGGGATCATCAGAGCATGACTATGGTTTTGCCTGGGAGTTTTGTACAGACATTGATGCATGTTCGAAGGGTATAGGATTTTCAGCAAAAAAAATCAGCCAACATATTCGTCCCGTAATTGAATTTTAACCCTAAAAAACGGCTCTCTATGGAGAGCCGTCATTTTCAAAACGAAGCTAAAAACTTCTTGTCTGCATCCAAGCGGACTTTAGCGCCGAGCGGCAGGGCATAACGTGTAAAGTCATGGCTGTAGGGATAATCCTTAATTACCGGCACATTCAGGTCTGAACAAAAATGTTTAATCATCTCGTCAACCGTCCCGTCGTCTTTATTGCGGATTGTGCATCCCGGAAAACCGCCGAAAACAATACCGCTGACTTTTTTGAAACCGGGATTCTGTGAAATCTGCTGCAACATCAAATCCAGCTTGTAAAGCGGTTCTTCGACATCTTCAATCAACAGGATTTTCCCGCTCATATCCGGCATAAATTCCGTGCCGCAGAGATTGCGAAATAAGCTCAGACAACCGCCGATAAGCTCGCCCTCGGCAGTGCCGCCGATAACTTTTTTCCCGCCCTTAAAGCAGAATTTTTCACCGAACAACAACGTCTTGATTGACTTATCAACCTGCTTGTCCAAACTGCCGCTGCGAAAGTCATAGTTTAATGTCAGGCCGGTAAAGCAAACCTGTCCGGTTTTGGCGATAATGGCATTTTGCACGGCCGTCGTATCGCTGAAGCCGATAAAGGGTTTAGGATTCTTTTTGATAATATTCCAGTCTAAAAGAGACGGGATAAACTGGCTGCCATCCCCGCCGGACGTTGCAAAAACAGCTTTAATTTCCTCGTCTTGGTAAAAACGCATAATGTCTGCGGCGCGGTTTTCCGCCGTTCCCGCCATATAACGGAACTTGTCAAAAACATGTTCCCCGAAGACGACCTCAAATCCCAGAGATTTCAAATAGTTGACACCATGAATTATTTCCGCCGGCTTAACACTGCGGGAAGGGGATACCAAACCGATTTTGTCACCGGGATTTAAGGAATAATACATTTTTATAAATCCTTCAAAAGCTGACGGCTGAAATCGGGCAGGGAGTTATCTCTGGCGCCCATGATGACGATTCTGTCGCCGTCCTGCGCATTTTTCAAAATAAATTCCCGCACTTTTTCTTTTGTGCCGAGGAATTTGGCGTTAACACCGTTGTTAACGGCATATTGCACCAAATCAGCGCCGGAAATATCCGCGTCTTTAACCGGGTCGCGCATATAAATCTCCGGCATCAGCAGAATATCGTTTTTGCTGAGAACCTTGCCGAAAACAACGCCGTCTTCCTCACCGGTCGTCCGGGCGGAAAAGGGCTTATGTGACTGATACATAATAATCAACCGCCCCGGATATTCTTTGAGCGCAGAAAGCGAAGCCTCGATTTTACTGGCATTATGGGCAAAGTCGTCAATCAGGGTAATGTTGCGGCCGTTGGTTCCGGCAATTTCCAAACGGCGCTTAATCCCCGTAAAGCCCTCCAGAGCCTTTGCCGCTTCATACTTGTCTGCGCCGACCATCATGCAGGCGCTGATTGCCGCCAGAGCATTGGATACGTTAAACTTGCCGATAAGCCGCAAATGAAATTCCCGTCCGTCAATTTTGTAACTGACGCCGGTTGCTTCGGCCTTAATGTCAGTTGCGTAAATATCCGCGTCCGGGCTTTTGATTGAGAAAGTAAATTTATTTTTGTGTTCCAGTTTGCTGGCCAGCGGACAGTCTGCATTAACAATAATGCCGTGGCGCGCATGGTTGGCAAAATCAGTAAAATAAGCAACCAGCTCGTCAATGGAAACGTGGTCATGTGAAATGTTGTTGATTAAAGCGATATACGGATGATAATTGCGAATGGAGCCGTCGCTTTCGTCAGCTTCCGCCACGCAAATGTCGCCTTCATTGTAAATGATGTTCGGCAGGCCTTTGTCGCTTTCATAATCCCGAAGCATACCGCCGTTAATCATGCACGGTTTCTTGCCGAGTTTATCAAGAATGTAGCCAATCATTGCCGTTGTTGTCGTCTTACCGCTGGTGCCGCCGACGGCAATATTGTATTCATACTGGTGAAAAAGCTCAGCCAAAAGTTCGGAACGTTTTTTGATGGGAATATTTTGGCTCTTTGCCGCCAAGACATCTGGATTGTTGTCAGGAATAGCCGAGGAAATGCACAAAAATTCCATATCGCTGCTGATGCCGCTGCCGTCCTGAGGAATGATTTTGATGCCTGCCGCTGTCAGAGCCTTTAGATTGGCATGGTCGCGTCCGGCGTCAAAACTCTGATCCGAGCCGTATACCTCATATCCTTTTTTGAGCAAAATCTGCGCCAAAGCGCTCATTCCGTTGCCGGAAACGGCACAAAAAGCAACTTTATTCATGATTTAATTATCCTTATTTATCGATTCTTACAAAGCTTGTAATTCTTTTAGCTCATTTTCTTTAAGAATCTTTAAATTTCTGTAATCAATCACCAGATAAAATTTGTTGTTTCCTTCAACATTGACGGCCAGTGCCGCCCCGATGTCGTTTCCTTCAAATGTCGCGTAAACGTCGGCCGTGCCGTTGACAAGTTCCTGTTGCAATTTCATATTGTTTTGCAACGTTCCCGTTCCGGTGTAATTTTGTTGGGCATTGCCGTATTTCTGAGCAAGAAGATTGTAATATTTGTCATAAATTTTCATAATCTTGGCAGCGTTTGGCGTTGTGTCTTCTATGGCATTGCCATAAGCTAAAACCCGCCATAAACGGTTGTCCTCCCCAAAAACGGCAATCACCTTGTCAAAACTGTCCAAAGCGTTGGGCAGGTTCTGAACTTCATAGGCGCTGACATAATCTTTAAGTTCTGTCGGCGTGAGCGTAACGCCGAGCGCTTCCGTCTCACTTTTGTTTGCGCCCCACACCAATCCGAACGGCGCTTGTCCGTAAGCTTCTTTGGCTTTTCCAATTTCCGCGCTGCGGCGTTCCGGCTGCTCAATGTCTACGGTCAATGCAGCCGGTTGGCGGTCGAGCAGTTGAGCGGCGCTGTTCTTGGCCTTGTCTTCGACAGCCTGCTGTTTGACTTCGTCAGAAAAAAGAATGTCTTTATACATATTTTCCTGTTGCGCCTGACTGTAACCGGCAATAAACGGAACTGCCGCCAGCCCGGCCGCTAAAATCAGCTTTTTATTTTTCATTTTATCCAAATCCTTTAACAAAAAAATTGAACACTGTTCAGAATTGTTTTATATGTAATATCATAGAGTTGAAATTACAAATAATTTGTTAAGATAAATCATGTTGGAAAATAAAGAAAATATTCGTCCGTCGCTTCTCTCCGCCGGCCGCCGCCTGGTTGAGGAAAAGGGCGCCGAATATCTTACGGCGCGCAAACTGTCAGAAGCGTCAGGCTATTCTGTCGGCACAATTTATAACCAGTTTGCCAATATGGACGAGTTTATCTGCGCGCTTAATCTTGAAACGCTGCGGGAATTGCAGGAACGGATGGAGTGCTTCCGGCCGGAAAAGAATGCTTATAAAAACCTCAACACTTGGCTGGATGCTTTTGTTGCGTTTGTCCTCTCCAATGCAAACCGCTGGTTCTTGCTGTATAATTTTCATCTGAAAACAGAAAAATTGCCGCATGAATATAAAGAGGCGATTCTCCGTCTGCTGCGTTTGTGGGAGCCGTCGTTTAACGCCGTCTACTCCCGCCTCAATCCGCGCAAGCGCCGTCTGGCCAGACAAGTTCTCTGGCTGAGCCTTTTTGCCGTAAGTTCCTTTCTGACAACCAAAGCTATTGACGATTTAGGCCTGGTGAGCCGCAAAAATCTCTGTAAATTGTTGTTGAATACATACCTTGCCGGTCTGGCTGTTTTGCGAAAGGGATAAACATGGATGCCGTTATTGAAGCGCTGGATCGTCTGCTTCTTTTTCTGAACAGGGAAGATATTGTGGGCAGTTTTTTTGACAACCGTTTTTTTACCATTCTTTCGGTTGTTTTGCTGATGCGGATGAAGTACTCGACCTACAGCAGTATGTGGCTGAGTGCGCTGGTTAATATCCCGGGAACGCTTTTGCATGAAATCATGCACTTTGTTGTCGGTTTGATTCTGAATGCCCACCCGTGTAATTTTACGGTTTTTCCAAAGAAAAACGTTTATACCGGCGACTATGTCATGGGCAGCGTCGGCTTTCGCAACATAACCTTTTATAATGCCGTTCCGTCAAGCATGGCGCCGCTTTTGCTGCTGCCGCTGAGTTTTTATATCAATCGTTATCTGCTGCCTTATGTGCCGCACTCCATTTTAGGCTATGTGCTTTACGTCTTGTTGCAAACCATAATCATTGAAAACGCCATTCCCTCCCGTGCGGATTTCAAAATTGCGTTTTCTTATCCGCACGGCGTCTTGCTCTATGGCATCCTCTTCCTGTCCTTCCTGCTGATGTTGTAATATCAGAACTCAATAACCGGCCGAATTAGAATTGAACGGTCTAATCCAAGATAATAATCATCGTATCTGAAATAACCTAAAGGATATAATACGCCAGCATCATAAAACCATCCCCAATGGTATATATTGGAGGAAGGAGTGCCAATAGCCTGAGTACTATCTTCGTTGTTTATTCTTTTTCCGAGTGTTGAAGAAAAATAGAAAGAGGGAGATTTATAAAATAACTGCCCATTAACTTTTTTTATAATGTTATTAAATTTCTCGTAGTTTTCATAAATTTCACGTCCTATTCCGGCAGCCGGTAGACACCATTTTCCTTTTGTATTTTGTGCATTACTCGGAGCATATTGAGAAGCTGCTCTTGCTATAGAAAAATATCCATCAGGATAATATCCCTGATTGCCTGCCTCATCAATTTTGTTGTTTATTTCGTTTAATTTTTTAGTGTTTCCACAGCTGTCAAAATCATTTAGAGCCTCATCATGGTTTTTAGCCGCAGAAAAATAATAATCTTTAAATATCTGGCAGACTTGATCAGAAATAGAACTTCCTCCATTGAAATCACAGCTCTTTACTTGACTTGAACTTACAGACTTGTATACATTATCTAGAGCTATAGCTTGTCCACAACCATCAGAACCAATATAAACGACTATACCTATTGGTGTTTTACCACTGACTTTATCAGAAGTGCAGGTTCCGTCACTGTTTAATATCTGCCCAATAGAGCAGTTTTTAGCATATCCGGTGCAAGTTCCCAGAGTTCCTTTTGACGGAGTGTTTATTTTTTCGCATTTTCCGCTTTTCCATTCGTAACCGGAGCTACAAGTACAGGAGGTGTATTTATTGTTGCAGGTCTGCCCAATACCGGAAGTATAACCGGTTCCTTTACAGTCATACTTGAAACCGTACTTTTTGCAAACACTTTGGTCTGTTTCCGGACAGGCATAGGTTGTACCAAAGGGGCATTTGAGCCCTTTGCCGTCAGGACAGGACGTTTCGGTATACCCCAAGGTGGCACAGTCAGTTGTCGCCACACATTGAGCATTGGTTAAAGTTGGGATTAAGGACAGACTCGTCCCTAAGAGTAAAAATTTGATTTTCATAATCAAGCTCCTTTGTTTTGTTAAAACAAACTCTCCAGTGTCAACAAAACAAAGGAGAGTGGAGCTAGAAAACTGCTTGTATACAGACGTGGGTATTCAACATATTAACCACACTCCACTCTGAGAGTGGATATTTTTATACAAGGGGTGTTTTCTAGACACCACAGACAGAACACCTGTCTGCATTTATTATTGTACAGGAGGTGGAGGAAAAAGTAAAGGGTATTTTTTTCAGGGAGTATCCGTAGGTGTAAGTTTGATGTTGAGTATTTCGTACATAATAAGTAGCAATATTTAGATTGGGAGTGTGAAGAAACGTTCATTTTATTTTAATAATTTCACATTAAAATCCGCCCGTAATTACAAACTGAGAATATAGGTCAGTCGCATGACGGAGATTATTGAAGAAATAGCTCATATTAACGGTATCCCGCAAAAACTGGTTGTGTTTTTGCACGGTTATATTGATTGTGCCGAGGCGGTTGATAAAGTTATTGCCCAAGAACTGACTCAAAAGCTCGAAAATTGCGCTGTCCATATTCCGCAGGCGCCGATTCCCTGTGAAATTCACGAACGCAAGCGCCAATGGTATTCTATGCACCGTTTTGATCCGGAGGACAGCCGTAAGACCGTCCCGACAATGAAAGAATGCGCGGAGGTTTACAATAAAATGGCATTGGGTTTTGCCGAAGCCTTTGACTATTTAAATCCTTATATAGATAATCTGCTCAATGAATATCAGTTAGAAGACCGGGATTTGTATATCTGTGGCTTTTCTCAGGGGGCTATGCTGGCTTTATATACGTCGCTGATGCGTGAAAACGAAATTGCCGGCTGTGTCAGTTTCAGCGGAATTCTGGCGCCGTCCGCCTATTTGTTAAAACATTACAAAAATACGCCGCCGATGTTTTTAATCCATGGCGACGCAGATAATCTGGTGCGTTTTGCGGCTCTTGACTTTACCCGGCGCAACCTGAAAAAAATAGGCTGCCCGGTAAATACGCACATCGTCAGGGAAGGGCAGCACCGTATTACGCCTGACGGCTTAAAATGCGCGCTTCGTTATATCAATCGGGAAAGAACGCCGGAAATTATAAAAAAGGCTGCGGGTTAAGCAAGCCGCCGTCTTTCAGGTAGCGGTTTTCTGCCCGGTCTATTTTCAGATTGCTGTATTGTCCGAAGTTGCGTTCGTATATTTCGCCGTAATTGCCGATTCTCGCCAGAGCCTGTTTAAGCCATTCCGGCCGCAGGCCGAAACCGCTCCACAATTTGGCATTAGCGCCGAGAAGATTGCGCTGAGAAGTATTTTTTAAACCGATTTGAACCTTAACGTTTCTGGAGTCTATGCCATACATTTCCGCCAGCTGCAAGGCGTTGACAACCCAACGGGAGATGGCCTGCAGTTTCGGATTGTCCTTGGCAACCAGAATATAAACCGGCTTAAGCGCCAAGACGTCGGGAATAATTTTAACATCGGGATTTTCCTGAAAGTTTTCTTCCCAAACGCCGCGCAGATAAATCTGATTGCCGCTTAAAAGCTGGCAGCGGTTGAGCAAAAAAGCCTCTTTGGCCCGCCGTTCGGAATTTAGCGACAGCATTTTCAAACCGAGATTGTGCTTATTGCTGAACTCCTCTACATTATTGGCGTCATTAGAGTTTGCAACAACGCATACCGTTGCGAAACGGTAGTCTTCCAGAGAATTTGATTTGCTGACCTGCCGCCCGAGAAAAACCTGTTTGTCATAATACAAAATTCCGGCCGGAACGGCTTTGCCTCTGACATCTGCTCCGGCAGCCAGCGTCTGCCCGCCGAGCATAATGTCAATCTGCCCGGTTGACAGAGCCGCGCCGACTTGGTCAGCCCGCACGTCTACCATTTCAAATTTTTCCATTGAACCGAAAATCGCTGCGGAAAAAGCCTGACAGATATCAACGTCAAACCCTTTCCACATTCCTTCTTCATCGCGGGAAGCATAGGCAGGAGCCGAAAGGTTTGTGCCGCATTTTATTTTTCCTCTGGCATTAATGTAACGCAGCCCCGGATCCGTAACGGCGGCCGCGGCATTCGTGAGGGTAAAAAGACATAATAACAGGCAGCTAAGAATTTTCAGTTTCATTTTATTAACCAATTTTGTATTATAGTAATTACCAATTAAAGACATCATAAGGTATTTTTTATGAAAAGTAATAATTTTTTGCGAGTTATCATATTTTGTTTTGCTGTTTTTCTGACGACGGATGCTTTTGCCGCGCCGCTGACCCGGCAAGAAGCGTCCCTCTGGGCCGAAGATAAGGGCAACCGCCTGCTGGCTGCCTTTGCCGAAGACAATCTGGCGGTCAAATATGAAGAGCTGGACAATTTATTTTTGAGTTATGTGGATTTGGACTATGTCGCGCAGTTTGTTGTTGGCAAATACTGGAAGGTCATGACGACGAATGAAAAAACGGAATACCGGCAGTTGTTCCGCCGCTATGCGCTGGGGATGTATAAAGGCTTTCCGCTGAAGTTCAATTACCCGATAAAATTTCAAATCGTCAAAACCGTTGTCAACGGCGACAATGCCGATGTAACGGCGCAAATTCGTTTTGAAGGCGCGCCGCAGGATGAGGCTCTGCAGAATCTTCTGCTAAGTTTCAAATTGCACAAAGGGACGGATGGTCTTAAAATCCGCGACTTAAAACTGGCGGAAAGCAGCCTGATTCTGTCTTACCGCAATAAGTTTTATCAGATGATTGCGGCGGATGACGGCGAAATCCCCTGGTTTTTGGAAGATTTCCGCCTTCAGATAGAATCTTTGGAAAGAACTAATCAGCTGCGTCTGGAAGGCGAATACCCTTATAATGCGTAATCTGCAAAAAACTGTTGAATTTATAAGGCAAAGCTTCTATTATCCACTTTAGTTTTTTATGCTGAAGTGGATTTTTTTATAAATGAGCGACATTAAAGTAAGATTTGCCCCCAGTCCGACCGGCTTTATGCACATCGGCAATACGCGCACCGCGTTGTTTAACTGGCTTTTGTCGGCCAAGCTCGGCGGCCGTTTCATGCTTCGTATTGATGACACCGATGCGCAGCGTTCCAAAAAGGAATATGAGGACGCCATCCGCGACGCGTTAGTCTGGCTGGGGCTGGAATGGAGCGAAGAAGCCCGCCAGTCGGCGCGCGTCGAACGTTATAACGAAGTGACCGAAAAACTCAAGGCCGACGGGCGGATTTATGCTTGTTACGAAACGCCGGAAGAATTGGAGTTTATGCGCAAGCGGCTGTTAAACAAAGGTCTGCCGCCGATTTACGACCGTCAGGCTCTTAACCTGACGAGGGAGCAGATTGCCAAATACGAAGCGGAAGGGCGCCGCCCGCATTACCGTTTCAAACTGTTGGACGGGGACATCGTCTGGCATGACCTTGTCCGCGGCGAATGTCGTTATTCTGAAAAAAATCTCAGCGATCCGGTCGTTATCCGTGAAGACGGAAGCTTCCTGTACCACCTGCCGTCAGTCATTGACGATGCTGATTTCGGCATAACCCACATTGTCCGCGGCGAAGACCACGTAACCAACACGGCGGCGCAGATACAGATGTTTGAAGCTGTCGGCGGAAAAATTCCCGCTTTTGCACATTTGCCGTTGCTGACCGGAAAAGAGGGCAAACTTTCCAAACGTCTGGGCAGCCTGGGCGTCAGAGAACTCCGCGCTGACGGAGTGGAACCTATGGCAATCAGCTCATTTCTGGCCAAGCTCGGAACGTCAGACCCGGTAGAACCTTTTTACAGCTTAAAAGATTTGGCCGCAACGCTTGACTTTGCCAAAATCGGCCGCGCGCAGCCTAAATTTGACGAAGAGGAACTGAAACACTTTAATACCCGTCTGATTCATGCCATGCCTTATGCAACGGTTAAAGAGCGTTTTTCCGTAACGGAAGAATTTTGGAATGCCGTCCGCGGCAATCTGGATAAGCTGTCTGATATTAAAATGTGGTCGGACATTTGTTTTGCGGAGCTCTCCCCGGTTATGGAAGATGCGGAACTGACAAACATGGCGGCAGAAGTTCTGCCGGCGGAACCGTGGAACGAAGAAACTTTCGGCGCTTGGCTGAATGAGGTCAAAACCCAAAGCGGCAAAAAAGGCAGAGAGCTGTTTCATCCGCTGCGCAAGGCACTGACGGCTTTAGAAAACGGTCCGGAATTAAAAATCCTGCTGCCGTTTATTGGCAGGGAACGCGCTTACAAACGCCTCAAAGGCGAAAAAGCTTAAAATAAAAATAAGGAGTAGATTAAAATGGTAGACATATATTTGAACAATACGCTGAAACGTCGGAAAGATAAATTTGTTCCGATTGACTGTAACAATGTTCGTATGTATGTCTGTGGCCCGACGGTTTATGACAAAGCGCACCTCGGCAATGCCAAAACCCCGGTGGTCTTTGACGTGTTGTATCGTTTGCTCCGCCATGTTTACGGAGCGGAACACGTCACTTATGTTTCCAATATCACCGATGTTGATGATAAGATTTTAAATAAGCATAAACAAACCGGCAAACCTATCCGTGAAATTACGCAGGAAACTTATGACTGGTACATTGCGGATATGAAAAAACTGAATGTTCTCGACCCGAACTATCGTCCTCGCGCGACGGAATATATTCAGGATATGATAGAACTGGTTAAGCGTCTGCTGGCTAATGGTCATGCTTATGAAGCGGAAGGGCACGTTTTGTTTTCGGTAGATTCGATGCCGAATTACGGCTGTCTCTCCGGCCGTTCCATGAAGGAAATGTTGGCAGGCGCCAGAATTGAAGTGGCTGATTATAAGAAAAATCCGGCAGACTTTGTGCTGTGGAAACCTTCTGAAGCCGACCAGCCGGGGTGGGACAGCCCCTGGGGCTACGGCCGTCCGGGCTGGCATTTGGAATGTTCGGCAATGAGTTCAAAACTGCTTGGTAATGATTTTGACATTCACGGCGGCGGGTCGGATTTGATTTTCCCGCATCATGAAAATGAATGCGCGCAGTCTTGCTGTGCATTTGAGGGATCGCATTTTGCCCACTATTGGGTGCATGGCGGTATGCTGATGGTTGACGGCGTTAAAATGTCAAAATCTCTGGGTAACTTCTTTACCGTTGATGAAATATTGGCCAAAGCTCCGGCCGAAGCGCTGCGCCTCTTGTTTTTGACAACGCATTATCACCAGCCTTTTAACTTTACCATGGAAGGCCTGAATAACGCCAAATTGACTCTGGACAAGTTCTATAATGCCCTGCGCAATAATAAGGATGTAAAAGCCGCGGCAGTGGAACCGGATGAAAGAGTTGTTGCCGCTTTGGCTGATGATCTGAACACGCCGCTGGCCTTGTCTTATTTGCATGAAATTGTCAATAATCTGAATAAGGCAGAACTCGCCGAAGAAAAAGGAAAATATAAGGGACTGCTGTTAGCCAGTGCAGATATGCTAGGCCTGTTGTTTCAGGATGCTGATGACTGGTTTAAAGGCAATGTTGCGGCCGGCGGTTTGTCTGAGGCTGAGATTGACGCCAAAATTGCCGAACGTGCCGCCGCCAAGAAAAACAAAGATTATGCCTTGGCCGACAAAATCCGCAATGAATTGAAAGAGCAGGGCATTGTTTTGGAAGATTCTCCAGCCGGAACAACGTGGAAACGCCTGTAATATATTTTAATCTCTAAAAAAGCCTCCGATTTTCGGAGGTTTTTTATTACAGCCTCTTTATATTTATAATAAATTTCATTTTTATTTAGTTGCAGTGATGTTTTTCTTGGCACGGAATTTGCATAAATACATCAGAATGAATTTTGCAAAAAGGATTCTGTTATGGAAATTAAAGAAATAAACAATTTGACCAACATGATTATGGGCAAAACCGCTTCGGTTCAGGCTGCGTCGTCAGAGAATGACAAAAAGCCGTCAGCCGGAACGGAGTTTATTGATTTGTTGAATAACAAGGATTTCTTTGGCGGTTCAGTTGCTGATGACAAGGCGGAAGAAACAGTTTTCAGTCGGATAGAAGATAAAAAAACATCCCGCAAAACCAAAAATAAAACGGTAAAATATGCCGCGTCTGAAAATCAGCCCCGGACAGAAGAAAAATCTTCCCCAAAAGATTCCCCGTCTTCTGCCGAAAAGACGCAAAATAAGCCGGAAGCTTCTAAACCGGAACGTCAGCCGGCAGAAAAAGCGGAAACGCCGCAGACGGATAAGCCGATTCGTCAGGATAATAAAACTGCCGTACAAGGCGAAAATACCGTTGCTGAGGAAAATGTTTCCGCAGCTTCTCCGGTAGAAGACGGTGCTGATTTGAGCTCTGAAAATATCATTAATGAAAATGTTTTCGGTCAGGAAATTCCTTTGGCCGAAGTTTCCGAAATGGGTGCGGTTACCGTTTTTAATGCGGCAACAAATACTTATACGGTTATGACCGGTTCCGATTTGGCGGAAATGATGTCGTCCGGAGAAATGTCGCTGGTTCCGGTTATGAGTCTGGACGGCCGTTCGGATATCACGCTGCTTCCGGCAGATGCTCTGCCGCAGAATACGACTCCCGCGGTTGAAACGTCCGGTATTGATATTTCCGCAATGCAGATTGCCGATGGCGGCGAAGAATTTGCTTCCCTGCCGGATGTTTCAGGCAAGTCAACAGTTGCCGGTGATAAAAATATCATGCAGGATATTGTTGAAAACAATATTGTCGAAGCGCCGCTGGAAAATGCGAATATTGTTGAAGAAGCCGCCAAACTCGGAGAAGCTGTCGGAGAAGGCCGAAAAGCCGAAGTCAAGGTAACGGTTAATGAGGAAAAATTTTCCTATGCCGCTGCCAAGTCTGATTTTTCGGCGCAGGAAGTTCTGCAGTCAGCCGTATCCGATGAATTGGCTGTTCAGGATATGCCGGAACTGCCGTCATCTGCTTCCGCCCCGCAGACCGTAACGGCCGCCCCGCAGCAAAATCAGGCGCAGCAGTTGAATTTGTTTGCTTTTGCCGGTCAAAACCAAAATAATGCCGTGGTGGCGGAAAATGCTTCCGGCAGTGTTGCGGCAGTCAGCGAACTGGCATCTTCCACCGCATCTCATTCCGCATTGTCGGCGGATATGTCGACGGCCGTAAAAACCGAAGCCCGGGCGGAAGTTGAAAATAAAACAGCTCTCCGTGATGTTTACAAAGGAATGGGCAGGGAAGCCGTTGAGCAAATCAAAGTTAATATCACCAAGTCCGCAGTTAAAGGCGTTGATACCATAAACGTTCAGTTAAAGCCGGAAGAACTCGGACATATCGAAATCAAAATGCAGATTGCCAAGGACGGCAAACTGCAGGCGCATATTATTTCCAGCCGGGCCGAAACAATGGATATGCTGCAAAAGGAAATGCCCGCTTTGGAAAAAGCGTTTAACGATGCCGGTTTTGAAACGGACGGCAGCAGCTTTAGTTTCAGTTTCCGCGAAGACCGGCAGGCCGGAGAGCAGAATGAAAGCGGCCGCGGATTGCGCAGCTTCCTTGGCGATGTGCTTGATAAGGAAGCCGGAAATGAAAATCTTGCCGAAGAAACGGCGGCTTATGGAACATGGGACGGAAAATCCGCCCTTAACATAAGAGTATAGTAAAGGAGAAATGTCATGACTGATATAAATTCCATCAACGGTTATACCCAAAGCGGAACATCTACGACCAATTCTGCCTCTCAGACATTATCCGCAGATATGAATACCTTTTTAACCCTGTTGACAACGCAGTTAAAATATCAGGATCCGCTCGATCCGATGGATACTGCTGAATTTACCAATCAGCTCGTCCAGTATTCAAGCGTTGAACAGGCTATTCAAACCAATACCAAGCTGGATACGTTGTTGAACATGAGCATGTCCAACCTTGGAGCGCAGGCTGTATCTTATATCGGTAAAGTGGCGCAGGTTCTGGGTGATGTCATGCCGATGGAGGGCGGACATGCCAAAGCGACCTATACGCTGGACAAAAATGTCAGTACAGCTGTTATTACGGTCAAGGATATGTCCGGAAAAATCGTTTATTCCGAAACGGCGGAAACAACTGCTGGTACGCACGAATTTACATGGGATGGTAAAGATTCTGACGGCAATCAGCTGGAAGACGGCGCTTATCAGATTGTTGTCAGCACCACGGTTCCGAACGGCGAAAGCGCTGCCAATGTGACAACGACAATCTTTGGCAAGGTTACCGGCGTTGCCAGTGACAGCAACGGCGTCTACATCGGCTTGGGCGATTCCGTTACGGCTAATCTGGGTGATATCCTCACTGTCCGCAATGATGATTATTTTGATAAAGACAATGTTCCCGAAACGCCGGATGAAGGAGAGGGCGAAGGCGGGGACGGAGAAACTGTTCCCGATGAGGGAGAAGGCGAAACCGGAGATTCCGGTGTTGCCGACGCAATGGCTAAAGTCGCCAAAACCGCAATGGCTGCCGCGACGTTAGGATTATTATAATAAAACTTTAGGAGACAAACAATGAGTATTTTTGGCGCAATGCAGTCCGGTATTTCGGGATTGGCCGCCCAGTCTACCGCGATGGGTGCGATTTCTGACAATATCGTGAACGTAAATACTGTTGGTTACAAAAATAATAATACGTCTTTTCAGACTTTGGTAACCAAACAGACAACCAGCAGCCGTTATTCCCCGGGCGGAGTTCAGCCTGTAAGCAAGCAGGGGGTAAATGTCCAGGGGCTTCTGGCTTCCAACTCCTCATCTACTGCCTGTGCAATCAGCGGCAACGGATATTTTGTCGTCAATCAGGCGGCCAATCCGGGTGAGGGCGACTTGTGGGCTTATACCCGCGCCGGTGATTTTAACATTGATGATAACGGCTATCTGGTCAATACCGGCGGTTTTTATGCTCAGGGCTGGTCTTTGCTTCCGTGGGACGGAAACCCGAATGCCAGCGTCGTGAATATCAATGGCATTGATTATATGAAAGCCTATTATGACGGCAACGGCAATACGGTTTATATCAATGACAATATTATTGACAACCGTAACCTGAAACCGATTAACTTGGCGACAATCGGCGGAACGGCAACACCGACCCAGCAGATTAAATTCGGAGCCAATCTGCCCAGCTCGGATAAAATAGGAGCTCAACAGAAAGTTTCAGCCCTGATTTATGACAGCTTGGGAAATGCCAGCAATCTGAGCCTGAACTTTACCAAAACCAGTGCCAATGGCTGGGATATGTCGGCCAGTGTGCCGAGTGGCGCGGCTAACAGCATTTTGTATGGCAACAGCAATACGCTTGATGGTACGCCGGATGTTTATGCCGCTGCCGGACAACTGGAGTTTACCTCCATTCCGCAAAACGGATCGACAATTTCGATTACGGATGCCGGTACTGGTAAAACTTATACTTTTGAATTTACCAACAATCCTGCCGGCGTTCAGCCGGGCAATATTGCCGTTGACCTTTCAACCGGTATTATTTCTGTAAATGACTTTACAGAGGCTTTTGCCGCGGCAATTAAGGAAAATCTGCCTTCTGCAAACCGTTTCAGCGCGGATGGAAATAAAATTTCCATCGTCCAGTCTACCGCCGGTTCCGGTTTAACGATTGATGCCAGCAAGACACTGTCTTGTGTTCAGAGTGCCTGCAATCCGCGTGAGGATAATGGCATTCCGACCGGCGTGTTCAATATTCCGCAGATTGATAATGACATTAAAAACGCTGCCCGTATTGATTTCAATTCAACAACTGCTGCCGATTATACCGGAAAAAGCATTGTTCTTGACGGCAAAACTTATACCTTTACCAACAATGGCAATCCGACCGTAAATCCTCCGGCTATAGCCGTAGATATCAAAGATGCCATTAGCGGCGCAAATGTTGACCCGGCCAAGATGGTTACCATTTTGGGGAATGTTTTGAAGGAAAATGCCACAGAACCGGAACGTTTTATTGCCAGTGGCATGAGCTTGGAAATTCTGCCGTCTGCAACAGGAGGCGACATTGCAATTGATACGCAGGGATTGGGCAATGCTATTGACGGTATTGTTCGCGATAAAACCAATGGCTGGGTATCTGTTCAGAATGCAAATGTCACGTTGGGTAGCGAATTTGATGTTGGAGACCACCAGGTCGAACAGGGATCTCTGGTTCCGGCCGTTCGCTTTAATTCTGATGGTACGCCGAAATATTTCAATGTCGATGAAATGTCTATTCAGTGGGCGAATGGTGCTGAAAATATGGATGGCACGCCGGGGAATGGCACCAAAATAAAACTGGATATGGGTAATGCCGGTACTAATGACGGTTTGACCAACCTGTCCGGTGATTTTACCACCAACTTTATGAAACAGGATGGTGCCAAGTTCGGAAGCTATGCCGGTGTTCATATTGATGAAAGCGGCGTTGTAACGGCATTGTTTGATAACGGTGAAACCCGCCCGATTGCTATTCTGCCTTTGGCTACGTTTTCCAACCCGAACGGCATGGAAGCCCTGACCGGTAACTCCTGGATTGAAACCGACAGTTCCGGACAGGCTCTGTTGAAACGTGCGGGAACAAACGGCGCCGGTGAAATCTCATCCAATGCTCTTGAAAATTCAACCGTCGATCTTGCAACCGAGTTTTCAAACATGATTGTTACCCAGCGTGCTTATTCTGCCGCAACCAAGATTATTACAACGGCAGACGAAATGCTTGATGAATTAACCAGAATGACATAGTCGTGATGGCTTTTCGAAAAGCGCAGATATAATTATAAAACCTTCCTAAAGTTCAGCCCCTTGGTTCTCAAGGGGCTTTTGTTCTTCCTGTTTAAAAATGAACTGTCCCCCAGAATTTGGACAGTTCAAAAACTTCGTCGATTTTTTTCTCTTTTTATTGAAATTAGTGATTGAACACTTCGAAGATATATGTTATATTAGATTCGTGATGACGAGAAAAGGAGGATGTAGAGATGAAGCTTTCCAAGGTGATGTTATTGTCAAGCGCATGCTTATTTGGTTATGCGGATGACGCTTATTCTGCCGTTTATCCGGCTTGGGACGTTTCTTCCCGCGTCTTTATGTCAGGTATCCACACTTATCACACACAACACACTCTTACCGCAGACAGCCTTTTCTCGCCGTCTGCTCAGTTTAACAAGCGGCACGATGTAACCCTCCCCCTGAGTAGGGGGAGTTGGAGGGGGTATGAAACAAGAGATTTATCTTTATTGTCCCTTGTGGGACTCATACCCTCCCTATCCCTCCCTACTCAGGGAGGGAACGATTTGCTGAAAGTTACCTCGGTGTGTTTCATAACCGACACAGGGGCGTGTGCCGGCGGGGATAAGTTCAGCGAAACGGAAGACCCGGGAAGCGGTGCCGGCAAACCAGATTACGGAACGCCGCAAGACCGGTGCGTTGCCGCCGGATATGACAAACATCCCTGTCCCGCCGGCTCGCACGGCGACAACCTCTGTCCCCTCGACAGTTCTTATTCCATGAAATGTGTCTGTGATGACAACATGACCGAAACCTGCGAACCGCCTTATTACGGCGTTGGGCCGTCCTGTGACGGGAAGTATGCTTCATGCAAACGCGATGATGAAAGAGCCTGTCGAGAGTTAGGATACTCCCAGACCGCGGCTTGTTCTTCGGTACAAACCATAAACAAGAGATGCCCGTACAACAGCACATATTATGACAAATG
>JAUNPO010000156.1 GCA_030536665.1 Pseudomonadota bacterium
GTATTATCCGTTTTGCGCCTTATCTGACCGGTGATTTCAAAAAGTTTACCGCGGAACGGGATATCAAAGTCGGTACGGGCTCAGTTTGTGTTTTTGAAAAGGAAGACGGTGCTGAAAATTGGACCTGTACGGAATGGAATACAAAACCCAAAGACTATTTCAAAGCGCAGGAAATGTAAAAACAAGGGGCGAAAGCTCCTTTTCTATTGTTTCTTTTCAGCTAATAAATCTTTGGCCTTGTCTAGAATTGTATCTTCTTGAGCCAGCTCATGAAAAACATGAGTTGGCGCAGTCGGCATTGGCGCGGACGGCGTAACGTTAAGATAGTTGACGTCACGGGAAGCGATATAACGGAATGCAAACAGAACAAAGCCTCCCGAAACGGCTGAAAAACACATGACAAAACTGATTGCGCCGAATTGCTGCATCATGAAGGAAATAACTACCGGTCCGCAAATCATGCCGATACTTTGCAGCATAATCAACATGCCGCTGGCCTTAACGCGGTTAGTGTCATCAATCTGGTCATTGACGTGTGAAACGCATATCGGATAAATAACAAAAGTACAGGCGCCCAGCAGGAAAGACGAAATAATCAAAGCGGTGTTCCCCATGGTAATGAACCAGTCAATCCATGGTGCAATCAAAAACATCGTGCCGCAAATCCACATCATGACATAACGGCGATCCATTGTGTCGGAGATTTTTCCGATAGGAATCTGTGCCGTCATTCCGCCTAAAATTCCGATAAACATAAATAATGAAGTCTGCGCCAAATCAAGTCCGCTTTCCGTTGCGTAAATCGTGCCCAAAATATAAAAAGAGCCGACAAAAACCCCGCTGCACAAACAGCCGCTGACACCGACCGGGGAAATTTTAAATAATTCCCTGAGCTTCATGCTTTTGGCTGCCGAAATATCCGGCGTCGGCAGCGCCGTCAGGGAAATGGGAACCAAGGCCACGGAAAAAATAACTGAAACAATGACATAAATAACAACCCCGCTTTTATCCGGGACATTTAACAAAAGCTGGCCTAATCCGGAGCCGAGATAAGTCGTCACCATATACAAAGACATAATCAACCCGCGGTTTTTGTTGTTGGCACGCGCGTTCAGCCAGCTTTCCAAACACATCATAGACGCGCCGATACAATATCCTTCCAGGATTCGCAAAACACCCCAAAAATATGGTTCCGTTGAGAATATATGCATTAAAGCCAATGCCGAAAACAGCGAAACATAAGTGGAAAAAGCGCGAATATGGCCGACCTTGTTAACGATTTTAAAAGCAGTTAATGAAGCAATGATATATCCGACATAATAAAGGGACAGGATGATACCGACCATTGACGTTGAAACCCCGTTGGCATTCATACGAATAGAGAGAATAGAGGTCAAAAGGGCATAGCCGACACAGGTGAAAGTCGTCCCGGCGAAGAACGCGGACAATGGCGAAACGATAGCCTTAACCGGCGCAATGTAACTGCTTAAATTCATCATGCCCGGACTATAAAAGGTAAAGATTAATAATTAGATAAATTAAAAGGCAAAAAAGAATTTTTAATAAAAAGATTGTTTCCGGAATATCTCTGTGCTACACTTGTATTCAAGCGGCAGAGTTTGCCGCCCAGGGCGTCGAAACCCTTTAGACATATAGTCGTCAAGCATAATTGCGACTTAAAATAAGTATATGCTGATATCTGTCCGGATATGTGCTAGGGGACGGATGTCGGCGTTATAAGGCATAGCACGAAAGCGCTGAGCCATTTGTATGTCTATGGTTTCGAACATCCGGCCCACTTTTTTATAAAAATGTGGGTTTTGTTTTAACCTTAAAACAAGGATGTTCAACATGAATATTAACTTTAAATTTTTACTCTTAGGGACAAGTTTGTCCTTAATCCCCACAATAATCAATGCGCAATGCGTTGCCACAACGGATTGTGCCTCTCTTGGCTATACGCAAACTTCCTGCCCCAACGGCAAGGGCATAAAATGTCCCTTCGGCAACACCTTTGCCTGCCCGGCAACAGACGAAAGTGTTTGTGATAAAAATGGTTTTAAGTATGAATGTAAAGGCAGTAATGAAAAACCCGGAGATTATGCTTGCAGTGGAAAATTTAATGCCTGCAAATGTTTGCCGGGGTATACGTGGAAAGATGGTAAATGTTCGTCAGGAATGTCAGACTGTGTCGTTGGCGCTATTTATTATGCAGATGATACATGCAGTACAAACCTTATCGAAAATAAGTTTCCTCTCGGCGTTGTTGTTTATGCTGACGGGAAAGGGCATGGGCAGGTTATGGCTTTAAATTATTATAGGGGAGCGGACGGTAAGACAATTCATCAGCAATATTCCTTCCAGGGTCAATCAGATAACTTTATTCAGTCTGATACCAATATGACATGTTATGCTCAGGAGGTACAAGCCAAAGTAGATTTGGCCAGCTGCTGGAATATGGATATGATGAACAATGCAATGGATGAAGTTATTGCTAAAAAACATGCCGAAGGAGATACTTGGGTTAATCGTTCATACTTATTTACCTTGGTTAACAACATAAACAATTATAATGAACAGAATCCTTGGGGAAGAAAATGGTGTATTCCGGCCGAGGGTATTTATATTAAAATGGCAGAGAAACTTGCCGTAATTAATAATGCAATGTATAAAGCCGGTGGCGAAATGGTCGATAGTCAGGCTGTGGGTACTGTGATGTTGTCATCAACATGTAAGAATGTAAAGAATGATAACTACAGTACAGAATGGTGGACAGCTTCTCTTAGTCCGAGTTTTACCGCGGACGGTTATTTTATTTTCAGTGCGGATAGTGCTGATTCCGGTTCCGTTCGCTTGGTTTTTGAATTCTGATAAACACGAAAAAAAAGATTGCTTCTTAAATGAGGCAATCTTTTTTTTAATTTTAGATATAGAAGCCAAGGAGAAGCAGACCGGCTATACATGGCGTATAAATGCCGAAAAACCAGAAATAAACCTTGTTAACCTCATAGTCATACGCGTTAAAGGTTGACCATTTGTGCGCTTCTTCAATCTGTTGCTTTCTCTTGCTCAATTTATGCAGCCGGTAAATGCAGCATATAATCAAAATACAGCTGAAAATAACGGCTAAAATGATTGAAACATCCTGAAGCAAAGAGGCAATTCCGAATGCGGACGAAGCAAAAACAGCGGCTAAGACGCTGACATCTTTCTTAAACTTTCTTTCGTGCCTGCGCATATCAATCATAATCCGCAGGGACAGATAAAAGAAAAACAAAGACACGACAGCGAACAAAACAATAATAAACGTTTCCATAATTTTTTATTTTTTAATAATTTTATATTACCTCTACCATAGCCTATTTTGTCGATTATGGCAAGGGAAATTTTCTGCGCGGACAAGAGATAAAAAAAGATTGCAAATAAACGGTAAAAGGATATATTCAGTAAAGAAAATTAAACTATTGTTAAGGAGATAAACATGCCTTTAGTTACAATGCGTCAGATTCTTGACCATGCCGCCGA
>JAUNPO010000157.1 GCA_030536665.1 Pseudomonadota bacterium
GTAAATCTCTGGGAAGGAATTTCTGCTGGAGCGCAGAAAGTCTGGGAAAAAATCAAAAAAGTTACCGAGCCGATTGCTAAATTGAAACAGGCAGTCGGAAGCGTATGGAACAAGCTGTTTGGCAGTGATGATGACAAAAAGGCTGTCCCTGCAACAGCACAGCAGCCTGAAGTTGGTCAGGCTGTAGCCGCAGATATCGGTAAAAATGTTGATCCTCTAAACAGCAAGGTCAAAACGGCAATTGCCAACGACAATTCAGCCCGGACGACGGTTCACAACAATATCACGGTCAATGCGGCTAAAGGCATGGACGAAGCAGCGTTGGCCAGAGAAGTCGGCCGCGTGATGGATGAACGCGAACGTCAGATAGCAAGCAGAAAAAGGGCATTAAACTATGGTTAATGTAGATTTAAGCGTTGTCGGGGCAATTCTGAATGAAACCGGGCGTCTGAAAACCTCTATACCGATTGACAATATGATGTTGCTCGGGGCTTACCGGTTTTGCCTCAAAAATGCTTCATATCAGGCTTTGAAACGGCAAAATGAGTACAAATGGGCGGAATTGGAGCGTATCAACACCAATCCGTCCCTACAATTTACCGGGTTCGGCAGCGAGACAATCAGCTTGGACGGGATCATCTATCCGCAGCTTTTCGGCGGGCTCAGACAGCTCAATCTGATGCGGACATCGGCGATGCAGGGTAAACCGCTGATGCTTATTTCCGGATATGGCTTTGCTTTTGGGCAGTGGTGCATCACCTCCGTGCAGGAAAATCAGACGATTTTTTTCAAAGACGGTACGCCGCGTCGGATTGACTTCACTATAAATCTGAAGAAGTACGGCGATGACAAGAAGCTCGGTATTATGGGAATTGTGCAAAAGGTCGGAAAATACTTATGATTATTTACAATACCAAAGACGGCGACATTTTGGACGATATCTGCTACCGCTTTTACGGACATCTGGACGGTACGGTTGAAAAAGTGCTGGAAGCCAACGATTTTCTGGGTTTTCAGCCGCCCGTACTGCCAGCCGGACTGAAAATCCAACTGCCGGAAATTAACGACAAAAAATCAACCCAAACTGTCAGGTTATGGTAATGCAGCCGGTTTTTAAAATTCTTGCTAACAATGATAATGTCACGGAACAGATTAAAGAACGGTTAATCCGTCTTTCAATCACGGATGAAATCGGCTTTGTATCTGACGCGGCGACAATTGTCATAGACAATCATGACGATCAGGTGGAAGTTCCGGCACGAGGGGCTGAACTGGAAGTTTATCTCGGCTATGACGTAGATGCGCTGGTTAAAATGGGCAAATTTATGGTCGACGAAGTTGAGCTTTCGGGGCCTCCCAATCAAATCAGCATTACGGCCCGATCGTCCGATACCTTTGAAAAAAGCAATCTTGGAAGTATCGTTAGTCCCAAAAGCCGATCATGGCATGACATAACATTCCCAGATATGGTGGCTGCCATAGCCAAAGAAAACAAACTGTCCCCTCTGGTCTCGCCAAGACTTGAGGGGATTATTGTTGACCATATTGACCAGACAGAGGAAAGCGACCTTGCATTTCTCAATCGTGTTGCACAAACGGTTGATTCTTATGTGAAACCCGCTGACGGCAAGCTGATTGTAGCCCCGATCGGCACGGCTATCTCTCCTAAAAAAGAAGAAAAGCCGATGCCGACAACAGAATTAGACGTTACAGACATCAACAGCTGGCGGATAAGAATCGCCGAGCGCAACAAAATCAACAGCGTCGAAGTTAAGTATCATGACAAGAAGAAAGGGATCCTTGACACGGTTCGCACCGGAAAAGGCAAGCCCTGCTTTTGTGTCCCGCATACCTATGCTTCGGCGACAACTGCGATGCGAATTGCCAAATCTAAACTGGCAGCTCTTATTCGCGGCATTTATGAGCTTGAACTGACAGTTGCCGGAAATACGGCAATTTGTGCGGAAAGCATCATAAAAATCTCCAACCTGACCCAAGCAGCCAACGGCGAATGGATCATCAAATCGGCTACTCACGAACTCTCTAATTCGGGATATGTCACTCAAATCAACGCAATTATAAAGGATTAAACATGGATATTACAAATCTGGACGCCAATGTCTGGCAGTATTTCTTTGCCTTCATGGAACATAACAAAATCTTTACGCTTATCTTGGTTTTTATGGCCGCTGTTTTCTTGCTGCTTATCAAAAAAATCGTGAAAATCCCCTGTAACATTTTCACCGGCAAGATTGACAGCACCAAAATGATGCTCTCGGAATGGGAAAAGGACATTCTTATTTTTTCCGGAAACAAACATCATTTTGCTGATGATTATGCCAAAAACATCCTGTTCAACCGGTTGGCTGAGAAAATTCTGCGCAGCTATTACCTTTGGAAAAAACAGGAATTGGATGACATCAAACAGAAAAAGCTGTCTGTTGACACAGCTGCTTCGTCTGAATATCAGACATCCAAACTGGATGCTACCCGTCAAAAATGGCAGGCGGAATTTACAGCTTGGTGCAAATTCCAAGGAATCGCCAAAGATAAAATCAAACATATTATTCGGGCTTATAACAAGGTTTCGGCCGGAGATATTAAAGCTTTAACCTTTATGCTGACCCGCTTCAACGGCAACTACAATTACCTCAACCTCTGTATTTATGCGGTTTTGAACGCTATTGAGTTCGACCTGGAACAGGCTTCTGCCTCGTTTAACGGGGATTTGGCCGGTATCAAAATTGATGGATACACAATCAAAGGAGGTCATCATGGCACTGAGAAAAATTGATAAAATCATTGTTCATTGTGCAGATACCCCGGATGGCAAAGACTTCACCATTAAAGATATTGACCGCTGGCATAAGGAACGCGGCTGGCAATGCTGCGGATACCATCATGTCATCAGATTGGACGGCACGGTTGAAAACGGACGTCCTCTGGCTCAGATCGGCGCTCATTGCAAGGGGTATAATGAAACAAGCATTGGCATTTGTCTGATTGGCCGTCGGGAATTCACACCGGCCCAGCTGGTCTCGCTGAGGAACCTTATCGGCTCCTATCGGAAACTCTTCCCCGGTTCAGAAGTATTCGGACATTATGAATTATGCCGGTATAAATCTTGCCCCAACTTTAATGTAAAGGATTGGTACTATGGCGGAATTTTTAAACAAATTTAAGGCCTGGATTATTGCCGGAGTTGGCATTTTGCTTTACTGGCTGGGGCGAAAAGATGAAAAAATTAAACAAATCGACACTAAACAGAAAGGACAGCTCAATGCGATACATCAAGCGAACGTGGCTCGCAATACTCGTTTTGAGTCTGAGCGGATTAAGCGGCTGCACGACAAATATCGCCGACCTTGAATTCTGCCAGATCTATGAACCGGTTTTTGCCGATTATGACCATGACACTCAGGAAACCATAGATCAGATTGACCGCAACAATCTGGTTTATGATGACCT
>JAUNPO010000158.1 GCA_030536665.1 Pseudomonadota bacterium
CGGGACATTATTTTGAACGCGAAACCCAAACATAATGGAAAATAATGCGTTTTTCTGGGTTGATGACATTTGCATGGGAGGTTGGGGGGGGGGCTAACGGTTACACGACTATGCGCGTAACCGTCTAGCTTCATAAGCTCGTTTCTCGCTAACTTCGCATTGGGCATCTGAAAAGTAACGCTCGCTTTGCGTTGCTAACGCTAGCTTGCGAGCTGAACATTTCAGTTCTGTCGTTGAAAAATGCTTCACCGGAGCATTTTCGCCCCCAGCCTTCCCCATCAAGGGAAAATGAAGATGAATGATTTTTAAAAAGCTAGCACTGGGCGAACGACGTTGTTGCTGAGATTGTAGTGCTTACCGTTGTTATATATGCCGCCTCGGTTGTTGCCATTTCCCGTGCAGAATATCCACATATCGTCGTCGCTAAATTCAGATGAAGACCAGATATGTTCGTTATCATCTATAAGTTGTGTTCCGTTAAGTTTTGATATTGCATTGTTAACAGTACTTAAATTAGTATAGAGGCTGTTTAGAATACCGGCTGTCGGTAGCGCCCATTTATTTTTTGTGTTCGGTGCAGCGCTTGGTGCATAATTTAAGGCAGTATAAGCTGCCGGATATTCACCAGAACTACCTGCCTGTATAATCTTGGTCATATTGTCGCTAACGTTAAAATCTTTAATCGCATTTAGCCAGTATGATGATTGGAAAGTGTCCGTCTTGATATATTCCGTAGACCATCTGATACTTGTTCGTATTGGGCTGGCGGTCATGGCATAGCCGCAATTGTTTTTGATGGCAATAACCACGCCAAGCGGGGTTTTACCGCTGGCTTTATCATTCGAACAAGTCCCGTCATTATTAAGTATATCGCCGATTTTGCAGTTTTTAACATAGCCGGTACATTCGCCAAGCACTGCTTTTTCTTCAACTTTCGGGCAAGCCCAGTATTCGCCAAAGGGACATTTCAGACCGTTGTCACATTTTTCAAGTGTGGTGTAACCTAGTTTAAGGCAATCTGTTTCAGCGCATTGCGCCGCGGCATATTGCGGGATTAAGGACAGGCTTGTCCCTAAGAGTAAAGATTTAAAGTTAATATTCATGTTGAACATCCTTATGTTTTGAGAGTTAAAACAAAACCCGCTTCGTAAAGAAGACGGGCGGATGTTCGAAACCATATAGCTGTACATGGCTCAGCGCTTTCGAGCAAAGCCTTATAACGCTGACATCCGTCCCTAGCACATACCCAGACAGATATCAGCATATACTTATTTAAAGTCGCAATTATGCTTGACGACCACAGCTAAAAGGGTTTCGACGCCCTCGGCGGCAAACTCTGCCGCTTGGGTGTAATTATATCATGGCGGTTTAGCGGTTGCAATCTTTTTGTGCATCATTAGTGTTATATGGGGTAAAGATTTTATTTGTTGGATATTTGTTTATCAAGTTGACTCTTGGAGTGGTTGATTCTAAGTTTAGGGTTAAGTCAGCGTTTAAAGGTAGAGATATGAAAAAGTGGGTTATTCTGGTATTTGCCGTTTTGTTGGTTTGCATCGGGGCTTATGGGCGATATGAAATTTATCATCCCGGAAAGTTGTCGCAGGATGTTACTGTGGTTATTCCCAAGGGCGCGGGTTCTCGCGGTGTGGCCGAGGCGTTAAAGCAGAACGGCGTTATCGGCAACGTGCTGCTGTTCAGGATTGCGGCGCGGATTTATCAGCTGGACAAAGAGCTGAAAGCCGGGGAATATATGTTCCCGGCTCATGTTTCGATGTATGACGTTATGCAGAAAATCCGCAAAGGCGATATTGTCTATCATCGTTTTACAATTCCAGAAGGGCTGACGTCTGCGCAGATTGCAAGGTTGATTAACGCCATTCCCAATCTGGTGGGAGAGGATGTCCGGGATATTCCCGAAGGGTCTATGTTGCCGGAAACTTATACTTATAAGTTGGGCGATACGAAAGCTGAAGTTGTCAGCAATGCGCAGAAAGCGCAAAGCCGCGTGTTGGCGAAAGCCTGGAAAAACCGGGACAGCATTATTCCTGTCAACAGTCCGGAAGAACTTTTGATTTTGGCTTCGATTATCGAGAAGGAAACTTCTGTTCCCGAAGAGCGGCGGGTGGTTGCCTCCGTCTTTGTCAACCGTTTGGAAAAGGGAATGCGTCTGCAGACGGATCCGACGGTGATTTATGCTTTGACGCAGGGGCAGGGCGATTTGGGGCGGCCGTTGTATCGTAAGGATTTGAAACTGGACAGCCCGTATAATACCTATCAGAATCACGGTCTGCCGCCGACGCCGATTTGCAATCCCGGGGCAGCGTCGATTATGGCTGCGGCCAATCCGGAGATGACGGATTATCTTTTCTTTGTGGCGGACGGCAAAGGCGGGCATAATTTTGCCAAGACGCTGAATGAGCATAACTCTAACGTACAGAGTTGGCGGAAATCCAGCCGCATTTGATTTATGTCTTGATTTTCCTATGGATGTCTGATACAAAATAGACAAATATTTATCATTAATTATATACTATTATGGAAAAGAAAGAAATTTTAACGTATGTTGACAGCGTTATTCGCGAACATGTTTCTTTGTATGATGACAATATTGAAATCGGGATGGATTCAAATCTGGCGGATTTAGGCGTAGAAAGCCTTGATGTGCTTGTGGTGGTGATGACAATTGAAAGCGAACAGAAAATTACCATTCCCGATGATGTTGTTTATCACCTGAAAACGGTTGGCGAGTTGGTCGACTTTATCGCAATGGCGAAGAAGTAATAAAAAAGGTGTTAATCCGTTGAGGGTTAACACCTTTTTTGTCAGAAGAGTTAAGCTTGTCCGGCGGTTTCCATCATCATCGGGTAGAGCGCCTGCTGCGGGTTCATGCCCTTGGTGAGGACAACGTGGAATATGGGGTACATGCGTTCGCATTCTTTGATGGCGATGTCAATAATCTGCGCGATTTTGCTTTCAAAAATGTCGCGGTCGCTGTCGTCGATAATGATTGAGTGTTTGAAGACGGGCATATTCTGGTCCGTCCAGTAAGAAAAATGCCCAATCCAAAGCTCTTCATTTGCTAGAGCCATGAGTTCAAAGATTTTGGTGCGGTCTTCTATGGTGCTTTTGATGTCCATCAGGCAGGAAAGGTGGAGGCAGCGCATATTTTCTTCCCAGGAAAAGAACAGCAGCATATTGTTCCATTTTCCCAGGACTTCAACGGCAACTTCGTGCGCGTTGCGGCGTTCCAATTCGTATGACTTTGAAGCGAAAATGTCTTCAACGGTGTCTATCGGATTGTAATTTAAGGCATAATTCTTTGCCAGGTTCACAGTTCTTCTCCACTTTCTAAAAAACGACTACGGGGCTCATGAATAGAGATTGCATTAGCGAGTCGTTTAATAAAATAAACAAAAAAAATTTTTACACTTTGAGGATTCAAAAAGTTGTGGATTAAA
>JAUNPO010000159.1 GCA_030536665.1 Pseudomonadota bacterium
GGATATGGAGAGAGAAGGGAAGGCGTGAGGGCAGGTGGTGTTGAAACGGGCGGAGATAAAAAAACGGCAATTCAAACGAATTGCCGTTTTTTTGGACTTACAAAGAGAATTCATTGTAAAGATAGTGCATTGCGGGTTGTGTTTCCTCTTTGGGATCTTTGCCCTTTTCCGTTATTATGCAGAGGTCTTCCCTTGCCGTCAGCGAGAAAATGCGTTTATTTTCCGGATCATGTAACCGCTCGCCGATTGCTTTGGCCCGACATTTGTTCCAAAATGACGGTTCTTTTTCTTTCTTGTCCATGCAGATATCAAAGCGGCGTTTGAATTCCAGCTCACATTTTTCGTCAGCTTGTTTGTGCAGCGTAATATCGATGGATTTTTCAGTTATCGTCATCAGCTCAAAACTATCGGAAGGAACAAGAAAAACTTCTCCTGAAAACGGGATATAGACCGCTTCAAAATCGTAAGTGCTGTGTAGATTAAGGCGGCTTAATGCCAGAATTGTATAGTTGCCGAAGAAGCTGTCAGTGTAACCCAGTTTTTTACATGCCAGATAATATTTTTCGGAGATACGCGCCAGAACAAGTTCTGTTTGTATAACTGAAAAAGGCGTAAAAGCAAAGGCTACGTCTAAAACATCTTTTACTTCTTCTTCGCCAAATTTTGAAGATGACTTGAGCATGCTGTCGTTACATGCCATTTTTGAAATGATAATTGTATTCATAATGATAAAAAGAATTATAATAAAACGGGGTGCTTTTAAGATATTTGGTTAATTTTGTCAACGGTTTTTTTATAAATTTTGATTTTTTTGTTTTGCCGCCAAAAAAAAACAGGCCTCCTTGGGGGAGCCTGTTTTTGTAATAATTCTCAAATGCCCTTATTTTTTTGACAGCAGAGAGGGGAATATCGGCCGGAACAATTTGGGAAATAATGTCGGCAGCAATATCAGAAAAATGTAAGAGGCCGTGAGGCACAGCGCGGTATTTTCGGTTATTGCTTTTATTCCCGGCGTTTCGGGAGCTGCCCGGACTATCACGGCAAAAGCGGCCATGATTTCCAGCCATAAGGTGTTTACGATAAGATTTTCCGGGGCTTTTTTACAAACGGCGATTTGGACAGCGGTAAAAGCCGCGGCGAGGGTGAAGACGTATGTCCATTTTATCGCAATCAGCGGCGACAAGAGATAACTTCCTCCTAAAATCGTTAACGCGGGTACAAAACAGTAAAAGTTTAGACTGAACTTTTTCATAAAATAATATTTTAACAGTTAAACATAATTATAAAATTTGTTTTACAATTACATTGTTTTTCAAGGAAAATCAATGTTTTTTTATGGGGGCAGGAGGAGAGAGCAGATGGAGAGGTGTGCCGCGGCGTGGGGGGGAGATAAAGGGGAGGCGGCGTATTTGGTGCCGAGTGTTTGGGAGCATCCGGTGTCTTGGGATGTTTTGGAGAAGGAGGCTGGCGGAGGGATGAGAGGGACGGTCGGAAAGGGGACGTTTGCGGGGTGGAGAGATAAGCGGCGGTGTGTTGAGGGGGGGGAGGCGAGGGAGAAGGTGGCGGCGATAAGTTGGGCGTTAGGGAAATGAGCGGGGAGCGGTTGTGGTGGCGGGTTGTGTGCAGGATTAGGGGAGGAGGCGTGTTTGGGAGCGCATGGGGCAGATGTGTTTTTTTCAATGGTTTTGTGCTTTTCTGTTTCATTTCCGAAAATTTGCGTTATAATCCCGAAAAATTGATTATGTTAATGAGGCGGAAATGGTACGGATTAATAACCTTAAGGCGGATTTGGACACGGATTTGGCCGGGTTGAAAAGGCTGGCGGCAGAAAAGCTCGGCGTGAAAGTGGCGGCGGTCAGAAGTGTGCGGATTGTCAAAAAGGCGGTGGATGCGCGCAACAAGTCGCGGGTGCATTTTGTATATGTCGTGGATGCGGAAATTGCCGAAGGCTGGACGCCGGTATCGGCGGTTTCGTCCGAGGTATTTGAGGCGGGGGATTTGACCGGGCAGGATGAGGCGGTGCCGACGCTTCCTCAGGTTGTCAGGCCGTCTTTCCGGCTGGTAACCGGTCCGCGCCCGGTGGTGGTCGGAACGGGGCCGGGCGGAATGTTTGCGGCTTTGGCGCTGGCGGAAGCCGGGCTGCGACCGGTTGTTCTGGAACGCGGAAAAGCGGTTGAAGAACGTCTGAAAGACGTTGATTTGTTTTGGAAAACAGGGACTTTGCAGCCGGAATCAAACGTGCAGTTCGGAGAAGGCGGCGCCGGGACTTTCTCTGACGGAAAGCTGATGACCGGGATTAAGAAAGACGCCTATGCCCGCAAAGTTCTTGAAGAATTTGTCGCAGCCGGTGCGCCGGAGGATATTCTCTATCTGGCCAAGCCCCATATCGGTACGGACAAACTGGCAAAAATCGTTCCGGCTCTGCGCCGCCGGATTATTGCTTTGGGCGGGGAATACCGTTTTGAAAACAAGCTTGTCGGGCTGGTGACGGCGGACGGCGTGTTGAAGGCTGTCCGCGTGCAGTTTCGCGGCGGCAGAATCTATGAACAGCCGTGTGAAAAACTGATTCTGGCTATCGGGCATTCGGCGCGCGATACCTTTGAAATGCTGTATGAGGCGGGGATTGCCGTGGCGGCCAAGCCTTTTTCAATCGGCGCGCGCATTGAGCACCGTCAGGAGATGATTGACCGTGCGCAGTATGGTTCTTTTGCCGGAAATCCGCATCTCGGCGCCGCGGATTATAAGCTGGCGGTTCATTTGCCGAAAGGGCGGTCGGTTTATACTTTCTGCATGTGTCCGGGCGGCGAAGTGGTGGCGGCGGCTTCGGAGGCGGGGCGCGTGGTGACCAACGGCATGAGCCGGTATGCCCGCAATGCGGAAAATGCCAATGCCGCGCTGCTGGTCGGGGTGACGCCTGCGGATTACGGCAGTCCCCATCCTTTGGCGGGGATGTATTTTCAGCGTCGTCTGGAAGAGGCCGCATTCCGGCTGGGCGGCGGCACATATTGCGCTCCGGCGCAGAAAACCGGGGATTTTCTTAAAGGACGGATTTCAAAGTCGTGGGATGATGTTCAACCCTCTTATAAGCCCGGCGTTGTTTCCTGCGATTTGTCGCGTTTGCTGCCGGATTATGTGACGGAAGCCATGCGGGCGGCTATTTTGGCTTTTGACCGGAAGCTGCATGGTTTTGCTCATCCCGAGGCAGTGTTGACGGCGCCGGAAACACGCAGTTCTTCTCCTATTCGTATTCTGCGGGACGAAAACGGCGAATCTCTTTCACTGAAAGGGCTTTTTCCCTGCGGCGAGGGCGCCGGTTATGCCGGCGGCATTATGTCGGCCGCGGTTGACGGCCTGCGTATCGGCGAGAAGGTTTGTTCTGCGGCGGGGTAGCCTGCTTTGTGTTTATGGCATAAAAAAAAGCCGCCTGTGCTGAGCAGGAGGCTTTTG
>JAUNPO010000160.1 GCA_030536665.1 Pseudomonadota bacterium
GTCGGCGTTGTCAGACAAGTTTATATCAGGCGGGGCAACCCGTCTTTTTTATTAACCACGCAAAGGAAGTTACGATGCAAAAATATTTCACCACTCCGATTTATTACATCAACGGTTCGCCGCACATCGGCCACGCTTATACGACGATTTTGGGCGACGTCCTGAAAAAGTTTGAGCAAATGCGCGGCGCTGACGTCTTCTATACCACCGGCACCGACGAACACGGGCAGAAAAACCAGACGAGCTGTCAGGAAAGCAGGCTTCCCCTGCCGGAATTCCTCAAAATGCGCAGCGACAACTTCCGCAACCTGTTTGACAAGATGGACATTGATTACGACCACTTCGTCCGCACTTCTTCCGATGAACACAAGGCCGTCGTAACCGAAGCGCTGAACTATATCTACAACAAGGGGCTTATCCGCAAAAAGTCGTACGAAGGCCTGTACTGCGAAGGCTGCGAACAGTTCAAAAAGCCCTCTGACCTGGATGAGCGCGGTTTCTGCCCCGACCACCAGAAGGCGCCGAAGCTGATTACCGAAGAAAACTATTTCTTCCCGCTCGAGCAGGATCGCCAATGGCTGATTGATTATATCAACACCCATCCGGACTGGATAAAGCCCCGGCGCTTTGCCAAAGAAGTGCTGGGAATGTTGTCCGAACCGCTGGACGATTTGTGCATTTCCCGTCCCAAGAGCCGCGTCTGGCTCGGCGTCGAACTGCCGTTTGACCATGATTTCGTAACCTATATATGGTTTGATGCGCTGATTAACTATATCTCGAGCCTCGGCTGGTCTCCGGACGAAAGCAAAAACGCCCGTTTCAACGAACTCTGGCCGCATTGCACCCACCTGCTCGCCAAAGATATTTTAAAGACTCACGCCGTCTACTGGCCGATTATGCTGAAAGCTCTGGGCATCCAGCCGCCGGAACACCTGATTGTGCACGGCTACTGGCTCGGCGAAGGCGGGATTAAGATGTCCAAGTCGCTGGGCAACGTTGTCGACCCGTATGAGGTTATGGATTTGATGGGCATTGAACCGCTGCGTTTCTACCTCTGCAACGCGATGTCCCTGACCGGAGATTCGCAGATAAGCGTCGACCTTTTGAAACAGGGATACAAACTGCTTGCCAACAACATCGGCAACCTGCAGATGCGCGTTCTGAAAATGATAGCCAAGAATCTTGGCGGCAAAGTTCCGTCCGCCGCGTCGCTGAACGCGGAAGACAAAGCGCTTTTGGACAACATCGCCGGCACTTTCGCGCGGATTTACCAATACGGCGAAAGCTCGCTGGAACTCGTGTCCGAACTGAGCAACGAAATCCTCAAGGCCGGCGACGCGGTCAATGCCTATTTCGCCGCCAACGAACCGTGGGTGCTCGCCAAAGACGAGAGCAAGAAAGAGCGCTACGAAGCGGTGATTTACACCACGCTTGACGCCCTGCGCCTGATTGCCGCAGCGGTATATCCGTTTATGCCGGCCGTTTCGCAAAAAATTCTCGCGTCGCTGGGTATCGGCGAAAAACCGTCGCTTGCGGATTTCAAACCGCAGCAGCTTGCCTCCGGCAGCCAAACCACGGTCGGCGACCCGCTGTTCCCGTATATCGCAGACAAGCCCGCCGCCTGAAGCAAAGGTACAGAAAACGCCAGCCGCCGGGTTCTCTCCGGCGGCTCGTTTTTTATGCCTGCACCCCGCCTCCGCCCCATCCCGGCACGACCGCACGCTCACAACGCCCTGCACCCCGCCTCCGCCCCATCCCAACACGACCGCCCTCTCGCACCCCAGCCCACGCTGCCCCTCCCCGCCCTATTAAAACCAACCGCCCACATCCGCCCCCAATCAAAAGTTTTCCCTGCCCTCCTGCCCGTCAGCTCCCCGTGTAACATTCCGTAATATTTTATTATCGAAAAATCCGCACAAAACCTTTGTTTTTCCCGCAAATATCGTATAAGTTTCCTTCCGTATGGAATTTTAGGCAAACCTTTAACGGCAACGGAACTTTGAAACAATGATTTTTTGCGATATGGACGGCGTTTTGACAGACTTTGACGGCGAATTTGAACGCCGCTTCGGTATGCCGCCGCACGCTATTCCCCGTCCCGAACTGTGGGAAAAAGTCCTCGCCGCCAAAGACTACTGGTACGACCTGCCCAAAACCGGCGGCGCCGACAAGCTCGTCGGCTACCTCAACCGTTTCGGCTTCTGCATCCTGACCGGGCTGCCCGCATACGGCTACGACAAAGCGGAAAAGGAAAAGCGCCTCTGGCTCAAAAAACACTACAACAAAGAAGACGGCGTCATCTGCTGCCTGAGCAAAGACAAACAGAACTTCGGCGCCCGGCAGGATATCCTCATCGACGATTTGCCTGCCAACATCGCCCGCTGGGAACAAATGGGCGGCATCGGCATTCTTCACACTTCCGCCGATGAAACCATCAGAAAACTGCAGGAATTAGGATATAAATAACAATAAAGCAACAGGTTAAAAACAAAATGTTAAACAATATAAAAAACGAACTTCTGACGCAAACCGACAGCCTTTTGGAATATCTCGACAGCTTGAACCTTGAGCCGAGCACGCCCTTTACCGAAGCGGAAGTGCAAAGCATCATTGCCGCCGAAACCGCGCAAACGCAGGCAAACTACGACCGCGCCGTATCGCAGTTTCAGGAAAGCAACGCCGACTCCCGCTCGCCGCAGACGCGCCGCTTTGTCGTGTATTGGGGCTACCCCGGCGCCGGCAAATCATTTATGGCGCAAAAGCTTATCGACCGTTTCGGCCGCGAAGAAGACTGCCTGCCGTTTAACATTATCGACAAAGACCAGCACCGCGACCTGTTTCCGAATCTGTTCAACCACCTCAAAAACGGACACCTCGACGAATGCGAAAAATTTGCCGGCATCACAATTGACTATGTGCGCCGGATTTTAGACCTCTCATTGCTTCGGGGCGAACGCTCCATCTTGTCCATCGGCTCCATGGGCGCCGGCAGCGAATTCAAGGACAACGCCGCCAAGGCCATTGCCAGCGGCTACAAACCCTGCGCCGTTTATATGTCTGTCAATCCCGACATTGCTTACCTGAGCAGCGTCTACCGCAGCGCCGACCTTTATGATAAGATTATTTTTCAGAACAAGGAGCTTTATCCGCGGCTGGTATCGGACGAATACTTTTCCCGCGTCGTTAAAATGCTGCCCGACATGATTGGCAGGATTGACGCTTTCCAACGGCAAAACAGCCGCGACGTCGACCTGATGGTCATCAACCGCGCCAATGAAGTGCTGTATGATTCCCGCCGCCCGCACGAACTGGATGTCCGCACCGCGATTGAACGCGAAGAAACCCGTCCGCTGACCGATTTTGAACTGATTTCCGTCAACAAACAACTGACCCGCATCCGCCAAAGCATCCAATACCG
>JAUNPO010000161.1 GCA_030536665.1 Pseudomonadota bacterium
TTTTGTATGCCGTCAAGCAGGACCCGGTGCTGAACAATGTCAAACTTATCGCCGAGCCTTGGGATATAGGGTATGCCGGTTATCAGGTCGGCTCTTTCCCGCCGCGCTGGAATGAGTGGAACGACAAATATCGTGATACCGTGCGCCGTTTTTGGAAAGGCGATACTTACCAGATACCGGATTTGGCCAGCCGCCTCAGCGGGTCGAGCGATGTCTTTAATCACGAAAACCGCAATATCACGACCAGCGTTAATTTTGTGACGGCGCATGACGGGTTTACTTTGCACGATTTGGTCAGTTATAATACCAAACACAATTTCAGCAACGGCGAAGACAACCGCGACGGCAGCAACAGCAACTGGAGCTGGAATTCCGGCGCCGAGGGCGAAACCGCCAATCCGCAGATACTGGAAAACCGCCTGCAAAGAGCAAAAGGCATGATGGCGACATTGCTGCTGTCTTTCGGTACGCCGATGTTTTTGGCTGGGGATGAGTTGTTTAACTCCCGTTTCGGCAATAACAATCCTTATTGTCAGGACAATGTCATCAGTTGGATTGTCTGGGAGGCCGTCAGGGAAGACGGGCGCGAGATGGCGCGCTTCACCAGAAGAGTCATTTCCCTGCGCAAAAAATTGAAAATTTTTACCCGCCGCAAGTTTTTTGAAGGCAAGGAACAAAACCGCAAAGGTGTAAAAGACCTGACCTGGTATAACGAACGGGGATTGGAGTTTTCTGCGGAAGACTGGGCTGACAACAGCCGCCGTTCGCTGGCTTATTCCGTATTGAACGGAACGTCGTCGGTTTTGTGCATTTTTAACGTTAATGCCGGAGAGGTTTCCTGGCGCCTGCCCGGAATCAGCGGCGAAAACTGGAATTTGCTGCTCGACAGCAGCGGAAAATTCGTAAACACGGAGGGCCTGGGAATGCACAAAATCATTCAGGTTCCGGCGTGGAGCGTGTTGGTTATCGAAATAAAAAAATAATAGAAAATAGGAGCTGTTATGGACGACAATTTAAAGCTTTTGGCAGATAAACTCGGCGTTTTGACCGAATATTATGATGCCGGGCAGGATCGCAAGAAATATGAAATCGACGAGGATACTATTAAGTTTTTTATCAAAAAACTGGGGTACAATGCGGATACGCCGGCTGATGTCGAACATTCTTTGGTGAAGTTTGACAACCGCCGTTGGCAGGAAACGCTGGATTCCGTTTATGTCGTTGAACAGGGAAATCTGCTGGTTGATATTGTAACGCCCGCCGGCGACAAAAATGCCATTGTTTCAATCAAAGCCGTCAGCCGCCAAAATGATGCCGTTCATAATCTGGAATATGACGTTGTTGCCGCAGAGGAGCGTGAAATCAATCATCGCCGTTATGCCAGACAAACCGTTAAAATCAAAAATGAACTTGATGTCGGCTACTATGATTTGTCTGTTTTGGTCGGTGCGGATGAGTACAAGTCCGTTTTGGCGGTTGCCCCGGTAAAATGCTATCAGAACAAGGCGCTGGAAGACGGAAAACTGTGGGGATACGCTTTGCAGCTTTACGCAATGCGCAGCGAACGCAACTGGGGTGTCGGCGATTTCACCGACCTGAAAAATTTTGTTGATGTCTGCGCCAAATCCGGCGGCGACGTTATCGGCTTAAATCCGTTGAATATCTTGGAGCATAACTTTCCCGAGAATGCCAGCCCGTATTCTTCAATCAGTCGCCTGTTTTTAAATCCGATTTATATTGATATCGAAAGTGTTCCCGAATGTGAACGCGGCGATACAATCGGCATCAAGGCGCAGCTGAAAGAATTTCGCGATGCGGAAAATATCAATTATGAAGAAATCTATCCGCTGAAAATTAAATTTATGGAAACGTTTTACGCCCGTTTCAAAAATAATAAGGACGCCGAACGCCATGCCGAATTTGAAGCCTTTTGCAAAAGGGAAGGGGCGGAGCTTGACAAGCTGGCAGTCTTCCTGACGGCTTATGAAGAACGCTGCCGCAGCGTCTGGGGCGGTTGGCGCGCCTGGGAACAGGAACTGCGCAATCCTTCTAACCCGGCAGTAAAGGAATATGCCGAGAGCCACAAAGACCGCGTTAATTTTTACAAATTTTTGCAGTTTGAAGCTTTTCGCCAGTTTGACGTCGCCGCAGAGGAAGTCAGAAAATGTAATATGAAAATCGGCTTCTATCGGGACTTGGCTGTCGGTGTCGGACAAGACAGCGCTGAATCCTGGAGCGACCCGGAAGTGTTTATTGCTGATGCCGGTGCCGGTGCGCCGCCTGACGCATTTTTCCCCGGCGGCCAGAAATGGGGACTGGGCGCGTTCAATCCGTTTATGCTGAAAGCCAAAGCTTACGAGCCGCTGATTAAGATTATGCGCGCTAATATGCACAATACCGGCGCCCTGCGTATCGACCATGTCATGAGCCTGATGCGGTTGTATGTCATCCCCAACGATAAGCCGCTCGGAACTTATATCCTTTATAACTTTGCCGATATGCTGAATATTGTGGCGATAGAAAGTTATCTGAATAAATGCGTTGTTGCCGGAGAGAGTTTGGGCAATGTTCCTGACGGTTTTCTTGAGGCTCTGGAACGTAAAAACATTTATTCCCTCAGCGTCTTGTGGGCAGAGCGCGCGGCCGGCTGGGGCGGCGATTTCAATCAGCCGGGAACCTATCCTGAAAAAGCCTTCACATCTGTCGGAACGCACGATATGTCGCCGCTGAAAATGTGGTGGTTCGGCTATGATATTGCCGATATGCGCAAAGCGGACATTATTCCGAATGACGAAATTATGAGCAATAATTATCATGAACGTGAAAATGACCGCCTGAAACTTTTGAATGCCCTTGACCAAAGCGGTTTGTGGCCGGAAGACCGTCACCGTCAGGCAAATTATCTGTTCGGCGAGAATTATCCTGAGGGAATGGCTGAGGCGGTAAACAGCTTTGTTGCCAGTTGTCCGAGCCGTGTATTTCTGGCTGAGCTTGAAAATATCCTTGAAGTAGATAAACGTCAGAACTTGCCGGGCGTTGACCGTGACAAACATCCCAACTGGCGTCGCAAGCTTCCGCTTGACTTGGAGAAACTGAGCAATAATGAAATGTTCCTCCGTAATATCAAGGCGATTAAACGCGTCAGATAAATCCCGACAAAGCCCCGGAAGTTTCTTCCGGGGCTTTTCGTCTTATTTTAATCACAGTTTTTATAATAACGGGAATATGCCTGACTTATAGCTGCAGTGCTGGGATGTCCACTTTTCCCAACTTCTCCGCTGTATGGATTTATAACATAAAGATATGTTGAAGACCAATAAGTATTAGTCCAGTACCAGTCGTTATAAAGATTCGGTTCTCCCATATCATTAAG
>JAUNPO010000162.1 GCA_030536665.1 Pseudomonadota bacterium
GAACCGGAGGAGTTGATTGTCAATGAAGAGGAAGAAGCATATACGCCGACCCTCATTGAACGGGTAACCGGATTTTCCATTGCTAAGCGCAATAAGAAAAAACAGAAGGAAAACGAGCGTTTTCAGGAACCTGTTTCTCCGAGTTTTTCAAATGCAAGTAACGATTATCCGGGAGAGGAACGTTTGAATCTGTAAATTCCGTCTTTTCTGAGAAGAAAATAATTATTATAAATTAAGTTATAAACCTAAAAGCCTCTTTTAAAAGAGGCTTTTTTTATGACCGGGCAGCGCCCGGAGGTACAAACGCAGGGCGTTTGATCCCATCAGTTAGTAGTCTTGCGTTCATTCTTTATATTCTGTCATCCTGAACGAAGTGAAGCAACGAAGTGAGTGAGCAACATCGTTGTCGAACTCCATCTCAACAATGTGATAAAGCTGGGATGCTTCGACAGGCTCAGCATGACAATTGTGGTAAGGCTGAGATGTTTCGACTGCACTTTGTTCCGCTCAACATGATATAAGGTCATAAAAAAACACCCCCGGATAAGTCCACCGGGGGTGTTTGATTTGAACGATAGTGTTACAGTGTATTTATTTTGAAGCAGGTGTAAATTCTGCAACGTAACGGTAACTGTTGGTATGTCCACCGCTGTAGCTGCTGATTTTATCTTCTGCAACATTATATACAAAGTAGTTCTGCGTATTCGGATTAGCACCGGTATATCTGGTCACCGATGAAGTCCAATATTTATCGGAGCTGCCGATTGTCGAAGCCCCAACAGCAGACAAACCTTGGTTCAGCAGAGTTTTGTTCTTTCCGAACAGTTTAGCCTGACCACCGGCCGGAATGAACCAAGAACCTTTGCCGACGGAACCTTGACTGTAGTTCAAGGCATTGTTAATCGGTCCATACTGGTAACCGGTGCTGTTACTGTGTGCTTTGATCAGAGCCGTATTGTTTTTACCATTCATATCGTTGGCTGCCGAAGAAGCATCCAATTGAGACATTCCAGAAATGAATGATGTTGCAATACCGGCCTGTCCGCTGCCAGTATAACTGGTGCTGCCGGAATATGTACTCATAACCAGGTTGGGGTTTAATGACAGTACAATACCGGTGACAGTCTTGGAGCTGTCTTTTTTGGAAGAACAGGTGCCGTCAGAGTACAATATCTTACCGACCGAGCATTCTTCTGCGGTTTTGACGCAGAGACCGTTTTCGAGGTTATATCCGGAATTACACTTAGTGCATTGAGTCCGGTTAGCGTCGTATTCGGCGCAGTTTTCGACGGTTTCGCATTTTTCGTATTTACCGCCGCAGGAAGCGCCGGCGAGAATGCCGTTACAGGTAGACGCGGTCTGGGCAAAACGGTCCATGGAGCAGGGGCATCCCTCCTCGCCGGGCTGGATAACGCCCATATCCTGAGTTTTGTTGGCGCCGGAAGCTGCTTTAATGTGTTTGCAGACATAGTTTCCGTAGATACCGCCGTCAAATTTGGTGGTGGTAACGTCCGGGTCTGTTTCCAATACGCCGCTGATTGTCACCTTGTCCTTAAAGGTGATGGTTCTGGGATCGTTCCAGGAACCGACGTTGGAAACGACGACGCCCGATCTCAGGGTTTTGGTTTTGATTTCGTTTTTAACGGTTGCCGGTCCCCACATACGAACCCAAACGGTTTCATATTCGGCATTCAACGGTTTGCCCGAAGAAATGGTGGAAGTATGACCGTAAGCGTCCCAACCGCATTTGCCGTCAGGAATGGTAATATTTCCGTCGGAGTTGACGAAGTAGTTTTTGCATCCGTCGTCACAATCGGAAGCCTTGACCGGACAACCATCGTTTCCGGGAGTGGTGTCGCGGAGTTTACGCCACTGGTTCCGTCCGTCCTGAGCTTCCCAGACTTCGCATTTGTAGTTTCCGCAGACGCCTTTTTCGAATTTGACGGTGGTAATGCCGGGTTCAAGACGAATGGTGTCGGTAACGGTAACGCGCCCCTTATAGGTGATGGTACGAGGCTGTTTGTAGGCACCGCCGTTGGAAATGACCAGACCGGGGATAAGAGTAGCGGTGGTGAAGTCCCCGTTTACGGTAGAATCGCCCCACATACGGATCCAGGCGTTGGAATAACTTTTTCCGGAAGGAACATTGACGGTGGCGGTATGACCGTAAGTGTCCCAGGAACAAGCGGAATCGGGAATGTTGATGGTACCGTTAGCGTTCTTGAAGAAGCCGCAGTTTGATTTTACTTCGCAAATGTAACAGGTGGCGTCACCGCTCTTGTATCCGGTGTCTTTGAGCTGTTCGTTGGTTCCGCAGCTTGAAGTGCTGGTAGAGCCGCTGACACAGGGTTGGGGAGTACATTTGTAATGATCGCCGTAAGCGTCGGAACACTTTGAGCAGTCCCATCCGTATCCCTTGTCGGAAGAAAATTCATATTTCCCGGCAGCAGTGTCGCATTTGCAGCGCTCGTATCTGGTAACGCCCTGATAGGAACATTTTGATGCGTCATCGAGCAGGGTTTGCGGGCTAGGACAGGTTGCGGTGCTTGTATGGGGGAAATTTGCGGAAGTACAGAGACATTTCTTGCCGTACATACGTCCACTATAACGTCCGTCCTTACATACGTTGTCGCCTAACAGCCAGGCCTGGCTTCTGACGGAACCAGAATAAGAACATTCAGTCTGGCTGATGGGGAATTTGGCGGTGTTGCATCCGCAGTTGTCAAAAAGCTTGTGATTGTACAGACACTGATTGCCCAGGGGTTCCTGGTTGTTGGCTGTGCAGTTTGACGTTGAATATTCGTAGCCGGAACAGTCTTTGCCCTGATTGGCGTTGTAGCCCATGTCGTTGCCGGTCGGGCCTACTTCGCTGTCCTTTATCTTCGGCAGCCATGTCAGGCCGGCCAGCTGATAAGAAGAGTTTGAATTGATGTTTGAACTAAGATTTAAATCTCCGGTCATTCCCGGTGTATTTAAATCCAATGAATAAGCCGGTGTGTTCATACATATGAGCACGCCGGATATTAAAAATATCCTTGAAAATTTTATCATAATACACCTCACACACACATTATAGGCTAAAGCCCATGGACTAATTTTAAATCCATTTATTTTAAAAAGCAATGTTATTTTGCTGAGAATATCGAAAGTTAATATAACTGTAACATTATTGTAACAGTTGTCCGCGTTATAGATTAAAGAG
>JAUNPO010000163.1 GCA_030536665.1 Pseudomonadota bacterium
AAAGGATTATTGAAGATTATATACAGGAACTGGAATTTTATCATAAATTTTGTGCCGATGAAGTTGTCAGCAGTATCTTTTTCGGCGGCGGAACACCGTCATTACTCAAACCGGAATTAATTGAAAAAATCATCAACCATATCTGCAAACGCTGGCCGACACAAAAAAATATTGAAATTTCACTGGAAGCGAACCCCAATACCGATAACGGACAACTTTTCCGCAATCTGAAAAAAGCCGGCATCAATCGGCTGTCGCTCGGCGTTCAGGCATTAAACGACAATGACCTGAAATTTCTGGGGCGAAGCCATAACTTACAACAGGCCATTAAAAGCATTGATTCGGTTTTGAAAACTTTTGACAACCATTCTATGGACTTGATTTACGCGCGCCCGCAACAAGGACGCAGTGCTTGGAAAGATGAACTAAAACAGGCCGTATCTTTTGGCTTCAAGCATTTGTCTTTATACCAACTGACTATCGAAGAAGGCACTTTTTTTGCTAAAAAGGGTGTCAAACCACTAGAAGATGAAGCAGCGGCAATACTTTATCAAGACACCGCAGATATTCTCTCATTTCACGGTTATGAGCGTTATGAAATCTCCAACTACGCCCAAGTTGGCTTTGAATCCCGCCACAATTTGCTCTACTGGCAAGGCGATAATTATCTGGGTATCGGCCCGGCAGCCCACGGAAGAATCAAAAGCGGCGATAATATTTATGCAACAACCCACCGCTGCTGCCTGGAACAACTGACACCGGAAGAACGCGCCGAAGAACTGCTGATAACCGGCCTGCGCCTGAAACAGGGAATTGATAAAAAACACTTTAAAGAACAATGCGGCATAGACATCAGTCAAATAATCAACCCGTTGAAACTTCGCGAAATTATTTCCCTCCGCCTGGCTGAGGAAACAGAAAACAATCTAAGGTTAACTGCTGCCGGATTTTTACTGACAAACAAGATAATTGAAGAACTATTCAGATAACTCTGCTTTTTTTAAAACATTGTTTTCAAATGAAAAATATTCAAGCGCATCTAAAATCTTACGGGAATTCTCCACAGAAATCGGCATTCTTCCCGCTTCCATTTCAATCAAATCGGAAGAACTGATACCTGTTTCCTTGGCCAACTCCAAAATACAATGTTCGCACTGTATTCTCAGATTCATTAATTTGTGACGAACTTGAGATTGCAATAACAGATACACAAATTCATCATCTTCAGAATCAGCCAATCCATATGTTTTGTCATCATTATCAGACATGCCAATTTTCCCTTAGTATCGGCGAACCACGTCAAACCAGCTTTTTCTATATCTCCAAATATGATGTATATATAAACAACAAAATGAAAAATACAACCCCTGAGTTGAATTTTTTTGGCATTTTTCGACATATATATAAAATTTTCTGCTTTTTAAGCACAAATAAAGGGTTTTCGCGTGAAAACCCTTTTACAAATAGTTGAATAGCATCCTGTCGAATTTACAGATTGGCTTCAATCCAGGAAACCAAAGTTGACTTGGAATTCATTCCGACTTTAACGTCAAGCTGCTTGCCGTCCTTGAACAAAAAGACAGACGGAATACTTCTGATACCGAAATCAGCTGCCTTATCAGGAGATTCGTCAACATTAATTTTGCAAATCTTAACCTTGCCCATTTCCTTTGAAATTTCTTCCAAAATAGGAATCAGCTGGCGGCAGGGACCACACCATTCAGCCCAAAAGTCAACCAAAACCAAACCTTTGGCTTTCAAAACTTCAGCTTCAAATTCACTGTCAGTAATCGCTTTCATATCCATACCTTTCTTTGTTAAATGTAACGTTTCTTCTAATATAATAAATAAAATTCAAGATTAAAAGACTTTTCATGTTGCAACATGAAAAAATTCACGACACGAGCATCAAATTGGCCGTATCCGTCCACAAAATGTATGTGTAAATATCCTTTCCCGGATAAATTCCGGCCGCAAGCTGCTTATACGCCCGCAGCTGTTTAAGATAAACCTCGGGAATATCCGCCGCTGTTTCTGCCGCCGGACGATTGGTCTTAAAATCAACAATTAACACCTCATCCGCGTCAACCACCAGCCGGTCCAGCTGCCCGGAAATAATTTTACCGTCAGCCAGCCCCATAATCGGAACCTCAGCCCGCGATTCCGGCCCAAAGATTTTACGAAAACGAACATCTTCCACCAATGATAAAACTTCCCTTACCACCCGTTCTGTTTCCGCAGAACCGAACTCCGGCGCCTGCACCGCCAAAAATTCCCTGATAACCTGTTCTTTGTCCGCAGTTCTGACGTCCGGCAAAAATTGCAGCAGTTTATGAATAACATTTCCTCGCCGGTAACGGTTAACATCCTCTTTGAAAATCGGAGAAACAACGCCGGGCTCTTCCTCGTCCGGTTTGGAAGGCGTATATGGTTTGGCCAGAGCATCTTCTTCCGCCGCCGGAAGATTAATCCATGAAAAATCCGGCAAATCATGACTTTGCAGACTGCTTTCTTTTGCTTTTTTCGGAGCCGCTTCCTGAGAAGTCTGATAACAAATCATGCCATCCTCAAGCTCATCCCCTATCTTAGAAAAATTTCTCCGGCAGATTTCATACCAGGATTCGTCTTTGACCGCATTTTTTCCTTTATAGCCACACACGCATAAACGATCCTCGGCGCGCGTCAAAGCAACATACAACAACCGCCTGTATTCATCCTCTCTCTTTTCTTTTTCCCGGTTATTAATCTCATCGCCGACCTCGCCGTAATCATCGGCGCAAAGCGGATAATATAAAACATCATTCCAAAGGAGGCCTGCTTCCCGTTTGTTTTGCGGCATTCTGACCGTATCCGGCAGAATAACGACCGGCGCCTGCAACCCCTTTGAGCCGTGAACCGTCATAATCCTGACGGCATCCGCGCCGCCTTGTTCCTGTTCGCGCTTAATCTCCGCTTCGTCTTTGCTTATCCAGTCAATAAATCCCTGCAAACTCGGAATATGCCCCTGTTCAAAATTTACCGTCAGATTAATAAATTCGTCAATCCCGTCTTCAACCTCTTCTCCCATACGTTCAACATATTTCTGCCTGCCTTTGAGCTTGTTGAGAACAAAAGAATAAAGCTCAAATGGGCGAACATAATCAACCATATTCATCAGCACCTGCAAATCGGCATAAACCGAAGCATAGC
>JAUNPO010000164.1 GCA_030536665.1 Pseudomonadota bacterium
CGGCGATATCATCACCGCTTATCTTGAAACGCTGGGAATGTGTAGAGATGATGACAGGCTTGAGTTTTTCGTCAAAGAATTGCACGCTTCGCTCGGCGACCTGACCGGTAAGGAAAAAGACATCATTTCCCTGCTTGATGGGGTTTTATGCCAAAAAGCGCAAAAAATATTTGACGACTTGCAGGCTGCTCCGGTACAGGCTGCGGCGATATACAAGTTTTGTTTTCTGGAAAGCGGCGGTTTTAAGCTTTGGGGGAAAGAATTTTTGTATCCCGAAAATTCCGAAGCATTCAAAAAAGCGCTGCGGGAGAAAAATGTCGTCACCGCGCCCCGGTATGTTTTATCCCGGATGCAAGCGCAGAAAATAGAAGCAATCGCACCCAAAAATATTTTGCACAAAATTATGGCGCACAAAGGAAAATAAATGGCGGAAGAAAAACAAGAGATTAAAGCTTTGCCCGCTTCGCTGGTTTACAGCCGCAGGCTTAAAGTTTTCGGGCTGATGATTTTAAGCACGGTTTTGGCAACGCTGAAATGGGTCAGCGTTATTCCGACAGACAGCCTGCTTACGACAAAAATTCTGATGACGGTTTTGTTTATTCTGACTTTTGCCTGGATTGCCTTGTTTTTCTGGTCAAGCATTTTCGGTTTCTGGAATTTGCTCAGAAAAAAAGATGTCCCCGGAATATCCTGGGTTTCCGAGGCAACGCCAATCAAGGCACGGACGGCAATTCTGATGCCGGTTTACAACGAATCGCCGACCGGAACCTTTGCCAACCTGACGGCCATTGCCAAAGACCTTGAAAATATCGGACACGAAAAAAATTTTGACATCTTTGTTTTAAGCGACACGACAAACCCCAAGGTATGGATTGAAGAAGAAAAAATGTGGCTGGAGGCGCAAAAGCTTATGCCGGAACATTTGCACCTTTATTATCGGCGGCGGGCGCAAAACACGGCGCGGAAAAGCGGCAATATTGAAGATTTTTGCAATAAATGGGGCGCTGAATATGATTTTATGATTATTCTTGATGCCGACAGCCTAATGACGGGAAAAACGATTTTGCGCATGGTGCAACTGATGGAAGCCAATCCCGGCGCAGGAATCATTCAGGCGCCGCCGATGATGATAAACAGCCACTCGCTGTTTGCCCGAATCCAGCAATTTGCCGGACGGGTTTACGGTCCGATTGTTTCTGCCGGGCTGGCCTATTGGCAGTTGGGAGACAGCAATTACTGGGGACATAATGCCATTATCAGAGTCAAAGCGTTTATCGACTGCTGTGGTTTGCCGGTTTTGCCGGGGAAAGCGCCGTTTGGCGGCCATATTCTGAGCCATGATTTCGTAGAGGCCGCGCTTATCCGCCGCGGCGGCTGGTCCGCCTGGCTGCTGCCGGAGTTGAAAGGAAGTTATGAAGAATGCCCGCCGACAATGATTGATTTTGCCGCGCGTGACCGCCGTTGGTGTCAGGGGAATTTGCAGCATATTAAAATTCTGCTGTCAAGACACCTGCATCCGGTCAGCCGCGTTCATTTTACCATCGGCATTATGTCTTACCTGTCCTCACCGATATGGCTGTGCTTTTTGATTGTGGGACTGGCAATCGCCCTGGGGCGCGGAATTTTCCCGCCGACATATTTTACGGAAGCGCGCACCCTTTTCCCGACCTGGCCGATTTTTGATAAAATCGGAACAATCGCTTTATTTATTATTTCCATGTTTATGCTTGTTTTTCCCAAATTTTTGGGGCTTATTGTTTACAAATGCCAAAACAAAGGAACCCGCGGCGCACTCAAAAGCACTTTGGTTGAAATTGTCCTCAGCGCTTTGATGGCTCCGATTATGATGATGTTTCAAAGCAAATTTGTGTGGGATATTCTGACCGGCCATTCCGTTAACTGGAATACGCAAAACCGCGGCGATGCCGGCACTTCTTTTAAAGATGCCTTTTCCCGCCACTTTTGGCATACCCTTCTCGGCATCGCCACGACGGTTATTGTCGCCTTATATGCAAAAGAACTTTTCTGGTGGATGCTGCCGATTACAATCGGGCTGATGCTTTCAATCCCCATTTCCATGCTGACATCAAAAGTTGCAAGCGGGCAATGGGCCAAAAGGCATAATTATTTTTTAATTCCCGAAGAAAGCAAAGTTCCCGATATTCTGCAATCCGCCAAAGAATATGAAAATATCCTGAAAGCCATGGAACCTAAAGAGAAAGGCATTCCCCTTCTGCTCAAAGATCAGGTTTTGAACAATCTTCACGTTATCATGCTCCCGGTCAACGGCCCAGCCCCCGATATCAGCCCCAAGGATTTTGAAGCAGCGCAAATTAAACTTGAAAATCACATCAATCACAAGGTTGCGCTTGATTTAAGCAAGGAAGAAGAAATCGCACTGCTTTATCATCCTGAAATTTTGCAGCAGGCAGCTATCAGTCTGCGGCTGTTTCAAAGCAACCAGATTTGAGAAGCCGTTCAACAACAGGAATATCCGCCGGGGCAAAATTATATTCCGGCAGGCGGGACGGCAACACCCAAGCCACCTGTTCATGAGAATCCATATAAGAGATATCACTTTGGCTGCAGGATGCAAAAAAGGCATGCAGAGAAATGCTTCCGCTCTCATAGTCATATCGTGATTCTGTAAAAAATTTTCCAACGGTTATGTCCAGACGCAGTTCTTCCATGATTTCACGATGCAGACATTCCTCCAAAGTTTCCCCTGCTTCCTGTTTTCCACCCGGAAATTCCCACAGGTATTCCTGATTTTTTCCATGCTTGCGCTGTGCTATTAAAATTTTGCCGTTATGGATAATGATTGCCGCCGTTACAATTTTCATATTTTTATTCCTTTTCTCTTTTCTGCTTATATATGTTTCAAGGACTGTCGGCAACAAAAATGTTTCCTTCATTTGTCATTTTTCGAAGCTGAAGCAGCTTCACAGGTACGGCCTGAGCGCACCCGCGGGGTGAGCGGCGGGGAGCCCCCGCGGGCGCAAGTTAGCTGTTGGTTGATGGTGCATAAGGAAGTACTGCGTGCGCCTTGTGCCTGCCTGTTTGTCATTTTTTTCTCCTTTTATCAAAATTAGTGATTGAACACTAAGAAAAATTATGATATAGTAATTTTGTGATGACAAGTGTGGAGGAT
>JAUNPO010000018.1 GCA_030536665.1 Pseudomonadota bacterium
GAAATGTCTGACATTTTCTTTCTCCAAATTACTGTGGTTAATTCCCGGCTGCCTTTGCGACAACTCAGAAGCCATTCTCTTAAGTATATATTTAATATAATTAATTGACGGCAGTGTACACAAATTTACTAAATTTTTAGTTAACAGCTTTCAAACGCAACACTCAGAGTAAAGGACGGCTTCCCTGAACCGGCGGATTATTGATTGTCACAGGCGCCGCCGGCGGTGCGTAAGACGGTTCCGGCATAACTTTTGGAGCAGTCTGTTTAGACGGCATTTGTTCATCAATATAGGAAGCAATATTTGCACCAAAAGTTTTACGAATATAATTAGTCAATTCTTTGGGCTGATCTTTAAAGTTCTCAGCTTCCGTCTGCGCCTGCAAGACTTCATTTATCTTAAGATGCTGCTCCAAAATATCCCGCTTTTCCGCAGCCTGGGGTGCCCCGCGAACGGATGCAATATTATAAAGAATATGCGCCTGATAAATATTTTTCGGATAAACTTCTCCGGCGGCTAAAATATCTGCCAGTTTTATCATCGCCTGAACATTCCCCTGCATAAAAGAGTTGCCCAGATATTTGACGGCATTACCGTAGTTTTTGGTAATACCTTCGCCGTTTAAATACATTAATGCCATATTATACTGCGCTTCGTCGAACCCCGCTTTGGCCGGTTCCCGCATCAGTTCAAAAGCCTTTTTATAATCCTGTCCGATAACAAAGCCTTTATAATATGCATATCCCATAACAAACTGTGCCGTCAGATTTCCCTGAGAGGAAGCTTTGGCAAAATAATTCATTGCTTTTGTACTGTCTTGCTGGATGCCGCTGCCGCTTAAATACAAAAAAGCCAGATTTACGGCAGCTTCCACATTGCCCTGATCGGCGGCCTTGGCAAAGAGAATCGCCGCTTTGTAAGGATTTCGTTTGGTACCGACGCCACTGTAATATAAGCTGCCCAGGTTGTTTATCGCAATATTATCACCTTGAGCCGCCGCCATGGAATAATATTTAAAAGCCTGTTCATAATCTGAAGTTACACCAGCGTCCGCATCTCCGTACAAATACATATATCCCAAAGACAACTGGGCATCAACATTGCCTTCTTCAGCCTTACGCGTCATAGTTTGTAAAAAAGTTTCCCGATGTTCTTCTGCCTCTTTAACAATTTCAGGGTCTTTTTTGTTCATAAAAGAAAAATTAAGAAAAGAAAACAGGCCTTTTTTCTCTTTATCGGCGAGATTTTCTTCAACGGCCGCTGAATTTTCGACAACCGCCGCCTGTGATTGCGATACTTTTTCCGCCGGCTGCTCCTGAGCAGCAGCAAGCGGCTGAGCTTCCGAATCATTTTGACCAATGTCTATTGTCGGCTGAGCATATAACGGAAGCGTGAAAAACACGCCAGACATTAAAATTGCGAAAAACGTTCTGCGCATGAAAATTACCCCTTTTGTTCTTATAAAATAATATTATCAGCTTCATGCAAAAACTCAAGAACAAAAGGGCGGAATTTTCCGCCCTTTTCTGATTTTCATTTTCTGTTTTTAGAACAGCTTCAAGACTGACTGCGCTGCCTGAGAAGCCAAACTTAACGCATTGACACCGAGTTGCTGTCTGGTTTGCAGAGCCAGCATGTTGGCAGACTCTTCGTTCATGTCAGCCAAAACAAGCTTATCAGAACCTTCGGTCAAAACATTAACCAAACTGTCTGTAAAATCTTCACGATTCTGAACAATGGAATAGTTATTACCAAAAACAGAAGCCATATCACGCAATTTATTAATAGCGTTTTCGACTTCAGTAATCGTCGTATCAATCAAATCCGTCGTAGACCAATCAGAAACGACGCTCAACCCCAATCCGGCCGTGGAAGCATTATCTCCCTTAACATCCAAAAACGATGTGCGGTCTTCATTAAAGACGACTCTCAAATCGTCTTCTTTCAACAGATTTACGCCCTTGTAAGTCGCATCGTTAGCCAACTGGTCAATCTGATTCAAGATTTCATTAAATTGTTTCATGGAATTGTCACGAGCAGTATTATCAATAACGCCGCCAATGCTCAAACCGATACTAGCCCCTTCCGTTGTCATGGATACTTTCAACGAAGAAACATCTACATTGGGATCTTTGATTTTGAGTTCAATAGATTTACCGTCAGCACTTTTGACAAGTTCAAGATTATACTTTGTCAAGACATCATCGTTCGGATCTGCATTTAAACCGGTAATAACAGCATCTATATCATCAGCAGCGGCACCACCATTTATAGCTCCTTTAACATCATAGGAAATGCTATCATCACCAATATTAATCGTAATTTTTGATGTATTGGCAGGGCCGCCTGTCGGGGCTTCAGGAATACTATTTTTGAAAGTACCGCTTGACGTGAGAGAGGATTTGGAAACAGTATCACGGGCGGTGTTGGCAACAGCCTTTGCCTGCTGAACGAAAGAGGTAATTGCTTCAATACCTTCGTTGGCGGCTGTCAGGGTTTGAATACCCTGCCCCATACTGTCCAGCAAAGCTTCCAAGTCGCTGGCGCGGTTGGTCAAGCCTTGCGCCGTGTAGTAAGACATAGGATTATCAATGGCAGAGTTAACTTTCTTTCCTGTTGACAATCTTTCCTGTGTCATATCCATAAGACTTTGCGTATTTTGCAAAGATAATAATGTTGTTCGCATACTTGCGGTTAATGAAATGTCTGCCATATTTATTCTCCTAAGACCCTTGGCGAGGATAAAGGCGGTTTATCACTCTGATTTTATGCCTTGAGTTATCTTTCTAAAAAAAATTCTATTTCTTTTATTTTACATTAACAATTTTTTAACCATTGACAACAATTAAAAAACCGTCTGGGGATAACTTTACACAACACACGTTTCAGCATATCCGATTGTTCTAATGCATTTTTCATGCCAAAGAGTATATCGCATACATAAAATAAAGGAGCGGATTTCTCCGCTCCCTCTCCGGTTATTAATTAAAGAGTCCAGATTTAGAACAGGCTCAAGACAGACTGAGCAGACTGAGAAGCCAGGCTCAAGGCGTTGACGCCGAGCTGCTGTCTGGTCTGCAGAGCCAGCATGTTTGCAGACTCTTCGTTCATGTCAGCCAAGGTCAAGTTATCCGCACCTTCCGTCAATACGTTCATCAGGTTTTCAGTGAAGTCCTGACGAGTCTGAACGATAGAGTAGTTGTTACCGAACTCGGAAGCCATATTACGAAGTTCCGTAATCGCCGCGTCAACTTTGGCAATCGTTTCATCAATCAGTTCATTGGTTGACCAGTCGGCAACTGCTTCCAAGCCTAAGCCGGCGGCACTTGCGTCGTCACCCTTAATTTCGATTGAAGAACTGCGGTCTTCATTGAAAATTACCTTCAAGTCATCACCCTTCAGCAAGTTGACGCCTTTATAAGAAGCATCAGCAGCCAACTGGTCAATCTGAGAGAGGATATCATTGAATTGTTTCATTGAATTTGCACGGGATTCCGTATCGATTTTACCATTAACAGACAAGCCCATACCGTTTTCAATGGTTACGGTACCATTGATTTCAGCGCCGTCTTTGGCTTTAATAACCAAACCGGTGCTGTCGGCGTTTGCTTCTACAGTAAAGCTTTTCTTGCTATAATCAGTTGCGCCCTGAATTGCCGTTACCAATTTTCCGATATCGCCCTGAGCTGCTTGCGTAACATTGACTTCAAGCGTTTCATCACCGACTTTAATCGTCATTTTGCCGTCTTCGGCAACATAAGTACCGGTTGAAGAAACTTCAGTTTTGGCAGCCGTATCACGGGCGGTGTTGGCAACAGCCTTCGCCTGCTGAACGAAAGAGGTAATCGCCTCAATACCTTCGTTGGCAGCTTTAATGGTCTGAATACCCTGTCCCATACTATCAAGCAAAGTTTCCAAGTCGCTGGCGCGGTTGGTCAGGTTCTGAGCCGTATAGTAAGAAGACGGGTTATCAATCGCCGAGTTAACTTTTTTACCAGTAGACAACCGCTCTTGAGTTGTATCCATCAAACTCTGAGTATTCTGCAAAGACAAAAGGTTTGTACGCATACTAGCGGTTAAAGATATATTTGACATCGCTTTTCTCCCAATTCCTGTGGTTAAGATTACGTCGTCTTTCTGACAACTACATTATCAGATTAACACATTTTTAAAGGTTAATCAACACTTAATCTGACAATTAAGCAAAATCAAACACTTAGCCTGAATCTATTTTTTTATTCTTAAATTTTCAGAGTCTCGCCGAACAATTCGGTTTCTTTGGCCACTAAGCGGCTGGCACTCTTGATTGCGCTGTAATAATCGCCTTTCAGAATGTCATCGGTTACGGCTGCGGTATAAGGAATAAGACTCGGCGCCGCCTTTTGCAAATCGCGCACAAAATCAATGTACATCGTCTGCAGTTCGGTTACGCCGCGCGCCAGATACATCTGCTGGACAATAAAATAAACCCGTTTGCTCGGCGTATTGGCGTCTTTTTCACGCAAAATGAACTTTTCACGGAGAATCGGCACATTTCCTTCAATATAAAATCTGGTACGCTCGTTGTCGTTGGTAATCAAAGCTTCTCCGATAATAATGCTTTCATGCGGTTTCAGCTCTATTTTTAAAGGCATTTGACATTTCCTTGTTGAATTTGGTTAACTTTTGGCGGCATTATATATTTAATATTTTGTTTTGCAAATCTTTATTTTTAATGTATAAGGTAATTTGTTTTAACAACTGAGAGAATTATGACCGTGCCAAATGTTTTGAATGAATTGACCGAAAAAGAACGCAATGTTTATATCACCAGCCTGCTGTATATTCTGGATCTGAACGACTCGTCCGCACGCAATATGGATTATGTCCTGAGCAGAATTAATGATTTGGGGCTGGACGAATCGGTTTTGAAAAAAATCAAACGGGCCAAAGGCGAAGAGGAAATGTATAAGCTTCTCGCGGAAGTTAAGAATATCCGCACCAGACGCTATATTCTCAGAGAAATGATTCTCGTTGCGATTTCAAACCATGAATTGTCCGACGGGGAAGTCGCTTCGATTTATAACATCGGACGCCATGTCGGCATCAAAGAAGAAAAAATCAATGATTTCTTCCTTTGGGCCGCCAAAGGGCTGGAATGGGAAATTGAAGGAATCCAGCTTATCGAAGGCGATTTATAACAGGCTGCGCAGGATACCGTGATGTTTGAACCGCCTATTATGACAATTAAAGGGGTGAAGCTGAGTTTCGGCCCGCACGAGTTGTTTTCTGACGTGGAACTTTACATCAACCGCGGCGACAAGATTTCTCTGGTCGGGCGAAACGGTTCGGGAAAATCGACTCTGCTTAAAGTCATTGCCGGAATTATTGAGCCGGACAGCGGCGAAATGTTTGTGCAGCCGGGAACAAAAATTGCCTATATGCCGCAAGATCCCGACATTCACGGCTACAAAACCCTGAAAGAAGTGGTATTGTCAGGGCTGCCGCCCGAAGAACGCGACCAGGAATACCGGGCGGACATTCTTATTGAACAGCTGGGAATCCTGCCGCAGCAAAATCCGGAAAAAGCTTCCGGCGGCGAACAAAGGAAAGCTTTTCTGGCCAGAACGCTCATCGGAGAACCCGATATTCTGCTCTTGGACGAACCGACCAACCATCTTGATATGCCGACAATTCAGAAACTGGAAGAAATTATCAGCGCCTTTTCCGGCGCGGTTATCACCATCAGCCATGACCGGCGTTTTTTGACCGATGTATCTGACGTGACATTTTGGCTTGACCGGGGCATTATGCGCCGGAACAACAAAGGTTTCAAATATTTTGAGGAATGGCAGGAACAGGTCATTAATCAGGAAATCATCGAGCAGAAATACCTGAACAAGAAGATAGAAGCGGAAACAGAGTGGCTGCACAAAGGCGTGACCGCCCGAAGAAAGAGAAACATGGGAAGGTTGCGGCGGTTACAACAACTGCGCGAAGAACGCAAAAACCAAATTAAACAGACTGGCTCCGTCAGCATGGAAATTGAAGAAGGCGACGCCCGGTCAAAACTGGTTATCGAAGCCAAGCACATCAACAAAACATACGGCGAGCGCCAACTGGTGAAAGATTTTTCCATAAAAATCATGCGCGCCAACAAGATTGGCATTGTCGGACCGAATGGTGCCGGAAAAACGACACTTATCAAGCTTCTGACCAAACGTCTGGAACCCGACTCCGGTTTTGTGCGAATCGGGAAAAATCTGGAAGAGGCTTATTTTGATCAGAATCGTATTTCCCTTGACCCGAAAAAGACATTGTGGAAAACACTTTGCAACGAAGGCGACCATATACATGTCCGCGGACAATACCGCCATGTCGTGGCTTATTTGAAAGATTTTCTGTTTAAGCCGGAACAGGCACAATGTCCGGTTTCCGCCCTTTCCGGCGGCGAGAAGAACCGTCTGATGCTGGCGGTTGCTCTGGCAAAGACGTCGAATTTTCTGGTTTTGGACGAGCCGACCAACGATTTGGACATGGATACAATCGACCTGTTGCAGGAAGTTCTCGGCGATTATGAGGGAACGGCTTTAATCGTCAGCCATGATCGGGATTTTCTTGACCGGGTGGCAACATCTATTATTTATATGCCGGGGGACGGTTCCATTACCGAATATCCGGGAAGTTACAGCGAACTGGAGCAAAAACTGGCGGAAAAATCCAGACCGGCCCAAACACCGGAGAAAAAAGAAAAGCCCAAAGAACGCAAAGACGTTTCCGCCCCAAAGAAAACAACAAAGCTCAGCTACAACCAGCAGCGCCTGCTGGAAGTTTTGCCGCAGAAAGTTTCAGAACTTGAAGAAAATATCCGGCAGATTGAAGAAAAGCTCGGCTGTGGCGATTTATACAACGCCGACAGAGAAGCTTTTGACCGCCTGACCGAAGAACTGAGTACCAAAAAACAGGAACTGGAAAATGCGGAAAACCAGTGGCTTGAAATTCAGATGATTAAGGAAGAACTGGAACAAAATGCCTGATTACCAGCGCAAGCCGGAAATGACATAATCAGGATAAGCATCAATACTCATCGACAGTTCGCGGGTTTTGGTAACATCCGAGATATATCCCTCTCCCAAGAAGTTTACGTGCACGCCTTTGGAAATCAGCACACTGTCAAAACCGGCAAGGTTGGCGCCTTTGATGTCCGTGGCAAGATTATCGCCAATGACTAAAATTTTCTCCTTGGCAATTCCCTGCGGCAAGGCTTCCAGGCAATAAGCCATAACAACGGGATCCGGCTTGCCGACGGTGATTATCTTTCCGCCCAGAACAGCATACTGTTCCGCCAGAGCTCCCGGCGCCAGACTTATCTTTCCGTCCTTGTAGCTGGAGGTGTCATTGCCGGCACAGACAAACGGTAATCCCAAACCGGCAGCATGTTCCAATTCCGGCAGGTATTTATCTATAATGTCATCTGCCGACGCCGCACTATCCATATAAACAAAATCAGCCAGGGAAATATCGTCAACCGGCTGATAATCAAGTCCGGAAAAAATCCCCATGTCCCGACAGCTGCCCAATTTGTAATAGGCTGTTCCCAAAGAAGCACATTCCTGGCTACGGCTTTTTAATTTATAATGGAGGATTTCTCCCGCTGTTATAACTGCGTCAAACAGCTTCAGCGGCACCTTATCAGCAATCAGAAAATCGCACAATGCAGCAACCCGCATGCAGGTATTGGAACAGAGGACAATATGTTTTCCTCTTTTTTTCATTTCAACCAAAGCATTGACCGCATCAGCCGCAATACCGTTTCCATCAGTCAAAACACCATTGAAGCCGACAATAACAGCCTCATAAGGTTCTATAATTTTTCCGATGTTTACAATAGGTCTTATCATTTTCATCACGAATCTCGATAAAATTTAATTTATCTTCGTTATAGCATTGATTTACTTAAAAATCATTAAAATGCGACAACCTAAGGTACAACTATTTATAACTAAAATTCTATTTTCATACACTTTATTTGTTACTAACTTAATTTTTTTAATTGAAATTTAAGTTTATTCTCATAGCATGAGTAGTGTAATTATTCTTTTGCTTCTTAAGATTGGACTGTTTAAGAATAATTACCACAAATAATAATTCTTTCTTTTGAAAGTCTTATTATAATTTAGTCTAGAGCTGCGGTTTAAACACCGCAACAAAAAAACGGGTTATCCCGGCAACCAAGATGCCGGGATAACCTTTATAAAAAAATACCGACAGTTTTTTTACACTGCCGGTATTTTTATCAGAAGTACAAATCCTGTTTGCCCTGCCGGACTTTTGCCAGTTTGTCCCGCAAAATCTCCTTCATTTTTCCGTCCGGATAATCTTGCAGTTCCCGTTCAATCAGTTTCTGACATTTGTCCCTGGTTTCAGGAGAAGCATAATTTTCGGCATATTCACTTAAAGTCAGCAATGCGTTCGCCGTGCAGAACTTTTTGATATACCCCGGCTTGGCCATTTGCATAAAATGTTCGCCGGTGCGTCCCGAACGGTAACAGGCCGTACAGGAAGACGGAATAAAGCCATCATTGCAGAGTTCGCCAATAATCGTATCCAGACTGCGATTGTCACTCAGTTCAAACTGGCGTTTTTTGCTGTTTTCGGCCGCGCCTTCATGCGAATAAGCACCAACACCGACATCCGATCCCGCGTCTATCTGGCTGACACCGTAATTAATCGCTTCATGACGAAATTTAACATCTTCACGTGCGGTCAATATCATTCCCGTATAAGGAACAGCTAAACGCAGAACAGCAATCGTATGCATAAAATCTTCATCATTCGGCGAAAATTCCGCAACCTGTTGCAAATCCGTATTCAAAGCCTCTTTAATCCGCGGAAAGGATATGGTATGCGGCCCAACATTAAAACGTTCTTCCAGATGAATCGCATGATACAGCAGCGCCATTGCCTCAAACTTATGATGATACAACCCAAACAAAGCGCCGATACCGACATCATCTATCCCGGCTTCCATTGCCCGGTCCAAACCGTACAGGCGCCACAGATAATTTGACTTTGGTCCACTCGGATGCACTTTGGCATAGGTTGCTTCATGATAGGTTTCCTGAAAAATCTGATAAGTACCGATACCGGCTGCCTTAACCGTTTTATAGCCATCAACATCAAGCGGCGCAGCATTAATATTGACCCGGCGTATCGCGCCTTTGCCATTTTTAACGCCATAAACTGTCCGTACAGACTCGGCGATGAAATCTTCGTTATAGGCAGGATGTTCACCATAAACCAAAATCAGGCGCTTATGCCCTTTGTCTTCCAGACGGTAAACTTCCTGCACCAAAGCGTCCCGGCTCAATGTTGTCCGCATAATATCCCGGTTGGAACAGCGCAAACCGCAGTAAGCACAGTTGTTGATACACATATTGCCGACATAAAGCGGCGCAAACAAGACAATACGTTTGCCGTAGACATCCTGTTTCAAACGATGCGCACCTTCTTTGATTTCCGCAATGATTTCCGGATCATCCGCATTCAACAGCACCGCCATTTCCTTTGGCTCAAGACGTTGCAGTGATAAAGATTTGTCGAGAATGTCGCGAACCATGATTTTATCATTAATCCGCGTTGACAAAAGTGTCATAATCTCTGCTTCGGGGATGAATGACTTCAAACCGTCCACATTCATGTCTTTAAAAAGTTTCATAATACAAAAAAATTATAGGGTTATAGTAATATTTTGACAAAACGTACTTTATTCCTCGCCGGGAAAAAGTCAATATCTAATTAATCCCGAAAGGTTTTATGACGCGATTTAGCACACCCTGCAATTCAGAAATGCAAACGCCGTAATTGGTTATCGCCACCCCGGCTTCTTCACATTTTCGGATACGGGACAACATTTCCCGCCGGGTTGTCATACAGCCGCCGCACTGAATTACTAAGCGATATGAAGCCAAATCATTGGGAAAATCACAACCTGCAACATGAGAAATATTCAAATTTTTTCCGGTAACCTTTTGCAGCAACCGGGGAATTTTAACTGTGCCGATATCATTTTTAGCGGCATGATGCGTGCAGGATTCCGCCATAAGCACCTTATCGCCATCCTGTAGGCTGCGGATGGCTTTCGCCCCTTGGGCAAACCTAGGCAAATCTCCTTTCATCCGCGCAAAAAGGATTGAAAAAGTCGTGCAGGGAATATCTTCCGGCGTCAGAGCCGTAACCATATCCACAACGCTGGAATCGGTAATAACCAGACCGGGCTTTTGTTTCAACGCCGCCAAAGCTTCAGCATATTCGCTGTCTTTGACGGACAGAACCGTACAGGCATGATCCAGACAATCGCGGATAACATGAACCTGTAACGGCAGCAGTCTTGCCTTTGGTGCCTGTTCATCAATCGGGATAACCAGAATTACCGTTGAATGAGGTGACACTAAATCACTTATCAACGGCAGCGTATCAAAAAATCCCGGCGGCGTTTTTTTTAACAGTTCTTCCTTAAAAAGATTCAAAACTTTGTCGCGGCTCTCCATATCCAGAGAATTGACCGGAATGCCGTCGCCGTCATGGGGCAGGATGTCCGCTTTGTTGAATATTTTAATCATCGGCAGCCGGCGTTTTTTACAGGTGGCGATAATTTCCTGTTCTTCCGCTCCGATATTATTTCCGGCGCAGACGAGCACGACAACATCTGCCTTATCCAAGGCTTTGAGGCTTTTTTCCATCCGCTGCCGGCCGAGCGGCGTTTCATCACCAAAACCTGCCGTATCCATCCAGACAACCGGCCCCAAAGGAATCAGTTCCTGACTTTTTTCGACAATATCCGTAGTTGTGCCGGCAACATCCGAAGTTATAGCGATATTCTGGCCGGCAACCAAATTCAGAAAACTTGATTTTCCGGCATTGACTCTGCCGAAAATCGCCAAATGCAACCGCAGCGTTTTTTGAACTTTTTCCATATTATTCATCTCCGTTTTTCTTCTCTGCCAGAAATTTTATGACCTCATTCGCAATCATTAACCCAAAAATCGCGGTAATGGTCGGCAAAGACCCCATGGTTTTGCGGATGCGCCCATTTTCCGTCACGGCATCTTCCGTTTCAAACAGGGCGGTTTCGGGAATGTCCGGCACTTCGGTTGACGAAACGCAGTTAATTTTTGAAATATCAACATTCCGGCGCTTCAAACGTTTACGGACAAACTTAGCCAACGCACAGTTTTTAGTTTGGCTAAGGCGGCCATAAAATATTTTTGACGTATCCGACTTTAAGGCCGCTCCCATTGATGAAATAAACGGAATCCGGCGAGTATACAAATATTCCATCAGATTGCATTTCGGATTGAGGGCATCTATCGCATCGACGACAAAATCAACCGGTTCACTGAACACCTGCGGCAGCGTATCGCCGTTGACAAACATATTTTTGAGCGTTACGCGGCAATCAGGATTAATGTCTTTTACCCGTTCGGCGGCAACGGCGGTTTTTTGACGGCCGACAGTCGAATCCAATGCCAAAATCTGACGATTGATGTTGGTTTCGTCAAAGACATCAAAATCAACCAGGGTCAAATTCCCTATTCCTGCCCGGGCAAGCGCCTCAAGGGCATAGCCGCCAACCGCGCCCAAACCGATTATCATGACCGAAGCCTGCTGCAGGCAGGACATTTTTTCCTCCCCCAGCAAAGCCCGGGTGCGCATAAATCTATCTGTCGCGGCCATTTATCAGCCTTTCGGAATTACGGTAAGTCTGCTCGGCAAACCGGCTTTCGCTTTCTTCCCTCAGGCCGGCAAGAATCAATGCCAGTTCGGGCAGTTGTTCCGGCAGGGTTTCCGTGTGCGGGACGGGGGACTGATACGGCCCGTCGGTTTCGATGAGGATTTTGTCATCCGGCACCATTTTCACCAGTTCTTCACAATCCCGGTTTTGTAAAACGGAAAAAGAAAAAGAAACATAAGCGCCGGACGCCAATATCTTTTTCAGAAGTTCCCTTTTACCGTTGTAAGAATGAAAGACGCACCGCGGGGGAAGCTTTTTCCAGTATTTTTCCAAATCATCCTGACATTTGACGGCATGTATCAAGACCGGGCGGTTATACTGTGCCGCCAAGTCAAGCTGTTTTTGAAAGATGGCGTTCTGCGGTTCCGGCGACTGATTTTTATAACCGTCCAGACCGCATTCTCCGACAAGCGCTCCGGGATATTTTTGCAGATAAGCTTCAAGAATTTCAGCCCAGTTTTCCGGCGCTTTGGCAATATGCCACGGATGCAGCCCAAAGGCAGGGATAATTTTTTCCGGCCGGCGCTCCGCCTGTGCCGCCACCTTTTCCCAGTCCTCCGGGGACGTTCCGACGCAGATAAACTTTTCTACGCCTTTTGCCTGCGCCGTTTCAATAATATCCGTTGTATATTTTATGTTATAGTCTTGCAAATGAATGTGGGTGTCGATAAACTTCATGCTAATAAAATCCCTGAGTAGTTCGTTGAAAGAGTTTAGGCAGTTATGAGCATTTTGACAAGACCTGTTTTAGAAATTAACTGGAATAATTTACTGGACAACTATAACACTCTGCACAAAATCGCTCCACAGGCGCTTGCCGCAGCGGTCGTTAAAGACGAGGCCTACAGTCTGGGCGCGGAAAATGTAGTCAAAAAGCTTTATGAAGAAGCCGGGTGCCGTAATTTTTTTGTCGCTCATGCCATTGAGGGAGAAAAAATCCGCCCGCTGGCTGCGGAGGCAAATATTTTTGTTCTTCAGGGAATCGGCGAAGACGGGTTGGACAGTTTCAAAAAAGCCAATCTCATTCCGGTTATCAGTTCCTTAAAAATGCTGCGTTTGTGGCAGGAAAACCGCATTGACGGCATTCGCCCGATGATTAATATCGAAACGGGGCTGAATCGTCTCGGTTTCAGAGAAGAAGAGCTGCAGCAGCTTTCAGATGCCGACAAAGGCGAGTTTTCCTGGGTTATGTCGCATTTGGCCTGCGGCGATGAAAAAGACCACTTTATGAACGAGCATCAGCTTAATAATTTCAAACGCCTGAAAAGTGTTTATTTTCCTCATCTGCCGGCTTCTTTATCCGCCTCTGACGGCACTTTTCTCGGCAAGGATTTTCAGTTTGACATGGTTCGCCTCGGCGCGGCGCTTTACGGAATAAACACGGCGCCGTATCGGGAAAACCAGATGAAAAACGTTGTGACGGTAAAAGCGCCGGTTTTGCAGACAGCTCATCTTCCCAAAGGGGATTTTGTCGGCTACTCGGCAACATACCGGGCAAACAGCAACAGGCGAATCGCCATTGTTTCAATCGGATACGGCGACGGTATTCCCCGTTCTCTGTCCAATGTCGGCAAGGTTTTCTTTCCGCAAGGCGAAAAGCTTTACGAAGCACGGATTATCGGTCGGATATCAATGGACAACATCATTTGTGACATTACAGATATACCCAATATTGATTACGGGACGATGGCATATTTGGCGGCTGATTTTTATACGCTGGACGATATGGCCAGAGATGCCGGAACAATCAGCTATGAAATATTATCAAGAATCGGCCTGACACAACGCTATATCCGCAAAGAATTGGCTTAAGCCCTTTCCTGTTGCTGACTATACATCTCAATAATTTTTGTATCTTTTTTGGATGTATCCTGCTGCTGGCGGCTGGTGTCCATGTGAATAACCTTTGATTTTTTCGGTTCGACAACACCGCGTTTTTCCTGTATGGTTCTTGCTTTTTCCGCCAGGCGGTCCACACCGGTATTGTTTTCGGCGTCATTCAAACCGACCCTTTCTTTCGCGGCATCGCGCTTTGCGCTGTCAGCGCGGAACATATCCTGATATTGCGGATTGTCCTTTACGCTTTCACGCTGGCGCGACATAAGTTCACGCACCTGATTGTCATCCAGCCCCTGCTGTTTGAGGCTTTCTTTGTAGGTATTCAGGACAATATCCTTATTTTTGCTATCAGCCAAATTCCATTTGTCCGGATTATCATAGACATCTTTCAGCTGATTGAACTCGCCGTCAATCGTCTTTTTCTGAGCGTCTGAGAGGTTTAAGCCCTCATACATATCTTTAGGTTTAGCGGCAGCCTCAGTTGTCCGCGTTTCAGCGGTCCGAGGCTCCGGCACTTGAGTATTTGCGGCAGATTCCGGCTGTTTTTTAGGACCGTATTTTTCACGCTGCGCCGTAACAAACTGTTCAAAATCATTTTTATACTTTCCTTCCCGGCAGTCCCGCAGGAATGCTGCATCAACCTTTTTGCCCATGGAATTGGCAAAATCTTCATATTCGGCGGCAAGCCCGGACTGATGCATTTTAGCCGGTTTGCTTTGTTCGGCAGATTTTTCTTCTTTTTCCTGAGGCTGGCGTTTTTTCAGGAAACCTTCAATTTCGGCATTACGGTTTTCATTTTCCTTAGCGCGATTTTTATTGACTTCCTGTTGAATATTCTTGTTAACCTCCAACCAAGCGGCAACTTTTCCGGCATTGTCATCGGTAATAGCACCCGCCCCTTTGGCTTTGATTTCATTCAACAGCTCTGTTGAATAGGCTGAAACTTTATAATAAGCATCGCCATATTTATCGCCGCGCGGCTTATCCCGATGTTGTTTTAATTCGTTATATACATTTTTAATCTGTTCCGGTTTTAATTTTGACAAATCGCCATTTGCCAAATCGAGTGCGGAGCCTTTTTCTCCGGCACGCCCTTTAACGCTCGGCAATTTTATACCGTTAATGACATTTCCCATTTTCTGCCAGCCGCGTTTCATTTGTTTAAATCCGTAAGCTCCGGCAGCGGCAACGGCCATTCCTGTTGTTTTAACCGCTTTGGACATCCCTGCCGCGGCTTTATCAATCCCTTTATCCAGACCTTTTTCAAAAGCTTCTATTTTCTTTCCGGCTTTATCAACCCAAGCATTAAGCTTATCATCCATACGGTCAACCCACTGGTCATAGCCCTGCTTTTTGTTCTTAATCCAGTTTTTACTCTGGTTTTTTGTTTTATTAGCGGCCATGCGCATAAAACGATAGCCCAATTTGGCATTGTGTTTTAATTTGGCTACTTGTTCCCTGCGGCGCTGACGTCTCAACTCATCACGTTTACGCTGCGCTTCCTGAGCTTTGAGATAAGCTTCCTTGCCTCGTTCATACCCTTCGACAATACGGTCTTTTATCATTCCCGGAATTGCACGCACGCCGTTTTCAAAAGCTTCAATTTTCTGCCCGGCTTTATCAACCCAGGCATTGAGTTTGTCATCCATACGGTCATACCACTCGCTGTATCCCTGATGTTTGGCCTTAAGCCAGTTTTTGCTCTGGTTTTTCGTTTTATTAGCGGCCAAGCGCATGAAACGGCGTCCGACCTGTGCATTATGTTTTAATTTTGCCGCGGCCTTTTTCGGGGCGTTTTTCACACCGTTTTCAAAAGCTTCAATTTTCTGCCCGGCTTTATCAACCCAGGCATTGAGTTTGTCATCCATACGGTCATACCACTCGCTGTATCCCTGATGTTTGGCCTTAAGCCAGTTTTTGCTCTGGTTTTTCGTTTTATTAGCGGCCAAGCGCATAAAACGGTGTCCGACCTGTGCATTGTGTTTTAATTTTTTCGGAGCGTTTTTCACGCCGTTTTCGAATGCTTCAATTTTTTCACCGGCCGTGTTGACCCAGGCGTTAACTTTATCATCTACACGGTCATACATTTGGCTGTAAGCTTCATGCAGATTACTGCCGAACTGATTTACGTTATCTTTGGCTTTCTCGGTCACGGTGCGGTCATCAATACCGTTTTGAGCGCGATACAAACGGGTTTCCGCGCTTTTAACCGTCGGCAGAAAGCCACCGGTTTCCATACGATAAGCCAAGGGCAATCCCTCTAACATTGACTGAAATGCCTGAAGTTCTTCTTTATTCTGAGGATCGAGTTTTGAGGCACGGTCGGCGACGGATTTAATTTTGCGCCAGACTAAAGCTTCCACTTTCTGCCGCTGCGCTACAGGGAAATTTCCGGAATTAACGTGCTGGCTTAATTGCGCCAACTCCGTCATGCTCAGATTTTCAAGGTCTATTTGATAAGACGAGTATAAAATATATTATTTAACAAATCTGTAATATTGTATAAAAAAGCCCGGAAAACCGGGCTTAAAATGTGGAAATTATCTGCCGTCATTATCTCGTTGCTGCCGGAGCTTAAACAGTCCTGCATCATCACGTTCATAAGTTTTTTTCTTCTGGCCATTTTCCTGAGTTTCAATCTTATACTCAACTTTATTGCGCTCAACATTTTGCAATAGTTTTCCGTCTTTGTCATGAACGCTTAACTTAGAGTCAACAAGATTTCCGTCTTTATCATGATACTGCCCACGTTTTTGCTCTTTATTTTTCAGGCGCCCTTTAATCTCTACCAGCTTTTGTTCCCAAATTTCACGGGCTTTCAGATGATTTTGACTGTTTTCAGGCAAAGCGGCTCGGGCGGCGGCAACTTCGGCTTTGGCTTTATCATCAAGTTTACTATCTACCAACTTTTCATAATTGCTTAAATTTTCGATTTTCAGCTTGCTCTCTTTAGCGGCAGCATAAGCAACAACCCGTTCGGCAGGATCTTTAATTTGGCTGAAATCCAAGCTTTCACCTTTTTCCTTTTTATCGGAAAACTCTTTTATCTTGTCATCAAAAAGCTTTTTATATTTATCGCCGTCCTGCTGATTGCCGCTATTTTCCTTTTCAGCCTGTTTCTGGTTATAAGCTTCAATCTTGGCCTTTGTGGCATCATCCAAATCTTTGAAGCAGTCAAGGGACAAGTCAATGGATTTCGGGCCGTTTTTCATTCTCATACCCATTTGAATACAGGCCGCAGCTAATTTTGCCTTGTATTCTTCGCTTTCAATCTTACCGAAATTAATAACATCGGTTTTGGCATTTTTTTCAATCTCAACGGCTTTCAGGAATTTGGCATATTCGCCATTGCCCATGGTGACATTGTGTTCATCGGCATATTTAATCGGCGTATCACCGACTGACATAGACAAATCAGGTGCTTTGTCTTCTGATAAGAGTTTGAATTCCTGTTGATTGTCCGCCGCATATTTTTCCCATGCCTCGCGGCGCATTTTTTTCCATTCCGGCTCGTCAGCATGAGAATTATCGATATTGACCGCTTCCGGGGTTTCAATTTCTTCTGACTGGTTTATCGTCGTTTCTGTCTGCTTTTCTTCAGGAGCCTGAGCATCTTTTTCCGGTTCATGAACATCATTATTCTCATTGTTTTGCTCATTTTCTGCTTTTTTTTGCCGTGCAAAAAATTGACGTTCAAAACGCTCTTTTTCCTCTGCCGGACCGTTTACATAGTGCCGTTCATAAGCGCCATCACCATAGGTTTGTTCCATAAATTCTTTAAAAGCTTTATCCTGCAGGGCATCATATTGCATTGTGAAGCGGTCCTTTTCTTCCTGCGGGCCCTTTACATAATGCTTGTCATACGAACCTTCGCCATAGCTCTTTTCCATAAAGTCTTTAATTTTCTTTTCTCTCAGAGCCTGATACTGGCGTTCAAAACGCTCTTTTTCTTCGGCAGGACCTTTTACATAGTGCTTTTCATAAGAACCATCACCGTAAACGTTTTCCATAAACTCTTTAAATTCGTATTCCATACCCGTCTCCATAGGCAACTTTTATTCTATATTAGACAATATAGCATTATTTTCGTATTTTGTCTATTTTTATTTTTGATTGTAACAAAATTTTCATAATATTTTATTAATGAATGTTCCGGGCAAGAAAAAAGGAGGGGATCCCCTCCTTTTTTACGTACCGTTGTCTTTTAGGCGACTTTGGCATTGCTGACTTTGGCGTCAAAGACAAGCTTTATGCCCTCAATATCAGCCTCGGTTCCGTCAACACAGTTATTGTCAATCTTAACCGCCAGAACCTGTTCGGCAATGTAAGTTTGGTTATCTTCCAAAGCTTTTGCCAGTTCAGCGTTTTCTGTCGCATAACAAAGCTCAATGCGGTCAGAGATGTTAAAGTCCTTGTCTTTACGCATTGTCTGAACCAGACGGACAAAATCGCGCGCCATTCCCTCGCGTTTTAATTCATCCGTCACATTGGTATCCAAAGTGACAACCGCCTTGTTTTCGGCAAAGGATTTTCCGGCAACGCCGTCTTTCATTTCCAAACGGACTTCAAACAGGTCTTTGCCCAGATTTTGTCCGGCAATGTTCAATGTACCGTCAGTATTCAGTTCCCATTTTCCCTGTTTATAGGCGCCCATAACCGCGCCCATTTCCTTACCCAGGGTTTTGCCCAGCAACGGCGTATAAAGGTAAACCTTTTTGGCGGCGTAGTTGTCCAGATTATTGTCAAACTTCACTTCCTTGACGTTCAGTTCATCCTTGACGATATCCTGATAAGCGGGGCTGAGTTCCGCACCGATAACCGTCAGGCTGGCCAGCGGCAAACGGTTGCGGAGGTTCTTTTCCTCACGGATAAATTTGGCCGTTGAGCACAAATCCTGAACAAAATCCATCTGTTCAACCAGCGCCGCGTCATAGGCGATTTCTGACAACGACGGATAATCCGCCAAATGGACTGATTCTTCACCGGTCAGGGTTTTGAAGACATATTCGCTGACAAAAGGCATTAACGGCGCAATAATCTTGGCAACATTTACCAAAACGGTATAAAGCGTGTCAAAAGCCAGCGCATCGCCTTCCCAGAAACGGTCGCGCGTGCGGCGGATGTACCAGTTGTTCAGCACTTCCATAAATGCGGCAATCTCATTGGTGGCTACGGCAACATCATAAGTTTCAATACCGGATTTGACCGTATCCCGCAGATGCTTCAATTTTGAAAGGATGTAATTGTCAATCGCCTCGGATGAAGAGGTGATTTCCTTGGCTTTATATTCTTCGGCATTAGCATAGAGCGTGAAGAAATAAAAGGCATTCCATAGCGGAATCTGCGCAACGCGGGAAGCCTTGGCAATTTCTTTTCCCTCTTTGTCAACGGCCAGATTGCCGCCTTTCAAAACCGGAGAAGACACCAGGAACCAACGCAAAGCGTCTGAACCGATGCTGTCCAAAACTTCATTCGGGTCCGGATAATTTTTCAGGCGTTTGGACAATTTCTGCCCGCCCTCTGCCATCAGCAAGCCGGTGCAAATACAGTTTTTAAACGCAGGTTTGTTATGCAGTGCGGTTGACAACACGGTAAGTGTATAGAACCAACCACGGGTCTGATCCATGGCTTCAACAATGAAATCAGCCGGAAAATGATTTTCAAACCATTCTTTGTTTTCAAACGGATAATGAATCTGGGCATAGGGCATGGAACCGGATTCAAACCAGCAGTCAAAGACATCGCCGACACGACGCATCATTGTTTGGCCGGACGGATCATCCGGATTGGGATAAACCACGTCATCAATGTAGGGTTTGTGCAGATTGGTTACATCAAAGCCGGTTTTTTCCCTGATTTCGGCGATAGAACCAAAAACATCAATACGCGGGAATTTAGGATTGTCTGACTTCCATACCGGAATCGGCGTTCCCCAGAAGCGATTGCGGGAAATCGACCAGTCGCGTGCGCCCTCAAGCCATTTTCCGAAGCGGCCGTCTTTAATATGTTCCGGCACCCAGTTAATCTGCTGATTATTTTTCACCATATCATCACGGAAATCCGTCACTTTGACAAACCATGAAGACATTGCCTTATAAATCAACGGCGTATCCGTGCGCCAGCAGAAAGGATAAGAGTGGGTATATTGTTCTTTCTTTACCAACAGCCCCTTTTCTTTCAATAGCTGCATAATCGGCTCATTGGTTTCAAAAACCTGCTTGCCCTGATAATCGGGAACTTCAGCGGTAAATTTTCCGGCTTCGTCAACCGGGCAGACAACAGGAAAATTCTCATCATAAGCACGGCATGCGTCAAAGTCGTCCTGACCAAAGCCCGGCGCAATATGAACAATACCGGTACCGTCTTCGGTAGAAACAAACTCGCCGCTCAGAACTTTAAACGCGCCCTTTTCTTTCAGGTGTTTGAAATAGGGGAACATCGGTTCATAAGACATCCCGACCAAGTCTTTGCCCTTGAGCGTTCCGACCTGCGTTGCCTGTTCAAGCTGCTTTTTATAGCGGCCGAGCAACGCCTGCGCCAGGACATATTTCTGGCCGTTTTCTTCCATAACGGCATAGTCGATATCCAAGCCGACGGCCAGCATTAAGTTTGACGGCAAAGTCCACGGCGTGGTTGTCCAGACCAGAGCGTTCATGCCGTTTTCCAGTTTAAACATGACGGTAATGGCATTGTCGGTCTTATCCTGATAGCCCTGATTAACTTCAAAGTTTGACAACGGCGTTTCTGCCGCCCATGAATAAGGCAGGACGCGATAGTCTTCGTAAACCAGGCCTTTGTCATAAAGCTGCTTGAAATTGCAGATGACACTTTCCATAAACGGCAAGTCCATGGTCTTGTAATCATGGTTGAAATCAACCCAGCGGCCAATGCGTTTGAACATATCAACCCAGATACCGGAATATTTCAAGACATCCTGCC